>CAMDLO010000129.1 GCA_945901765.1 Cyanobium sp. NIES-981 | reverse complement strand
GTCGAGAGTCCCCGGCTGGCGGCGGCCACCGCCACCCTGATCAGCCTGATCGGGGTGATGGCCATGACCATCCTCATCGTTGGAGTGCTGTGATGACCTTCGCCAAGCTGGTGCCCCTGCTGGTGCCCTGCACCCTGTTTGCGGTGATGCTGGCTCTCGGCGCCGGCCTTCCCACCGACAGCACCGCCCTCTGGCGGCGGCACTGGCCCCTGATCCTGCGGGTGGAGCTGGCCACCTGCGTGCTGGTGCCGCTGCTGGGCTGGCTCCTGTTGCTTACGCCCCCCGCCCGGGCCCTCTCGTCGGAGGTGCGCCATGCCATCGCCCTGA
The DNA here is from genome assembly GCA_945901765.1 of Cyanobium sp. NIES-981. Taxonomy (GTDB): domain Bacteria; phylum Cyanobacteriota; class Cyanobacteriia; order PCC-6307; family Cyanobiaceae; genus NIES-981. The sequence goes on along the minus strand of CAMDLO010000129.1, from coordinate 2,720 downwards.
TGGCGGTCTGCCCCAGTGCGCCGCTGATCCTGCGCAAGGCCGGCAAGCAGGGGGGGGATGCGGCCCTGGCCGGCGGGCTGCAGGTGGGGGCCGCCCTGCTTTCGATCATCACCGTGCCCCTGCTGGCCGATCTGGCCGAGCGGCTCTTCGATGTGGATGGCTGGGATGTGCTGCCCCGTCAGGTGGCGCTGCAGGTCGCCACGATCCAGCTGGTGCCCCTGCTGCTTGGCCTGAGCCTGCGCCGGCTGTTCCCGGCTAGCACTGAACGGCTGCTTCGTCCTCTGGATCGCCTCGCCAACACCCTGTTGCTGGTGCTGGTGCTGGCGGTGCTGATCCGCACGGCTCCCCTGCTCTGGCAGTTCGGCATGGCCAACCTGGCGGGGGTGCTGCTGATGGCGCTGCTGGTGCTGCTCAGTCTGGCGGTGGGCTTTGTGCTGGCCGGCGATGGGCGGGAGCGGCGCATCACCGCCTCGCTGGTCACCTCGATGCGCAATCCCGGGCTGGCCCTGCTGCTGGCCAGCCGCTTCGCCCCCCAGATGCCTGGGGTGAAGATCGGCATCCTGGTGTACGTGCTCGTGACCGTGCTGGTGTCGCTGCCGGTGCTGCGTCGCAGCCGCTCACTGGCAGCAGCGCGCTGAGCTGAGCAGATCGCGCTGTCTCACTTTGCAACGGGGGTGCTCTCCTTTCTGGCAGCAGCTCCTGGTCGTTTCCACGATGTTGAGGACACCTTCTGCAATCCCATGCCGAACGGCAAGCCCAACATCCTGATCCTCTGGGGCGATGACATCGGCCAGAGCAATCTCAGTTGCTACAGCCACGGCCTGATGGGGTACCAGACCCCCAACATCGACCGGGTGGCCAACGAAGGCGCCAAGTTCATCCACTACTACGCCGAGCAGAGCTGCACCGCCGGCCGCGCCGCCTTCATCACCGGCCAGAGCGTGTATCGCACTGGCCTCTCCAAGGTGGGCCTGCCCGGTGCGGAGCAGGGCTTCAAGGCTGAGGATCCCACCATCGCCGAATTGCTCAAGCCCCAGGGCTACCGCACCGGCCAGTTCGGCAAAAACCACTTCGGCGACCGTGACGAGCATCTGCCGACGATGCACGGTTTTGATGAGTTCTTCGGCAACCTCTATCACCTCAACGCCGAGGAGGAACCGGAGCTGCGCGATTACCCGAAAGAGGACGATCCCGAGTTCCCGAATTTCCGCAAGCGTTTCGCCCCCCGCGGCGTGCTGCACTGCTGGGCCAACGGTGACGGCACCCAGCGGATCGAAAGCACCGGCCCCCTCACTCGCAAACGGATGGAGACGGCCGACGATGAATTTCTGGTGGAGGCCAAGCGCTTCATCCGCGATGCAGTGGCGTCTGGGGAGCCCTTCTTCGTGTGGTTCAACACCACTCACATGCATTTCCGCACCTATGCCCGGCCCCAGGACATCGGCCGCAGCGGTCGTTGGCAGTCGGAATACCACGACGTGATGATCTATCACGACGAGTGCATCGGTGAGATGCTCAACCTGCTTGATGAGCTGGGCATCGCTGACGACACGATCGTGATGTACAGCACCGACAACGGCCCGCACATGAACAGCTGGCCCGATGCCGGCATGACTCCCTTCCGCAGCGAGAAGAACACCAACTGGGAGGGTGCCTTCCGCGTACCGGCGATGGTGCGCTGGCCTGGTCACATCCCCGCCGGCATCAACATCACCGGCATCTGCAGCCACCTCGACTGGCTGCCGACCCTGCTGGCCGCCGCCGGCGAACCGGAGATCAAGCAGAAACTGCTGGATGGCCATCAGGTGGGGAACAAGACCTTCCACATCCATCTGGATGGCTACAACATGCTCGATTACTGGACCGGCAAGGCCGACAAGAGCCCACGCAAGGAGTTTTTCTACTTCTCGGATGATGGTGATCTGGTGGGTCTGCGCTATGACAACTGGAAGTTTGTGTTCCGTGAGCAGCGCGAGCAGGGCACCTGCCAGATCTGGGCCGAGCCGTTTGTGGAGCTGCGCGTGCCGAAGATCTTCAACCTGCTCACCGATCCCTACGAACGGGCTGATATCACCTCCAACACCTACTGGGACTGGATGTTCGATCACGTCTTTCTGATCGTGCCTGCCCAGGCCTATGTCGGCGAGTTTCTCAAGACCTTCGTCACGTATCCACCGCGCCAGAAGGCCGCCAGCTTCTCGCTGGAGCGGGTGATGGAGAAGCTCGAGCAGGCCGCCAGCGGCGCGGCTTGAGCTGACCGCCTGACCCGAGCGGGCATGACGCGCTGCAACATCGGGCCCGCTCCGGCGGGCCTTTGTTGTTGGCCCTCTTGCCGCTGGTGCTCAATCTGCTGCGCGCGCTGCTTGCCGCTTGCTCCAGATTGAAAAGGGGGTGGCGATCACCAGACTCACCAGCGCATAACCCAGGATGGTGGGGGTGATCTGTTCTGCCGATCCGCTTGATTCGGCGATCAGGAGCGCCAGCCCGAGATTGCGAGCGATCGTCGCAATGGCCAGGGATGACTGACGGCAGCGTTGCCGTGGTGGTGCCAGCAGCACTCCCAGGCCCAGCCCCGCCACCACCAGCAGGGCGAGCAGGGCCAGTGCGATCGCGCCGATTGGCCAGATGAGCTGCACCACAGCCCAGAGCACCACAGGGAACAGCATCAGAGCTGCCAGGGCCACAAAGGCTGCATCGGCCAGACGCGACAGCGGCTGGCG
>CAMDLO010000128.1 GCA_945901765.1 Cyanobium sp. NIES-981 | reverse complement strand
AGCAGATCCACGGTGCGGCGCAGCACCCGCACCACATCGCCCTCGTCAAGGGAGGTGTTGGCAATCACCTCGCTCCAGCCGGCACCGTTGGCCCAGGCATGCACCAGACCGGTCAGTTCGGGTTCCCACCAGAGGGGGAAGGTCACCTTTGCTTTTTCCTGCTGACGCTCCAGCTGGCGGCGTATCGCGCGCAGGTCATGCAGGGCTTCTTCCACCGCCGCTGGCGGTGACCAGGCGCACCAGAGATCCGGACGATTCACCTCGGTGGAGATGGCCTCCAGCGCAGCTGCCAGCTCGGCGGGATTGAGGGCATCGAGGTGGCCACTCATCAGCGCCAGGCCCAGCCAGAGCTCGTTGTCGCCGCGCAGGGCGGCCACGGTGCGGCCCACTTCTGTGGGCTCGAGGCCCTCTTGGCCGGCCAGGGCGCCGAAGTGGCGCAGCACGTCGATCAGGGACAGGACGGTGTCCCAGTGACGGTTGGATCGGAAATGCAGCAGGCGCTGGCGCTCCTCGATCTCCAGTTCCAGCTCCGATCTGCGGCGGTGGTGTTTCTTGAGCTGGCGGCGGTCACCCCAGCGGTGGGCAGGGTGCAGCTCCAGCTCCTCCTCCAGCTCCTGCACCAGCTGTGCCTGCTCCTGCACCTCACCGGCCAGGTCGTATTGGGGCGTGGCCATGTCGTGGCGACGGGCCATGGAGGCCACCGCCAGGGCAAGGCCGCCGCTGGCCTGGTTGCCATGGTGATGCTCGCCGATGCGCTGCAGCTCCGGGGGCTCGATCTGGCTCACCTGCAGACAGCTCAGCTCAGCGTGCAGGCTCACCACGGCGCTGCACGGCAGCAGGATCCAGAGGTTGTCGTCGGTCAGGCATTTCAGCAGAGGGAACTGCCCTGGACCCTTCACCTTCTCCACCAGCACCGCCGGTGTGATCCGCCCCTTGAGCGGCGGTGCCTTGAGGCTGAGCAGGCTGCCTTCACTGGCGAACTGCAGGGCGAGGGTGAGCGCATGGGCCACGGTCTCCTCCGCCTGGTGCTGCAGGGTGCGCAGCAGGCGCCGCTCCTCACGCAGGCGGCCACGCCGCTTCTCGTAGTCCTCGAAGTCGTCCCAGGGCACATCAGCCCCATCAGCCGTGCTTGCCAGGGAGGCCAGCAGCTGCTGCAGCTCGGTGATGCGGTCCTGGTCGGTTTTCAGGTCGAGGGTGGCCAGGTAGCGGCCGAAGCTGCGCTCCACCAGCTCGCGCGCCTTGGCCAGGTCGTAGCGCTGCAGCAGGTTGAGCACCATGCCGTAGCTGGGGGTGAACTGGCTCACCAGCGGATCGGCCGGCGCTGTGGCCAGCTGGCCGGCTTCGCGCACCCCCTCGAAGCGGCTCTGCACCGTGACCACATAGCCCTGGGAATCGAGGCCGCGGCGGCCGGCACGGCCGGCCATCTGCAGGAACTCGCTGCCCATCAGGGGGCGATGGCCCCGCTCGGTGCGTTTGGAGAGGGCGGAGATCACCGTGGTGCGGGCTGGCATGTTGATGCCGGCGGCCAGGGTTTCGGTGGCGAACACCACCTTGATCAGCCCCTGCTGAAACAGTTCCTCGATCAACTCTTTCCAGGCCGGCAGCACACCGGCGTGGTGCGAGGCGATACCGCGCTGCAGCGGTTCGTCGTGGCCCTCGCGCACCGCTTCCGGGCTGGCGGCCATGAACACGTCCAGGCGCGCCCTGATCCGGGCCTGCTCCTGCGGGGTCACCAGGCAGAGCTTGCCCAGGTCACGCACCCCTTTGTCGCAGCCGCGCCGACTGAAGATGAAGTAGATCGCCGGCAGCATGTCGCGCTCGGCCATCTGGGCCACCACGAACCCAAGGGGCGGTGCTTCGGGCTGGGGCGGTTTCGGCGTTTTTGGCCCTTTACGCCGGTTGCCCTTCGGGGCACGCCAGACCTTGCAGTTGGGATGCAGATCGGTGCCGGCCTCGTTGAGCAGGGGATGCAGGCCCTTGGCGCTGCAGAAGCTGAAGGCCAGCGGCACTGGTCGGTGATCGCTGTGGATCAGCCGGGTGGGGCCGTGCACCGCCTCGATCCAGTCCGTGAGCTGCCCGGCATTGGCCACCGTGGCCGAGAGGGCCACCAACTGGATCGAGGATGGACAGTGAATGATCGACTCTTCCCATACCGTGCCCCGTTGGGAGTCGTTCATGTAATGACATTCGTCGAGCACCACCGCCTCCACGTCTTCGAGGGGGTCGTTGTCTGGGTGGTCGATCTCCGCATAGAGCATGTTGCGGAAGATCTCCGTGGTCATCACCACCACCTGGGCCTCGCGGTTGAGACTGAGATCGCCCGTGAGCAGGCCCACCGTCTCGGTGCCGAACTGCTCGCGGAAATCGCGGAGCTTCTGGTTGCTGAGCGCCTTCAGCGGAGTGGTGTAAAAAACTTTTTTGCCATGAGCGAGGGCGCGGTGAATGGCGTACTCCCCCACCAGCGTTTTGCCGCTTCCGGTCGGGGCGCTGACCACCACCGAATGACCCTGGTTCAAGGCGTCAATGGCCTCGAGCTGGAAAGGGTCGAGGGGGAAGGGGAAGATGGTTGATGCGTTCACCATGACAGCAGCCTAAAGCTCAGAGAGGTTTCCGGCTGCTATCAGCGATCGAATGCACCATCGACGGAGACATTGCACAATTCCTAAATAATACCTCTACAGAGCTATTGCCTGAATCCCTGATGCAGTGGCCGAATGAACCGTGCCCTGGGCGGCCTCTTCATCGGCTGATTGGACGGCTGAATCGGGAATGGAATGAGAAGTCAATCACGACAGGTTTGTTGCGCGAATCCGTACGCCTTATGCAGTTGTTGAATAGGCGTGTCGCCAAGGTTGCATGGAAGGGCTACCTGCTTCAGTATTGAATAGAAATGGTGCCTTGATTCCGCTAGAGTTGCTGAAGATGCGCAGTGGATTCAAGGCGGAGCCAAGTGATGCGAAGGCGCCAGTTGCCATTCGAGTGGCCGAATCGGCATGGCCCATCTGCTTGTGGCGCGAGCAAATGAGTCCAGTGCGATCAGTTTTTCGCGCACATAACTGGAGGCGGCGACAGGATTCGTCGTTGTAGCCAGCTCTTCCGGCTCATGGATTTTGATGAGCCTGGCAAGAGATGAAAAGCGCTGCCGATCGGACTGCCTTCCCTCGGCTGTATTGATTGGCCACACAGCAATCACCGGAATGCCCATGGCCATTGCGGGAAGTGCGCAATGAAGGA
>CAMDLO010000127.1 GCA_945901765.1 Cyanobium sp. NIES-981 | reverse complement strand
CTGCAGGCCCTCGGGCCCGTGGAGCAGCACCGCTTTGGCGAGGGGGCCGATGCGGGGGTGAATCTGATCCTGCGGCTGCCGGGCCAGCGGCCGCAGCTGGCGCCGGTGCTGGTGGCCGCCCACTACGACGGCCCGCTGGGCTCACCCGGTGCCGACGACAACGCCACGGGTGTGGCGGCGCTGCTGGAGCTGGCCCGCCGCTGGGCCCGTAACCCGCCGCGGCGGCCGGTGTGGCTGGTGGCGTTCGACCAGGAGGAGTGGGGGATGGTGGGCAGTGCTGCCCTGGCCGGGGAGCTCAGGGCCAGCGGCCAGCGCCTGCAGCTGATGCTCAGCCTGGAGATGCTCGGTTACACGGCCGCCGAGCAGCGCTACCCGCTGGCGGCGATGCGGGCGGTGTACGGCAGCCGCGGCGACTTCATCGCCCTGGTGGCCAACACCGGCGCAGCGGCCCTGCTGCCCGGCCTCAGCCGCGCCATGGGCGCCCATGTGAAGACCAAGGTGCTGCCGGTGCCGTTCCAGGGCCGCCTGCTGCCGGACGTGCGCCTCAGTGACCACAGCCCCTTCTGGGATGCGGGCTACAACGCCGTGATGGTGACCGACACCTCCTTCATGCGCAACCCGCACTACCACCAGAGCAGCGACACGATCGCGACCCTGGATCTGCCGTTTCTGCTGGCGGTGATCGATGGGTTGGAGGCAGCGATTGCGGGCTGCTGATCCTGAGCCGTTCGCACCTGGCCAGGGGCACGGCGGCGGTTGTGGATCTCACCGCCTCAGCCCTTAAGCGCTGCCGCCACATCCGCCAGACGCAGCAGCAGGGTGTGGGGATCGGTGGGTGAGGGGTCAAAGCCCATGTGCAGATAGAAGGCCCGGGCTGCTGCAGAGGCGGCGTGCACAAGGATGCCCCGCACGCCGATCTGCTCACTGGCCTGCAGCACTCGCTCAAAGGCATCGGCCAGCAGGGCGCGGGCGATGCCGTGACCCTGAACACTGCGGCACACCGCAAGTCGTGCCAGCACCACCACCGGGATGGGATCGGGCATGTTGCGCCGAAATCGACCTGGGCTGTCGGAGACCGCCAACGCACCGGAGGCGAGTGCCACGTAGGCCTTTACCACGCCATCGCCGTCACACACCACAAACGTGCGGGTGGCGCCGCTGCGCTGGTTGGCCAGGGCCCGCTGCTGGAGCCACTGGTTGAGGCTGGCGTCGCCGCAGTCGAATCCGGAGGTGCGGTGCTGATCCGCCAGCGGTTGCGGCGCCTGCAGCCCCATCAGGCTTGCCAGGGCCGAGGAGCCGCCATGGTTTGGCGCAGGCGCTCACTGGGCCTGGGCGGGGCATCCAGCTCATGCTGAAACGCCTCGAACTGTTCCGGAGAAACAGCGCACCAGGTTTGCTCCACCAAGACTTGCCGGGCCGCCGTGCGGGCTGCCTGCAACACAAAGTCCGTGCGGGTGAGGCCAGAGGCGCTGACAGCGCGATCGATCAGCTGCTGATCGTCAGGCGTGACCCGAAGGTTCCAGCTGAGACGCGGGCTGACGGCCATGGCAACGAGGGCAGACCGCGGTAAGCCTAGCCATCTTGGTAGACGAGGTCTACCAAGATGGGCGCGCATGGCCTGCGTCTACGGCACACTGCGGCTGTAGAGCCCCACCACCTCGCGGGCCTGCTGCAGCTGCAGGTCGCGCAGGCTGGCGGGCTGCTCGATGCGGATGCCGGCGCCCCAGCGGAACAGCCAGTTGCGCAGGTCCCAGTCGCGTTCGATCGTCCAGTGGGGCAGGCGGATCTCGACGGGGTGGGGGTGGCTGTCGCCGCTGGGGTTGGCATCGGGGTAGCTGGTGTGCTCCGGCGGGAAGCGGTGCGGTTCCTCGCGGATCAGCTGGAACACAGCCGGGGTGCAGGAGAAGCGCAGCAGGCCCCAGGGGTGCTGGAGGCTGCGGCTGCCGTTGGGCTGGATCACCGCCAGCTGCTCGTCAAGCGAGGTGCCAAAGAACAGGCCACCGCACACATGCAGCAGGCGCTGCAGGCGGGCCAGGGCGTCGTCGTGGTCGGCGTCGCTGCTGCGGCGGGCATTGCCGTCTTCATGGAGCAGCACCAGCCGATCGACGCGCAGGCAGCGGATCAGGCCGCGGGCATGGCCGATCTCGGCCGTTTCAAAGGCCAGATACCAGCTGATCGCGTGGAAGAGCAGCTGCACGGGCCAGGCGCGGAAACGGCCGGAGTCGCCCTGGTGGCGCAGCCAGACGCGGCGGTGGTCGCGGATCGCCCGCTCCAGCCGGGCGGCCTGCTCAGGGCTGGCCAGGGTGCCGGGCACCTCGGCTGTGAAGGAGCGGTGGGCAAGGGCGCGCTTGGGCTGATGGCGGCGGCCGGGGCTGCCGTCGCTGGCCAGGATGCCGGCGCGCTTGAGCCGATCCTCCAGGGTGAGCAGCAGGGGCTTCTGGGACTGGTCGCTGAGGCGATCGAGGGAGGCCTTGAGCTGGCCGTGCACCTCCAGCAGCTGGTCGGCCGAAAGCAGGGCGGTGCCGATCGCGTAGCCCTGGCGGCGGCTGTGGGGCCGGCCCTTCACCTGGGGCAGGAAGCCGTAGGGGCTGAGCACGTGCTCCACGTCGCGGCGGAAGACGGCCTCCTGGTCGGGGCCGTAGCTGCCCTCGATCGCCGCCAGGCGGTCGATCAGGTGGCGGTAGAGGGGGCTGAACTCACTGCTGTCGCGGCGGGCGCGCTTCCGGCGCGGCGGCGCCTGGGCCGGGGCCTGCTGCTGCGGCTCGTCATCACCCTCGCCCTCGCTCTCCGGTGCATCGAAGGGCTCCTTGAGGATGTGGCGCAGCAGGGTGAACACGCGGCGGAAGGCCTGGCGTTCGGCCAGAGCGGAGTAGCCACCGTTCACGCCGCCGGCGCTGGTGGCACTTTCGGCCTCGAGGGTGATGGGCTGGTCGCCCTGCCAGTCGAGGCGGAAGAAGCCGTTGCTCTCCAGCCAGGCCAGATCGGCGCGGATCGCCTCCCCATCGGCATACACATCGCTGTTGCCGCCGTGCACCTCCTGCCAGCTGGCCAGGTAGGCGGCGGCCCGCTCGGCCAGATCGCCCTGGGGCGGCGGGTTGCAGATCTGCAGCAGCTCGGCGGCGGTGCCTGGATCGCTCTCATCGAGGCCGCCGTAGCTGGTGAGCAGGCGCAGCAGGAACAGCAGCCGCTCCTGATCGAGCAGGCGGGAGTAACGGTGCAGCTGGGCGGCCACGGCGCGCTGGCGGTTGCAGGCGTTGCGGATGCGGCCGGTGAGGCCCTCCAGGCGGCTGCGCAGATCGGCGGCGGTGGTGCCCTCCCCGGCGGCGGGGTTGAGGGCCACGATCGCGGCAAAGCCCTCGGCGCGGTGGGGCTGGAAGAAGCGGTGGTTGATGTTGGCGTGGAACTCCTCGATCACCGCCTCGGGCACGGGCCGATC
>CAMDLO010000126.1 GCA_945901765.1 Cyanobium sp. NIES-981 | reverse complement strand
ACCGATGGCGTAATCCCGCAGGCTCACCTCACTGAGGCCATAGGCCAGGTTGAGCAGGGAGAAGGGGAAGGCGGGCGAGAGGCGGGTGAGCAGCACCAACCGCAATCCCTCCCGGCTCACGGCCCGCTCGATCGCCTGCAACCGGGGCGCAGCTTCGAGCCGCCGACGGGCCCAGCCCCGCAACCCGGTGCGGCCCAGCTGAAAGGCCGCCAGCGCACCAAGGCACGCCCCCACGAACACCAGCACGCTGCCCCAGACGGTGCCGTAGAGGGCGCCGGCCAGCATCGAGGCCCACACCCCGGGCAACAGCAGCGTCACCCAGAGGGCATAGAGCGGCACGAAGACCAGCGCGCCGGCCGGCGAGCGGAGCAGCTCGAGCACCGCAGCCAGCCCCTCGGGAGCAGGAACAGACATCGGCAGCAGGCACGCCAGGGTTCATTCTGGCCCGCCCGGTAAAACCGGCCTAGAACACTCTGGTGCTGCTGATCCCTCGATGACCTCCACCCGCCCGGCGGGCAGCCCAGGCGCCGGTTGGTGGAAGCCCTGGCTGCTTGGGGGCCTGGTGCTGGCCCTGGCGGGCGGCGGCACGGCTCTCTGGCGCCAGCGACAGCAGCAACAGCAACAGGAGCAGGTCCGCCAGCAGCAGCCCCTGCCCCGCCGCATCGCCGCCCTCGGCCGGGTGGAGCCCCTCGACCGGGTGGTGAAGCTGTCGGTGCCGGCCTCCCTCAGCAACGACACCGTGCGGGAGCTGCGGGTCAAGGAGGGCCAGCAGGTGAGCAAGGGGCAGGTGCTGGCGCTGATGGACAGCGCCACCAGCCTGGATCGCAGCGTGGCGGAAGCCCAGGCGGCGGTGCAGGTGGCCGAGCGGAAACTGAAGGCCCAGGCCAGCGTGATCAGCCGCCAGCGGGCCGAACTGGCCCAGGCGGCGGTGGAGCTGCGGCGCTACAGCCAGCTCTACAGCGAAGGAGCCAGCAGCGCCGAACAGCGCGACCGGCGGATCACGATCGAAAGCACCAGCCGCGCCGACCTGGAGCAGGCCCAGCGCGACGAGGCGACGCTGCGGGCGGAACTGGAGGAACGGCGCGCCACCCTGGCCCGTGAGCAGGCGGAGCTGGCCAAGGCCGAGATCCGGGCCCCGGTGGCCGGCACGGTGTTCAAGATCAACGCCTACCCCGGCGACAAGGTCGGTGATGAGGGCCTGCTGGAGCTGGGGGACAGCAGCCGCATGGGCGTGATCGCCGAGGTCTACCAGACCGACCGGGGCGGCGTCAGCGTGGGGCAGCGGGCTCTGATCAGCGCCGATGGCTTCCCCGGCAAGCAGATGGAAGGCCGGGTGGTGGAGATCGCCCGTCAGGTGAGCCGCCAGAGCGTGTTCAGCGGCCAGGCGGGCGAGAACCTCGACCGGCGGGTGTTCGAGGTGAAGATCGGCCTGGGGCCCGAGGCGGGCGCGGTAGCCAGCGCCATCAATTACCTGCAGGTGAACGTGCTGTTCGATCCGCTCACACCGGAGCAGAAACGGGCCCAGCAGCAGCGGCTGGACCAGCTGCAGCAGCAGCAACGGCGACTGCAGAGCGGCCTGTCCCAACCCAGCCCGCGATGAGCCTGCCCGCCCTGCTGCGGCGCACGCCCCTGGCCTGGCGCCAGGCGATCCACCGGCCGATGCGGCTGGCCGCCGCCATCGCCGGCGTGAGCTTCGCCAATGTGCTGGTGTTCTTCCAGATGGGCCTCTCCGGCGGCCTCTACGACAGCCAGAAGCGCCCCCTCCAGCGGATCAACGGCCAGCTGGTGATGGTGAGCGGCCGCTACCTCTATCTGGGGGAGCAGCTGAACATCTCCCGGGCCCGCCTGATTCAGGCCCTGGGGGTGGAAGGGGTGGAAGCTGTCACCCCCCTGTACATCGGCCTGCAGACGTGGCTGAACCGCGACAACCGCCAGCAGAAGCAGGCGCTGCTGTTCGGTGTGGCACCGGAGAACCCGGGGCTGCGCATCCCCGAACTCCAGGCGCAGCCGGAGCTGCTGCAGCGCAGCGATGCCCTGCTGTTCGACACCCGCTCCAAGGCCAACGCCGGCCCGGTGGCGGCGGTGGTGCGGCGCGATGGCCGCTACGAAACAGAGCTGGGTGGCGTGCGGGCCGTGGTCACCGGTCTGTTCAGCCTGGGGGTGACGTTCGCGGCCGACATCAACCTGATCACCTCGGCCACCAACTTCAAGAACTATTTCCCGAACCAGAACGCCGACGACATCCAGATGGGTGTGATCCAGCTCAAGCCGGGCGTGGATCCGCTGCAGGTGCAGGCCACCCTGCGCCGGTTTCTGGATCCCTCGCTGAAGGTGCTCACACTCGCGGAACTGGAGGCCACCGAAGTGGCCTACTGGCGGCGCAACACGTCCTTCGGCCTGATCTTCGGCCTGGGGGTGCTGGTGGGGCTGGTGGTGGGCGGCATCATCGTGTACCAGATCCTCTACTCCGACGTGAGCGATCACCTGGCCGAATACGCCACCCTCAAGGCGATCGGCTACGACGACGGTTTCGTGGTGGGAATCATCCTGCAGGAATCGCTGATCCTGGCCCTGCTGGCCTTCGCCCCCAGCCTGCTGCTCTCCCTGGGCCTCTACGGCTTCCTGGCCCGCTCCACCTCGCTGATGGTGGTGATGACGGCGGGGCGCGTTGTGCTGGTGTTCGCCTTCACCCTGGGGATCTGCGGCCTCTCCGGCTGGCTCGCCACCACCAAGCTGCGCCGCCTCGATCCGGCGGAGATCTTCTAGGCATGGCAGCCCCGGATCCGACCAGCTCCGCTGCCGCTCCAGCGGCAGACAGCGATCTGACATCAACGCCGCTGATCCGCGTGGAACATCTTCACCACGCCTTCAGCGAAGTTGGAATCACCAAACCGGTGCTGCGCGACATCAGCCTGTGTGTGCATCCAGGCGAGATCGTGATCCTCACCGGCCCCTCCGGCTCGGGCAAGACGACGCTGCTCACCATGCTCGGTGGGTTGCGGGCCGCCCAGAGCGGCAGCCTGCGCATCCTCGGTGCCGAGCTGCTGGCTGCGGATCGGGCCACCCTCACCCGGCTGCGGCGACAGGTAGGCTTCATCTTCCAGGCCCACAACCTGTTGCCTTATCTCACCGCCCTGGAGAACGTGCGGGTGGGGCTGGAAGTGCATCCCGACTGGCTGAACCGCGGCCGGCCGGCAATGGATCAGCAGGGTGCGGCGCTGCTGGAGCGGGTGGGGCTGGCGGAGCGGGCCGGCTATTACCCCGAGAAGCTCTCGGGGGGCCAGAAGCAGCGGGTGGCGATCGCCCGGGCCCTGGCCCCTGAGCCCCGGCTGCTGCTGGCCGATGAGCCCACCGCCGCCCTCGACAAGGAGTCGGGCCGGATGGCGGTGGAACTGTTCCGCCAGCTGGCCGATCAGCAGCGGGCCGCCATTGTGATGGTGACCCACGACAACAAGGTGCTGGACATTGCCGACCGCGTGGTGCA
>CAMDLO010000125.1 GCA_945901765.1 Cyanobium sp. NIES-981 | reverse complement strand
GTGGAAGGCGAAGTGGGGGCCGGCGGCTGTGTAGTCGGGGCTGAGCAGGGCGATGCCGTCGCCGGTGAGGGGCGACTGCAGATAGGCCCAGTCGGCCGCATCCCAGGTGAGCTGCAGTCCGAGGGCGGTGTAGAAGGCCTTGGCCCGTTCCATGTCGGCCACCCGGAGGGCTATATGGCCAAGGCGATGGACGGCGGCCGGGGCCATGGCGCAGGGGATGACTGCCGTCATTCTCCTGCAATGGGCTGGCGATGGTGAGCGTCGCTGCGCATCGCCCGAGTCGATCCGATCGCCAGGCTTGCCGCGCTGTTGCTGGGCAGGCAATGAGGTTCAGAGGTAGAACTCATCAACCACTCAGCTCGATGCTTGAGCCGCTCTCCCTCGTCTGCCGCTGATGCCACGACGGGGTTCCGCTCCCACGATGGAGTTGTCACCCTCGGCCCCCGCCATGCATCGATCGTTGCCTTCGCGGATCACGGCTGCTCTGTTGGTGGCCATCGCCCTGAGCTGAGCCGGCATCGGCGGGATGGCCCCCGCCCAGGCCCAGCCGATCCGAGGCGGTGTTGGTGGTCTCGCCTCCGGCGCCGGGGTCCTTCCAGGTGCCGGCTTCGGGCGGCCGGGCCTTGGGCGCTGAATTCCTGGAGTCGCAAGGTCCGGCACGCCGACCCTGGCTGGCCTCGGGAGCTGGAGCGGCGCCTTCAGTCGATCGAGCTCACCCGCAAGGGACTGCAGTAGCCCCTGCCGCAGTTCCATCCGCCAACTCACCATCGAGGAGTGAGTGCGGCCCTTGGCCCCAGTTCGCCCCCGCCGGCGCAGCGCTGCCCGTGTATCCGCTCGGCCAGCTGCGCCAGAGCCAGCACCTCCAGCCCATCGGCCAGCGGGTAACCGCCGTCCCCGGGGATTACCACAAAGGTCTGCTTCGGAGGGAGATCGACCCGGGCCTGATGGAAACCTCGGCCCAGCTGTAGACTGAGGCTGCGTTTCACCTCGATCGCCCACAGCCGCTGATCAGCAAAGCGGCTGTGGGCGGAGTAGTATGTCGGATCGCTAAACACCTCCGAGGCCAGGGCCCCAGCTCGGGAAAGAGCAGCAGCTTCAGGGCGCTGTCCTGGGCCAGGGGAGACATCCCCGCCAGAAACAATGCCGTGGCCAGCTAGGGACGGGCCATTGGAGAGACATCTGCCGCCAGATGGAGCGTTGGACCGCCGGGCCTCGGGGCGGATCCAGGCAGGTCGCACCACCACGGGGCATGAGCGCACCGCGAACGATCGGGCGGACAGACTCCTCATCGCAGAGAGGCTGTGCATCCTTTCCCAGCCCACTCGATCGCCTTGCCGATGGGGCCCCGCGCCAGCACGGCGGCTGTCTCAGGAGCAGCGATACGCCGGACACGGCCGTACGATCGCGGCGCGCTGAGTCCACTGCGTGGGACCAAGGACCTCTCCTGGTCGCCACTAGGCCCATGACTCGGACCAATCCGAGACCCAGAGCCGCCTTTCACGCCCCGTGACACAGGGTGCCAGTTTGCAAAGTGTCAACAGTGACCAGCTCCAGCTGAGGTGGCTGATTATGTTATAATTATATCCACAATAATGAAGCCTGCATACTTGCTTTTTGGACTTGCAGGCACTTCTGCAGCAATCCTTTTGGACGCTGCGCCGTCTAAAGCTCTGGTGTATATCGATTTTATCCCTCTAAGTTCAACGCAAACGCGCATCCAGGCATCCGGCACCATTAATCCATCTTTGCTTGGCGCCTCCGTTGCAGCCAGCATCGGTGTATCCCCGAGTTCCCCCACCAATTCATCCAGAATTAATCTAAACAACGATGATGTTAGGTTTAATTATAACTCCACCGCTGTCACCGAAACTGGCCGACGTTACGTTATTGCTGGAATCTCAGGCCCGTTTACTGGCACATCATAAAATGCGGGCTGGACTGGAACTACTCCAGTAAATAATCCTCCACTCTATTTGCGCTTTGGCGCTTTTATGGATCTGTGGCTTCCGAATTCATTTACTGGCGGAGCTACTGCCGACAATCAAGTCAAAAATGTAAATGGTTTCTTTGATGTAGATTTAAGCCTGGCGCAGATTGGCCTCGCCTCGCCAACAATTTCTTTCACTTCTGGCACCGAGCAAATCATTCTTCGTAGTGATCCCGCTCAAGTTCCAGGACCTGTTCCTCTTCTTGGGGTCGCGGCCCTCTTTGGCTATTCACGCAATCTTCGCAAACGCATCCAAAAATCCTCACCTTCGCGGATAGCTTGAGTACCGCCAATACATTTACTTAATATCACCACATCAAAGCTCTGCGATTACAGGGCTTTTTTTGTTTCCTAGGCATGTGCGTTCGAAGCCTGAGCCGCCCTTCATTGGTCTTTCTGGTTCTAGCACCGGGCCCACGGACACTCCGCTGGCGCTCAGCCGCGCATGAACCGCATCCACCGCGGCGCGGTCGTCGAGGTGGAAGGCGAAGTGGGGGCCGGCGGCTGTGTAGTCGGGGCTGAGCAGGGCGATGCCGTCGCCGGTGAGGGGCGACTGCAGGTAGGCCCAGTCGGCCGCATCCCGAACTGAAGGCGCGTCTGCGCCCATCGCTTGATCTGGCAGCCGCACAGATCGAAGAACGGCGCCAGGCCCTCGCAACCGCCATCGACTGGAAGGCCCGCCTCATCGACCTCCTGCGCATCGTCGCAGCCTCGCTGGCACTGTCCTTCGGCTTCGCCGCCTTTGCTGCCCAGCCCACCCCCCAGGCTCCTCCCCTGCTGGACGGCTTCGAGTCGAACTTCGCCCGCTTCCGCCGCCGCTCCCTTCTCCGGCAGTGGAGCCGGCCCGTTGAGGACTGGCTGGATGACGAACAAGTCCTTGCCGGCCCCCCCCCCGATGTCCAGGCGAAGGTCGTGCCGCTCGTTCAGTGCCGGGCTTCTCGGTTCCCCCCAGAGAGGGCCTGCATCCCATGGTCGTGGCCTCTCCGCTTGGCAGAACCTGGTGGTTGCGCTGAATCCAGCGCGCCTGTTCGGTGGCGGCAGAAACCATCGCCCCATCAATCGGGTCGATCAGCATCACTTCAACGCCATCGCCTCCGACGATCCGCCCGAGTGACGCTGACCCCGGGCTGCTGCAGGCCCGCGGCAGCCGAATCGATGGCGAACCGTCACGCCGCCTCACCCCTGGCGCAGCCAGGCTGCGGCGTCGCAGGCGTGGTAGGTGAGGATCAGGTCGGCGCCGGCCCGCTTGAAGCAGAGCAGGGTTTCCAGCACCACGGCCCGCTCGTCGATCCAGCCGCGCTCGGCGGCGGCCTTCACCATCGCGTATTCACCGCTCACGTTGTAGGCGGCGATCGGTTGCTCCGATTCGCCGCGCAGGCGATGGATGATGTCGAGATAAGCCAGGCCGGGCTTCACCATCAGGATGTCGGCTCCTTCGCTCTCATCGAGCTGGGCCTCGAGGATCGCCTCGCGGCCGTTGGCCGGATCCATCTGATAGGTGCTCTTGTCTTTGGGGATCGGCTTGGCGGCGGCGGCGCGGGGCGCCGA
>CAMDLO010000124.1 GCA_945901765.1 Cyanobium sp. NIES-981 | reverse complement strand
CCGAATCCCGGCTGGCGATGCTTGAGCCCCCGCGCGGCTATCTCACCCTGGCCTGGATCGGCCTGGTGACGAACAGCCTGGCGATTCCCCTCACCCTGGCCATGATCCTGGTGGACCCCACCTGGAAGACGGCTCACATTGCCGTTGGGGCAGGCGGTGTGCTGCCTGCGGCGGTTGTGGGGATCGTGGCTTCGGTGGCGCTGCTGCGGTGGCGGGCCTGGGGTCAGATTCTGGCGATCGTGGCGTTGGCGATGGGCCTGGCCCTGGGTTTGCCCTACGGCATTGTGAGATTGGCTCTGCTCAGCGAAGGGCGGCTGGTCACAGCGGTGGTGGCGGCGCTTGGCTGGATCGCGATGACGGCTGCCCTGGTGTACTGGTGCCGCCCCTGCATCCGTCGTTATCTGGCCTGAGCGCCTGGCCCTCGGCTTCCTTCCTGACGAACCGGCGACGCCCACCTCCCGTGTGGACGGCCTCCCATGGTGAAACCGCTGCGGGACGGGGCAGCAACAAGGAGATGTTGTGAAGGTGACAGTTTCTGGCTGGCACAGCAGCCATGATTTCATTCCCGATGCGCGATACACGAAATGGCTACGGCCCACCCTCGCCAGTCCGGCAGCACGCCTGTCCGACTTCCGGCAAGCCGGGCCCATGCCCAGCACCCTTCTCTGCGTCTCTACCGGCTGGTGGATGGACGGGGGGATCCTCACCCCGTGCTCGACGATCACTACGAATCTCTGGATGCTGCGTGGACCGAAGCGATGGGCTGGTGGCACGACCAGTTCGGGGTCGGCCTGGAGCCGGTGGAGATCGGCGTCGAGGTGAGCACCGCCAGCGGCACCTGGCGCACCCTCCGCTTTCCCGGTTGCTGAACGGGATCGCTGCAGCGGCTGGGCCCGCGCTGGCCGGGTTTCTGGCCGCACTGTTGAGTCTGGGCTGTGTTGTCTTGGCTGGCGCAGCTCCTGCCTGGTCCCTGCCGACGGTGGCCCAGGCCTGTGCTCCCATCGACGCAGCCGGTGTGGAGACGCTGTTTCAGGGCTGGGCTGAGGCGGTGGCCAGCGGCGATGCCGAGGCTGTCGCCGCGCTTTATGCCGATGACGCCCTGCTGCTCCCGACCCTGGCGGCAGACCTGCGTCACGACCATCGCTCCATCGCCGCCTACTTCGCAGGGTTTCTGCAGCGCCATCCCAGCGCGGAGGTGATCGAACGTCAGGTTCTGACCGGTTGCAATGAGGTGGTGGATGCCGGGCTCTATCGCTTTACCTTCCATGACCAGCGAGGCGAGCAGAACGGCGACGTGCTGGCCCGCTACACCATGATTTACCGCCACGGTCCAGAGGCCTGGCGGCTGGTGCACCATCACTCGTCGCTGCTGCCGGCCTGAGGCTCAGCGCCATTCCTGCTGGTAGATCCGCAGGGTGCCGAAGCCCACGGGAGCTGCCAGTGGGTTCGGACCGGCTGGCAGGGCTGTCACCTGGAACATGTAGGTGTCGGCAGCCCCGGGATTGGTCCAGGGCCGCAGGCGCACGGTGAGGGTGGTGCCCGGGGGCACGGGCTGGGGAAACTGCACCCGCATCAACCGCTCCTGCTGGGAGAACTGGGCTGTGACGGGAATCGCCGCTCCCTGACGCCGCGGCCGGCCCACGAAGGCGCGGGTCTGGTCGGCGCTGAATGGGAAATCGGTGTCGACACCCCGGGTCTGGCGGATCAGCAGTTCCCCGAGGGAGGCGCCGGCGTCGGCCGGCAGTTCAAGGGTGAAGAAGTACTCGGCCCAGGTCTGGCCCACGGTGGTGGTGTAGCTGATCAGATCCACCTTCCAGGGTGCCCGCAGGAACACGGTGGATCCCCGCAGTTCGATCGCCTGGGCGCGGACCGGGCCCAGCAGGACCGGGCCGGCAACCCCCAGCCCCAGCAGGGCTGCACCACAGGCCTTGACGAGCGACGGTCTGGAGGAGGGCATGTGCCGAAGCGGTCTGATCAGACGCTAGGCGCGTTGGTCAGAAAGGGTCGCGGATCCTGATCGCGGCGATGCTGCTGAGGGATCGGCTCCCCCTGCCCGCCGGGGCTGAGCGGATCGGCCGCGGCCGTCGCCTCCAGGGCGCTGCGCAGCGCTCGGGCTGCGTGCAGCGGCATGTCGCGCGGCACGCTGATGCGGTCGCGCAGATGGCGCAGGCCAGCGGCGCTGCCCCCCGGCGGTGCCGTTGCCGTTCCGAGGGCCAGGCGGCTCAGCGCCGCGCGCAGGGCCGGATCGAAGCCGGCCGCACCGAGCGGGTTGCGCTGCAGCAGGGTGTGGCGATGGCGCAGCACCCGGGCCAGGGCGATGGCGCCGGCCTCCGCCGGCCTGGGCTCACTGGTTTCCGGGTCGGCCTGCGGACCATCGAGGATCGGCCAGGGTCCGGTATCGATCCTGAGGGCCAGCTGGCTCTGCCTGGCACTGCCGTTGGCATGGCAGCCGCCCATCTGGGGGGGCAGGTCGTGGCAGTGGGTGTGGAAGTCGCTCTGGGTGCCCCGGTAGGTGTCGCGCGCCTCCAGGGCACTGAACCAACGCTCGATCGCTGGGTGCTCCTGCCGAAGCAGATAGCCCTTGTAGTAAGCGAGCGAAGCATTCATTCGTTCCACGTAAGGCACGAACACCAGGTCGGCTGTGCTCAGGGCTGTCCCCAGGAGGAAGGGTCCGCCGCTGGCTGCCAGGACCTGCTCCATGGCGGCGGCCCAGCGGCGGAACTGCTCCCGGGCCTCGGCATCGCCCCGGCCGCCGTGGGCAACGCACAACCACTGGCACCAGGCCCGAAACAGCAGGCGCTCCAGGCGTCGCAACGGCAGCACCGCCGGATCGGCCAGCCCCGGCCCCAGGCTGCCGAAGGCCTGCTCCAGCACCTCCAGAATCCGATCGCTCTCGGTCACCAGCTGGCCATCGAGGGCCAGGGCCGGAAGCATGCCGGCAGGCACGAGGCGCTTGTACCAAGCCTCCTTTTCGCCGTAGCAGAACATGGTCACCTTCTCCACCCGATAGGGGATCCGGCGCTCCTCCAGCCACAGCCACACCTTCTGGCAATAGGGGCACCAGGCGTGGTGATCGCGATACAGGGTCACCCGCACCTGGCTCTCCGGCTGGCCAAACAGGCGCAGCCTGGCCTGGGCACTGGTGGGGCCGTCACTGCGGTCCTCTCCCCAGCGTTCCGGCCTTTCGACCACGAGGGCTTCGAGCTCCGACCAGCTCAGCGGGTCAGCAGCCATAGGGGATGGGACGGAACTCAGGCGATCCTGGCAGCGGCAGCCTCACGGCCTCTCCGTTCCCTTGCCTAAATTGTGGGTAAGACGTTCAGTTCCGTCTTTCCATGTTCGACGCCTTCACCAAGGTCGTTGCCCAGGCTGATGCCCGCGGCGAATTCATCAACGCTGGTCAGATCGACGCCCTCGCGGCGATGGTCGCCGACAGCAACAAGCGGATGGATGCCGTCAACCGCATCACCTCCAACGCCTCCAAGATCGTCACCAACGCGGCCCGCGATCTCTTCGAAGCCCAGCCTTCCCTGATCGCCCCCGGCGGCAACGCCTACACCCATCGCCGCATGGCTGCCTGCCTGCGCGACATGGACATCATCCTCCGCTACGTCACCTACGCCGTCTTCACCGGCGACGCGTCCGTGCT
>CAMDLO010000123.1 GCA_945901765.1 Cyanobium sp. NIES-981 | reverse complement strand
GGTGGGAATGGCAAGCTCAACAGCAGCGGCCATCGCCAACAGATCCACAATGGATCGCTGCTCACCGCTGAGGCGGCGGTAATCCTCGATCGAAAGCAGCACGTGGGCTGGCCGGCCACGGTCGGTGATGAACACCGGACCCGCCTGGGCTGCGCGCTTGGCACCGGCGGCGTCCTGGTTGAACTCCCGGCTGCTGATCGTGGTGGCCATCTGCCGCCTCCCATCCGACGGCATCAACAGTAGCAACGTTGCTAGATTGGGCCAACCACTGGGAGATCGCTGTTGGCCAGGCGAGTCGATCTCTCCGTCAACCTGCTCGCCCCGATCGAAGCCTGGTTCGCCCGGCAGGGCTGGACGCCGATGCCGTTCCAGCGCCAGGCGTGGCAGGCCTACCTGGCCGGCGAAAGCGGCCTGATCCAGGTGCCCACCGGCTCCGGCAAGACCTACGCCGCCGTGATGGGTCCGATCGCCGAGCTGCTGCACGAAGCCAGCTGGAGCGCGAAGCAACCAGGCACCACGCCCAAGGGCCTGCGCCTGCTCTACCTCACCCCCCTGCGCGCCCTCAGCCGTGACCTGGCCCTGGCGATTCAGGCGCCGATCGAGGCCATGGGCTGGCCGCTGCGCCTGGCGATCCGCAACGGCGACACCAGCAGCCATGAACGCAGCAAGCAGCTGCGCACGCCGCCCCAGATCCTGATCACCACCCCCGAATCGCTGAGCGTGCTGCTGGCCAATGCCAAGGCGCCCGAACTGTTCGGCCAGCTGCAGGCGGTGGTGCTCGACGAGTGGCACGAGCTGATGGGCAGCAAGCGCGGCGTGCAGGCCGAGCTCTGCCTCAGCTGGCTGCGGGCGCTGCGGCCAGGCCTGCGCAGCTGGGCGATCAGCGCCACCATCGGCAACCTCCAGGAGGCCGCTCGAGCGGCGGTGGGCGGGCCCATGGGCGTGGATAGGGGCCCGGGGGCGGCAGATCGCAGCAAACCGCGCATCATCACCGCCGACATCCAGCGGGCCACGGCGATCCGCTCGCTGCTGCCCGAGTCGATCGACGGCTTCCCCTGGGGCGGCCACCTGGGCCTGCGCATGTACGAGGAGCTGGTGGCAGGGCTCGATCCGGCGGTGAGCACCCTGCTGTTCACCAACACCCGCAACCAGGCCGAGCGCTGGCACCAGTGCCTGCGCTTCGCCTGCCCGGAGATGGAGGGGGCCCTGGCGTTGCACCACAGCTCGATCGACCGCGCCGAACGGGAGGCGATCGAGGCCGGTGTGAAGGCGGGGGAGCTGCGCTGGGTGGTGTGCACCAGCTCCCTGGATCTGGGGGTGGACTTCCAACCGGTGGAGCGAGTGGTGCAGATCGGCTCGGCCAAGAACCTGGCGCGGCTGCTGCAGCGGGCCGGCCGCAGCGCCCACAGCCCGGGGGGCACGTCGCAGGTGCTGTTCATGCCCACCAACGCTCTTGAGCTGCTGGAGGTGAGCGCCATGCGCCGGGGCCTGGCCGAGGGGCTGGTGGAGACGCGCCGGCCGCCCCAACTGGCGCTGGATGTGCTGCTGCAGCACCTCACAACCCTGGCCTGCGGGCCGGGGGTTGAGCCTCAGGGCGCGCTGGCGGCGGTGCGCAGCGCCTGGAGCTTCCGGGAGCTCAGCGACAGCCAGTGGCAGTGGTGCCTGGCGTTTCTGGAGCACGGCGGCCAGTGTCTGGGGGCTTACCCCCGCTACCGCAAGCTGGTGCGCTGCCGGATCGGGCCTGGCGGCGCGCTCAGCGATGAACCCGCGGCAGCGGCTGAGCCATTCCACTTCCGCGTGCTCGACAAGGCGATCGCCCGCCTGCATCGCTTCAACATCGGCACGATCACCGCCGACCGCGCCGTCACGGTGCGCTTCGTGCGCGGCGCCGTGATCGGCCACGTGGAGGAGGCCTTCATCGGCCGGCTCAAGCCCGGCGATGTGTTCTTCTTCGCAGGACGCCAGCTGGAGTTCGTGCGGCTGCGGGAGATGACGGCCCAGGTGAAGGCCACAGCAAAGAAAAGCTCGGCGGTGCCGGCCTGGGCCGGCGGCCAGATGGCCCTCTCCGACCTGCTCAGCCGCCACCTGCGCCGGGAGGTGGACCGCTGCGCCCAGGCTCTGGCGGCGCCCCCAGCCGACGACGGCACCCACGCCGGCGAGAGCGCGCTCGACACCCCTGAGCTGCAGGCCCTCGAACCCCTGTTGCGCCGCCAGGCCGACCTCTCGCGCCTGCCCCGTCAGGACGAGTGTCTGGTGGAGCTCTGCCGCAGCCGCGAGGGCAGCCACCTGTTCGCCTTTCCGTTTGAAGGACGCTTCGTGCACGAGGGCATCGGCTTTCTCTGGGCCTGGCGCCTGGCCCGCCACCACCCCAGCACGATCACCGTGTCGGTGAACGACTACGGCTTCGAGCTGCTGGCCCCCAAGGGCTACCCGTTCGAGGAGCTGCTGGAGCTCCATGGCGACGACCTGCTCGATTGCGCCGATCTGGCCGGCGACCTGGAGCAGGCGGTGAACCTCTCCGAGCTCTGCCGCCGCCGCTTCCGCGCCATCGCCCAGGTGAGCGGCCTGATCACCCAGGCCATGCCCGGCCAGGCCAAAACGGGCGGCCAGCTGCAGATCAGCGCCGCCCTGCTGTTTGATGTTTTTGAGAAACACGAGCCCGATCACCTGCTGCTGGAGCAGGCCCGCCGCGAGGTGATCGAGGAGCAGCTGGAGCTGCCGCGCCTGCAGGCGGCGCTGGAGCGGCTGGCGGCCAGTCGCTGGCTGCTAGAGCGCACGCCCCGCCCCGGGCCCCTGGCCTTCCCTTTGCTGGTGGAGCGGCTCAACAACCGCATGAGCAATGAGTCGGTGCTGGAGCGGGTGCAGCGCCTGATCGCCGAGGCCAGCCGCGCCGAGGGGCGCTGAAGGGCGAGCAGACTGGGCCCGCTGAACACGCTGCTCCCTGAACAGTGCTGCCAGGCGGCGGTGCTGCCGTCAGCATGCCGGTATCCGCGGGCCTGCCCCGGCAGCCCGGTTCCGATGACCTCCTTCCTGCGCATCCGGCCGCTGCAGCGCGACGACATCGCCGCCGTGACCGACTGGGCCCGCCAGGAGGGCTTCGCGCCCGGCAGCGGCGATGTGGCCATCTACCGCCACACCGACCGCCAGGGCATCTGGGTGGGCTGGCTGGGGAGCGAGCGGATCGGCTGCATCACCGGCGTGCGCTACAACGCCGCCTACGGCTTCCTCGGCCTCTATCTCGTGCGCCGCGAATGGCGCGGCCGGGGCTACGGCCTGCAGCTCTGGGCGCACGCACTGGAGCACCTGGCCGATCTGCCCTGCGTGGGCCTGGAGGCCGCGCCGGATCGCATCGACGACTACGCCCGCTGGGGTTTTGCGCCCGCCTCCCCCACCACCCGCTGGCAGGGCATCAGCGACGGAACCATGCCTGCGCCGGATGCGGCCGAGGGCTGGCAGCTGCTGGAAGGGGAAGGCATCCCCGAGCGGGCCGTGCAGTGCTTTGACGCCCAGCGCGAACCCAGCCCCCGCCCCCACTTCCTCAGGGAGTGGCTGCACCACCCCGCCGGGACGGTGCTGGCCCTGATCGGTGGCGCCGGCGACTGCCACGGCTTCGGCCGCATCCGCCCCTGCCTGCTGGGGCGGGGCGAGGGCTGGCGCATCGGGCCGCTGATGGCCGAAACACCGGCGGCGGCCCACCGGCTGCTGCAGGGGCTGCTGCACCGTCA
>CAMDLO010000122.1 GCA_945901765.1 Cyanobium sp. NIES-981 | reverse complement strand
AACCCCTACTCGCCTGCAAGCTGATCTAAACGGTGATAAAATACCTGATCTCGAAATATACCTCCAATCCACTTCCCTGCTCCAATTAAGCAACCTCATCCTCTGATCCTTGCTCATGAACTGACCTAACCTGTTAATTTTCCTGGTGGCATTCACGTATGGGATTCACTCCCTGGGGTAATGCAACGTCACCGGTTGGGGGTTGTCGATGTCGTAATCGAGCAGATCGGCCGGCAACCCCACCTGCGACGCGCGCGGGTAGACGCTGAAATCTTCGATCCGCTTGAACAGTGGCAGCAGCACCCGTGCCAGGGCGTTGGGAGCGCCATAAAAAAATGCGTGGTGGCCCAGCAGGAATTCGGTGGTGCCCGCCCCTTCCGCCTGCTGCTGCCGCTGCAGAAACCGCCGCAGCTGCTGCCGCTCAGCGGCGCTGAGCTGTGGATGGGCAGTCACCGGGAAGTCGCGGCCCGCAGCCACCAGGCCGGCCTTGCGCCAGTCGAGGCTGGACAGGGCCGCGATCAGCGCTGGCCGCTCAGGGGCGAAATCCACGCAGGTGAGCTGCTGCTCCTCGATCGCCATCACCTGCTCCACGTCGCGGCGCTGCAGCAGCTTCCATTTGTGTCGAGCGTCGTCGTGCACGACGACCGCCGCCAGCCGCACCCGCGCGTAGCGCTGCAGCAGCGCACGGTTGGCCCCATTGCGGGCCACGAACGTGAACAGGAACTGGGAGCCGGTGCCGATGTAGTCGTCGAGAATCACCAGGGCGCGGCGCTGATCGGCGGCTGGGGGTGAGGCCTGCAGGCCTTCGATGTTGTGAAAACAGGTCACCGGCAGGCGGTTGGCCTTGCGATAGAGGTAGGAGATCAGATCGCCGCTCTTGCACACAAAAGCGCGCGTGAAGTCGATATCGGAGCAGCGCTCCACATCGAAGCCGTCTTCCGCCAGGTCGACGCAGAGACGCTCATGCAGCAGCCGGCACTCGCGGATCAGTCGTGCCCAGCCGTGCATCTGCATGCACTGCAGCAGCCGCAGGGCGATCGGCTGATCCGGGGCGTCGAACTGCCCGATCCAGCGGCCCAGGGATGGCCGGGCGATCTCAGCTTCGTTCCAGGCCTCGGCCAGGTGATCCAGGCGGTCGTCCAGCGCAGACGGCATGGCGGGCAATGGGATGGCGCAGACCGCACCATTCAAGGCAGGATCCAGCCCCGGAGCCCAGCGATCAGCAGGCCATGTCAGCCTGAAGCCCCATGCGCCACTTCGCCGCTCTCTACAGCGCCCTGGATGCCAGCAGCGGCAGCAACGCCCGGGTGGCGGCCCTGGTGGCATTCTTCGCGGCGAGCGCCCCGGCGAATGCCGCCTGGGCCCTGCACGTGTTGCTGGGCAAGCAGGGCAAGCGCCTGATCACCGGCCGCCGCCTGCGGGAGATCTGCCTGGAAGGCTCCCCCCTGCCCGACTGGCTGTTCGACGATTGCTACGCCCACGTGGGCGATTCCGCCGAGACGATCGCCCTGCTCTGGCGGCAGGTGGCAGGGGAGGCCCCAGACCCGCAGGCGATCACGGCCGAGGGCCGCTGCGACCAACACCCAGCCCACCAGCCCCTGCAGCAGTGGATGGAACAGCTGCTGCCCGCCGCCGCCGCCCGCGAGGGGGCCGAGCAGGCCGAGGCGGTGCGCCGGCTGTGGCACGGGCTCAACCCGGCCGAATTGCTGGTGGCCAACAAGCTGCTCACCGGCGGCCTGCGAGTGGGCGTGGGCCAGGGGCTGGTGCTGCGGGCCCTGGCCCAGCTCAGCGGCCTGGAGGAGGCGCTGCTGCAGCACCGGCTGATGGGCGGCTTCCATCCCAGCGCCGAGGCCTACCAGGCCCTGCTGGCCCCCGCCGCCCAGCAGGAGGCGGTGCCCAGCCGTCCCTACCCCTTTTTTCTGGCGTCGCCCCTGGAGTTGGAGGACAGCAGCCAGTCGGCGGCGGCTCCCCTGGGCGGCGGCGCCTGCGCCTGGCTGGTGGAGTGGAAGTACGACGGCATCCGCGGCCAGCTGATCCGCCGCGCCGGTCAGACTTTCCTCTGGAGCCGCGGCGAGGAGCTGATCAACGCCGCCTTTCCCGAGCTGATCGCCGCCGCCGCCGCCCTGCCGGAGGGCACCGTGCTCGACGGCGAGATCCTGGTGTGGCCGGCCGATGCCGAGCAGCCAGCGCCTTTCGCCCAGCTGCAGCGGCGCCTGGGCCGCAAGGCACCGGGGAAGACGCTTCTGGCCGACTGTCCAGCGGCATTCGTGGCCTACGACCTGCTGGAGCAGGGGGGCGAGGACCGGCGCCAGGCACCCCTGAGCCAGCGCCGCGCCGCCCTGGACGAGCTGATCCAGCAGCTGGCAGGAGCGACACCCACCCCTGGCGCCGGGCTCCTGCGCCTGTCCCCCCGGCTGGCCCTGGAGAGCTGGGAGCAGCTGGAGCCCCTGCGCCAGCAGGCTGCCGCCGCCTGCGCCGAGGGCCTGATGCTCAAGGCCCTGGCCTCGCCCTACCTGGCGGGCCGCAAGCGGGGCCACTGGTGGAAGCACAAGCGCGACCCGTACACCCTCGATGCCGTGCTGCTCTACGCCCAGGCCGGCAGCGGCCGCCGCGCCAACCTGTTCACCGACTACACCTTCGGGCTGTGGGATCGCCCGCCAACGGAAGCCGGTGAACCAGCCCGGCTGGTGAGCTTCGCCAAGGCCTACTCCGGCCTCGACGACAGCGAGATCACGGCGCTGGATCGCTGGATCCGCAGCCACACCAGCGAGCGCTTCGGGCCGGTGCGGGCGGTGCAGCCGCTACAGGTGTTCGAGCTGGCCTTCGAGGGTCTGCAGCGCTCCAGCCGCCACAAGAGCGGCATCGCCGTGCGCTTCCCGCGCATCGCCCGCTGGCGCCGCGACAAACCCGCCACCGAGGCCGACACATTGGCCAGCGCCCTGGCGCTGCTGGCTGAGTGAGCCGCTCAGCCCAGCACAGACACGAACCTGACGGGGGGGCCTGATCCATCCCTACCGGCAGGAGCTGCAGGCTCGCATCACCAAGAACTTCATCAGGATGAAAGCCAAGAGCTACAAATTGCAGGTTACGGACTCCCTCGAATTATGGACTCCCTCGAAGATGTTGTCTGTATGCCTACCTGGGCGCATCACGCCAGGGATTGAGCACCTCCACACCCGTTGGCAGGAAGTCGCCCACGTTGCGAGTCACGACCACCATCGCGTGCACCAGGGCTGTGGCCGCGATCAGGCCGTCACGCAGCGGGCGGGGATCGGGCAGATGCAGCGCAGCACTGCAGCGCGCCACGGCCTCATCGATCAGCAGGATGCGCCCGGCAAAAGCGGGCACCACCTGTTGATCCAGCCAATGGCGTAGCAGCTGGCCCTGGCGCGGGTCGCGGTGTTGCTTCAGGCGTACGCCCATCTCCAGCTCGTGAAGCGACACCACCGAAAGAAACAAAGCCGCGGGATCGGCCTGCTCGGCCCACGCCACCACGCCTGGATCAGCGCGACCAGTCCCTGCTCGCCGCAGCTCTGCAACCACGTTGGTGTCGAGCAGAAACATGCCGGATCAATCGAGCTCGGCGGGCTGGGCCAGCTCGCGGCTGGTGGGAATGGCAAGCTCAACAGCAGCGGCCATCGCCAACAGATCCACAATGGATCGCTGCTCACCGCTGAGGCGGCGGTAATCCTCGATCGAAAGCAGCACGTGGGCTGGCCGGCCACGGTCGGTGATGAACACCGGACCCGCCTGGG
>CAMDLO010000121.1 GCA_945901765.1 Cyanobium sp. NIES-981 | reverse complement strand
GAGGAGCCAACCTTGATCAGGCTGCTGCGCAAGGAGCTGGCGTTCCAGTGGCGGCACAACCGCAGCAGCATGATGCTGTGGCTGCTGGTGCTGCTCACGGTCAGCACCGGCCTGGCACTGCTCCTCTGGCGGGATCGCTGGCGGGGGCTGGCCCAGCAGCAGTGGCAGCAGATCGAGAACCAGCGGGGCCTGCTCGAACTGCGGGTCAATCAGCACCGCACCGCTGCCCTCGACTGGGGCCACTGGGACACGATGTTTGCCTTCGCCGGCGGCGAGGATCCCACTTTCATCGCGCGGGAACTGCTCCCCTCTTCGATCGTGGCCGACCAGCAAATGATGCTGATCGTGGACAGCCAGGGCCGAGCCCTGGCCGAGGTGCCGGAAACCACCTTGGACAGCTCGCTCCGCCGCTGCGTCCAAGAGCGCCTGCAACGGCTGCGGGGGCTGACGCCGAGGGCGCCGATGCACGTCTCGTTCGGTGTGTACTGCCGCAGCGAGCAGGGCCGGGTTGTGCTCGGCGCCGGCACCGGCATCCGTTCGTCCATGGGCTCGCCGGCGGAAAGGGGCTGGATCTTCCACCTGAGCACCCTGGAACGCCCCAGCTACAACAGCAGCCTGAACCAAACCTTCCGCGAGATCGACCGGGCCGTCGCCTGGGTCAGCACACCCGCCGGGTCGGACGTCCAGCCGCTCCCGGGCATCAGCGAGCTGCTGGATCCCGGAGAGAGCTACGTGATTCAGCCGCGGTTGAGCGCGCTTGAAACGGCCCGCGAGGCGGCCCTCCTCTCCATCCCGGGCTGGCTGGTGATCAACCTCATCACCCTGAGCCTGCTGCCGGCTGGCCTGCTGCTCGCCCGCCAGCAGCGCCTGCCCGCCAGGATCCGCACCCTCCAGGACCGGCGAACCGATCGCAAACGACGGCATCAGGTGAGCCGGGTGCTGATGAATCGTCGTCACCTGCTGATGGCCCTGCACACGAACGCCAGGTCGTTCAAGGGCTGCTGGATCGGCGCCCTCCATCTGCAGGGAGCCGATCAAGGGGCAGCCCCGGGTCGGCGAACCTTGCAGAACCTGGCGGCGGTGGTCGAACAGCGCCTGGGGCCCCGGGCCATGGCGGCGATGGATCGACAGACCCTGGCCCTGGCCTTCAGCCCTGGATCCGGCCCATCCGCTGGGAAGCCTGCAGCGGCGTTGGCATCACTGCAGGCCGCACTGGACAGCCTCTGGCCCCAGCCGGGCAGCTGTCCCTGCAGTGGCCTGGTTGCGCCCCTGCAGGCCGGCGGCGAAACCGAGCAGCTGCTCAACCTGCTGGCCGCGGCCAGCCAGCTGGCGGCCGGGACGAAGCTGCAGCTGTTCCCAGCGCGGCGCAAGCGATCCGACGGGTCCACCCTGCAGGAACCCGGGCCCGGTGCACCCGAAGGCCTGCCAGGGGAGTCTGCCCCGCCGGCCGCCAGCGTGGCACCGGTGATGCGGATCGTCGACGGCCAGGCCGGCCGGCTCTATGACTCGATCGCAGCCGGGGAAGGATCCGCCCTCGGGGCAGCCCTCGCCCGGCTGCAGGAGGCCGATGCCGCCGGGCACTCGGTGGGCCTGCCCGTTGCGGCAGCCACCCTGGGGACGGGGGAGCAGAGCTCACGGCCAAACTGGCCGCCCTGCCGCTGCAGCTGCGGCGACGCCTCGTGCTGGAGGTGAAGGAGTCGTTGCTGATGGCATCCTCCGAACCCATGCGCAGCACCGCCAGGGAGCTGCAGCGACTGGCCGTGCGGATCGCCATCGCGGATTTCGGCACCAGCCACGTCCCCCTGCAGGCCGTGTTCGGCCTGTTGCCCTCGTACCTCATGCTGAGCGCCGACTACACCCGGTCGCTCCATCAGGACAACGTCGACAGCCTGGTGGATTTTCTGCTGTGCTACTGCCGCTACAAGCGCTGCACGCTCGTGTTGCAGGGCGTGGAGACAGCCACTGAACTCCAGTACTGGCAGCGCAAGGGGGTTGAGACCTTTCAAGGTGCGGCTTGCACCTAGAGCCAGTGGTGCGGATAGGGCAGCGAGCCCAGAGGTGGCTGGCCCCTGTGCCAGCCACCTCAAATTGTTCAATGCCTAGTGTCAGGCGCAACGCAGTTTGGCCCAGCAGACCCCCACCCATGCCCAGTCCGCGCCTTGCCCCAGCCGTGATCAGCGCCCTGGCAACGATCAGCCCGCTGCCGGCCCTGGCCTCCTCCGCCGACGCCTGGGCCGCACACCGCCAGATGGTCGCTGCTGCCTGCATCCGTGCCAGCGGCCTGGTGGACGCCAGGCTCGTGGGCAGCGCGATCGCGTTCGACGACAGCCTGGCCACCAGCGCCGCTCTGATCGCCGGCCGCTATCCCCAGGCCCCTTTGGCCGGGAAGGAGGGCCTCAGCCTCTGCCTGTTCGACCGACGCAGCCGCAGCGCCCAGGCCGCCCCGGCGGACAACTGGCGCTGAGCTCCGCCCAGACCCAGACAAGCAAAGCGAAGCTGGTGGCGATGAGCTGGGCGCGGCTCAGCTCCCCGAAGCTGCCGCTTCTTCAGCCGATCAGGCCTAAGCACTGCACTAGCGATGGCTGACCTGGCAGACCGGCTGACCTGGCAGAGCGGCTGACCTGGCAGAGCGGCTGACCTGGCAGTCCAGTTTCCCAGGCAAACTGAAACGCAGCCGTCCGCGCCGATGAGCAGAAGCGATGCCGCCGATCCGCCAGCCGCCGCCCCCACGGTGCGGGTGCGGCTGTTCGCTGCCCTGCGGGAGGCGATGGGTTGGGGCGAGCAACAGGTGACCGCCGCCGCCAACCCCGCCACGCCGCTGGAACTGTGGCAGCAGCTGGATCTGGCCGGCGCCTGGCTGGCCGCCACCGGCGCCCCGGGCGGGACGGCGCCAACCGGGGAAGCGCTGCCGGCGGGCATCCGGGTGGCGATCAACCAGCAGTTCGCCGAAGCCCACACGCTCCTGGCCGACGGCGACGAGCTGGCCTTCCTGCCGCCGATCAGCGGCGGCTGAACCCGCTGCGCCCCCCCCCTCCAGCCATGCCTCCTACCGCCAGCAGCGCTGCCCCAGCCGTGAGCATGAGCGTGAGCCTGCACCCCGACCCGATCGACCCCTGCCAGCAGCTCGAGCAGTGGCAGGCCCAGCTGCAGTCCGGCGGCGCTGAACAGCCAGCTGCCACAAGCCTGTTCATCGGCCGGGTGCGGGGCAGCACAGCGGCGGGCGCACCACTCGATGCCCTGGAGCTGGAGCACTACCCGGGCATGACCGAGGGCCAGCTGCAGCGGCTGACCGCCGCCTGCGCCCGCCGCCATCCCGTCGCGGCGGTGATGGTGCGTCACCGCACGGGGCTGGTGCTCTGCGGCGACGCGATCATTGTGGTGGCAGTCATGGCCGACCGTAGCGGCCCGGCACAGCGCTGCTGCCAGGAGCTGCTGGAGACCATCAAGCACGACGCCCCCTTCTGGAAGCGGGAATGGAGCAGCGGCATGGGGGAGTGGCTGCTGGGGCACACGGAGTTAACAAACGCCACAACGGCATAAGGGCCTTCACACGCCCCCAACGGCTTGGCTTGCCCGCCTGCGGTGCACCGATGCGGGAGAAGACCTGGCTCGATGGCGCGGCCGCCACCGGCGTCGCAGCACCGCCGTTTGCTGGACTGGCAGCACCCCCGGGCTGCCGCCGTGCTCCTGTCGCGCCCCATTTCCGGTCCACCCGTCTACCTCTGCGCCTTTCTCACCCTGCTCAACGACCGCCTGAGCGAGACGC
>CAMDLO010000120.1 GCA_945901765.1 Cyanobium sp. NIES-981 | reverse complement strand
AGCGGCGCCGGCTGGCCCGGTACTCGGCGTCCAGGTACTCCCTGGCATTGCAGCCGCCCAGGTACTGGCGGTAGGCAAAGGCCTGGCCGTCTTCCACCAGCGCCAGGTTGATGTTGATGTCGCTGATCACCTCCGCCACTGTGCGCCCGTAGCGGTCGGTGGTTTTCACGGCGAGCGTCACCTGCCGTCCGATCGGCAACCGCTGCTGCAGGGACTTGCGGGCCTGCTGGCCGTAGGGGTTCTGGGCCGTCTCGGGGGCATCAATGCAGGCCAGTCGCACGGTGATCGCTCGGGTGGCCTGGCGCACGCGGATGGTGTCGCCATCGCCGATGGAGAGCACGGTGGCGGGCATGCCCTGCGAACCAGCAATCTGTGGCCACGTCGCCAGTGCTGACAACAGGAATCCCAGCGGCCGTCCTTTCCCCATGGCGGCAGTCTGCGCGGGTGGTGTGTCGATGCGGGGGTTGCCGTGCTTCTGGCGAACCCGGCCAGCATCGATCAAGCCGCAGGGCTGCGGCGCTGATCCGGCAGTGGCGGGGATGGGGCTGGCTGTAACAACGGGGCAATGCTGCTGATCCCCAGCATCAGGAATGAGAACGCACCCACCAGTGCCAGCAATCGCAGGCCCAGCCCTCGGCCGCGATCCTCCAGGAGCTCTTCGTCATCCCCATCCCTCTCGGGAGGTCGGTGGGGTGGCAGGGGTTTCGCCGTCATCAGGCCTTGGGCTTTGGGTGCTGGGTGCTGGGCGCGTGGGGGGGCCTGGCGGAGCCGATGAAGCCCCCTTCATGAACAGCGATTGCCGCCGGTGAAGAGCGGTGTCGACCTGGCGTGCTCGCTTGCTTGCCTGGGCTGGCCGGCCCATTGTGGTGGCAACGGGATTCGGAGGCTCCACCGATGGATGACAACCCCCCGCAGCAGACATCAGGAGCGCGCTGACGATCCGGCCCCTGCTCCAACAGTCTTGACCAGATGTGATGTTCCTGGCGTCTAGCCAGAGTCGCCGTCCACCGCACCGTTCACGACCAAGCCGTTCACGACTCAGTTGTTCACGACCAAGCCGTTCACGACCAAGCCTCAGGTGCCCCGGACCCAACGGAACGTCCCACTCGCTACCTGGCCCCAGGTGCCAGCGCCGGCAGCTCCGCCCCCAACTGAACACCACCTGAACCGGCAACCCAATCACGGCTGTTGCCAAGCCCAAGCCAACGCACAGCTGCGTCCACCCCCCTTGGGACCGATCCCCTGGGACAACACCACGGCTGCGCAGACAAATGCCCGGGGGCCTCGACCCGGGCTTTGTTGTGGCAGGGCTGAAGTCAGTTGGCAACTTGCAGCGGCTGCTTGATGCCCCAGCGGCAGCCAGTGAGGCGCACTAAGCCAGTGAGGCGCCACTAGAGGCGCCACTAACGGAAGCGATGGCAGCCCGCACCGCCAGGCACAGCCAGACAGCGGTTCATGTGGTCGGCCTGTCTGGCGATCGGCACGAGGCTGGCTGCAATCACCACCAACGCCAGCGTGCTCACCGCAGCGAGAACCGGATAGGCGTGGGCCCGAACCATCTCCCGGGCCGTGAGCCGTTGGTTGCTGTGATCCCCCATGAGTCACGTTCAACTTCCTCCAGGATGCCTGGCGATTGCAGCGGTGCAGCAAGGCGATCCACGGCTGTGACCGCTGGAGCTGGCGCTGCCAGCCGCCAGAGGTCAACAGGTTCAGCTCAGCTGTGGTGGTGCTGTTCATCGGCGGGCTGAGCTGACGCCAGCTGCTGGCGTTCCGCCAACCTGAGCACTTCTGCGCTGGCCCCAGCCGATGACGGCGAATCGCGACACGCTGCAAAAACTGGGCCGCTTCCTGCTGCGCGGCCTCCGCATCGGCGCCAGCACGGTGTCGATTGTGGAGCTGCTGCGCAACGACTGGAGCGGCGGCCTCAGCGCCGGTGCGGCCTGGCTGGTGTTCCTGCAGGTGGAGCGGCGGCTGCCGCCCCTCAGCCCGGAGTCTGAGAACTGACTGGCAGCTTCGCGCTGGCGCGCACCGCCTTGATGGGCTGGAGCCACCACCAGACCCTGGGCGATCAGAGCACCGGCTCCAGCAGCGGCGGCCCGGCAACTGGTCCCCCACGGGGCGCCTCAGCACCGCTCGGGTGGCTGTTGTCCAGCCATGTCCTGGCTGGGGCCTGGCAGGAAAGGAAGGGGGATCACGTCTCTGGCAAAAGCTGCTTGCGCCGCGTCACAGTGGTCGCCAGCTTGGGCCACCCCTGCGAGCCAAGCCGCTGATCGCCATGGGCTTCCGTTTCCGCCGCTCCGCCCGCCTGGGCCCCCTGCGCTTCAACTTCACCAGCGGCGGACTGAGCTCGATCTCCCTCGGCGGGCGTGGCGCCTCCTTCAACATCCCGGTGAATCGCAGCGGTGGGCCCCGCACCACCGTGGGGCTGCCGGGCACCGGCCTGAGCTGGAGCCTGGAGCACACCCCCGATCGTCCTGGCGGGATCCCGGCCGGCCCTGCGGCGGGCCTGCCCAACAGCCGCCGGCTGCGGCCCGGCCAGCTCGAGGCCCTCAAGCAGTCGCTGCTGGGCGTGCTGCGCCAGGAGCTGTTCGCTCCCGGCTCCACCGGGCAGCAGCTGTGGGAGCAGGGCCTGGTGAGCCGCCTGCTCGCCGATGCCGCCCTCGGGGCGCGCACCACCGGTCTGCTGGCCCTGATCGAAACGCCGGAAGCGATGGAGAGCTACGTGCAGCGGGCCCAGGGCCAGGACGATGCCAAACGCCGTGCCCAGCGCTGCATCACGGCCGTGCAGGAAGCCTCCAGGCTGGCCGCTGGGCGGGGCTGGCTCGCCTGATGCGGCGGCAACAGCTCCCTTGCCCCACTGAACACCAGCAGCGGAAACACGGACACGGCAGCCAGCGGGCCGCTGCCTCCACGATGGGGGCCATCTGCCGGAGCTGGCCGTGAAGGTGATCGTGGATCTGTGCGTGGTGCCGATCGGTGTCGGCGTGCACCTGGCCCCCTACATCGCCGCCTGCGAGCAGGTGCTCACAGAGGCCGGCCTCAAGATCCAGCTGCACCCCAACGGCACCGCCATCGAAGGGGAGTGGCAGCCGGTGTTCGCCGCGATCGAGGCCTGCCATCAGGCGGTGCACGCCATGGGCTGCCCGCGCGTCTACACCACGGTGAAGATCAACACGCGCACCGACAGGGACCAGACCCTGGAAGACAAGGTGGCCAGCGTGCAGGCCCTGCTCTGATGCCAGGCCACGGGGAACAAGCGGCGCAGGTGCTGGACTTCTGGTTCGAGCAGAGCCGGCCGCGCCAGTGGTTCGCCAAGGACCCGGCCTTTGATGCCCTGCTGCGGGAACGGTTCCTGGGCCTGACCCGCCAGGCACTCGCCGCGGAGCTTGACGCCTGGGGCGCGGAGCCCAGCGGGGGCCTGGCGCTGGTGTTGTTGCTCGATCAGTTCCCGCGCCAGATCTGGCGCGACACCGCCACGGCCTTCGCGGGCGATCCCCAGGCCCTGGCGCTGAGCCGAAAGGCCATCGAGCGCGGCTGGCTGGAGGCGGAGCCCGAGCAGGCGCGGCGGCAGTTCTGGCTGATGCCGCTGATGCACAGCGAGGACCTGGCGGTGCAGGAGGCGGCCCTGCCGCTGTTCGAGCGGTTCAGTGACCCCCACACCGCCGACTTCGCCCGCCGCCACCGCGATGTGATCGCCCGCTTCGGCCGCTTCCCCCACCGCAACGCGCTCCTGGGGCGGGTGTCGAGCGCGGCGGAGCTGGCCTTTCTGCAGACGCCGGGCTCCCGCTTCTGAGGCAGCTCTGCGCCCAGCCCCGGTAGCGGCCGGTGAGGGTTTGGCTATGGGCGATCAGGCTCTGGCGCCATCCCTTGCGCCATTGCTTCACAAGGTGTTACAGTTCTCGAAACAATCTGAAACACTCATGTCCGACTCCACCTCCCGCTTCGGTTTCGTGGCCTTCGCCGAAACCTGGAACGGCCGCATGGCCATGCTCGGCTTCGTGATCGGTCTGGC
>CAMDLO010000119.1 GCA_945901765.1 Cyanobium sp. NIES-981 | reverse complement strand
GAGGTCAACGTCGCCATGGCGGCCGCAATCGGGTAACAGGTCGCATGACTGTACCCAGCGTCACCCACATTCAGCCGAATGCCCCCCGTCAACCGGTGTACCCGGTGGCCAGTCGCTGACCAACAGGCACTCCAGCCGCTCGGTCCATCCCGCCACCAGGGCCTGGAACAGGCGTTCACCGAGCTCCGCGGTTGCACCCGTCGCATCGCCGACCACACCGCTGCGGCTCAGGTCAGTGGTGAGCCAGGCCGCGGGCAGGGCACCCTCGAGATCCCAGCCAGGCGGCGGCGGCGCCGGCAGCTGGCCATCGCAGGGGCGCTCCTCACCCACCCGCTCCGGCGCCAGATGCAGCATCAGACTCGTTTCGGCCAGTCCGGCGTGCAATCCCTGACTGCGCTCGGGCTCAGGGATCAGCGCCCCGATCCCCGCCGCTCCACTCCAGAGGAAGCAGGGCAGCACCGCCAGTCGGGGGCAACGGCAGCGCAGCTGCCGCGCCGCGGTCTGCAGCAGGGCAATCTGGCCGCCATGGCCGTTGATCAGCACCAGACGGCTGAATCCAAGGGCCCCCAGCTGCTCGCCCACCGCGCAGATCTGATCGATCAACAGCCCGGCCGGCAGGCTGAGGGTGCCGGCAAAACCCAGATGTTCAGGCGAGAACCCGATCGCTTGCAGCGGCAGGCGCCAGATCGGGCGTTCCGCCGGCAGGCGCTCCAGCACCGCCTCCACCACCCGTTCAGCAAACAGCCCATCGGTGTCCAGCGGCAGCTGGGGACCGTGCTGTTCGATCGCGCCCCAGGGCCAGACCAGTGTGCTGCCGGGCTGGGCCGCCGCAGCCTTCACCTCCGGCCAGCGCATGTGGCTGAGATGACGTTGTGGTGACATCCGCATCAGCCCCGCTGCCTACAGTGTGTAGCTGTCAGCGCGATGTGGAATGGCCGGATCCGGCAAGCCGACGCCCCCCTCACCCAGGCCGTCTGGCGCAACGCCGTCTTCAGCCAGAGGGCCCGTGCCGCCACCGACCCGGCGACCGCCCCAGGTGCTGATGATCAAGAAGGACGAACCGAACCGTGGCCAGGAATCCGGCCAGGAATCGACCGCTCCGCCTGAGTCCCCCAGCCGTCCGGTGGAGCCGGCGGCGGACGCTGCCCCCCAGCGCCTGGACAGCCCGCGCAGACCTGAGGGGCCTGTCTCAGCCCCATCCAACCGCGCAGACGACGAGGACCGGTTTGATCTCGGCGCACTGGAGGGCATGACCATGGCCGACCTGCTCGGTCCCGCACCCGGCAGGGGCAGCAGGGACCAGGGCCGGGGGTCGGCACCAGCGGCTGCCCCGGCGACCAGCCGCAGTGTCGACGAGTTCGACTTCGATGAGGAAGCATTTCTCGCCGCCCTCGACGAACAGGACTTTGTCGGCACCACCGGCGAAGTGGTGACCGGCAGCGTGGTCGGCATCGAGAGCGACGGGGTGTATGTGGACATCGGCGGCAAGGCGCCGGGCTTCATGCCCAAGAAGGAAGCAGCCCTGGGGGTGATCACCAACCTGAAGGAGCGCTTCCCGAGGGGCACCCAGGTGGAGGTGCTCGTCACCCGTGAACAGAACGCTGATGGCATGGTCACCGTCAGTGCCCGCGCTCTGGCCCTGCGCCAGAGCTGGGACAAGGTGCGGGTTCTGGAAAAGGAGGGCAAGGTGGTGCAAGTGAAGGTGAACGGGTTCAACCGTGGTGGCGTGACCTGCGACCTGGAAGGGCTGCGCGGCTTCATTCCCCGCTCCCAGCTGCAGGAGGGTGAGAACCACGAGAGCCTGATCGGTCGGACGATCGGAGTCACGTTCCTGGAGGTGAATCCGGAGACCCGCAAGCTGGTGCTCTCGGAAAAGAAAGCGGCCACCGCCGCCCGCTTCAGCGAGCTGGAGGTCGGTCAGCTGGTGGAAGGGGTGGTGGCCTCGGTCAAGCCCTACGGCTTTTTTGTGGATCTGGGCGGGGTGAGTGGGCTGCTGCACCAGAGCTCCATCACCCGCGGCCAGATGCGCGAGCTGCGCGAGGTGTTTGATCAAGGCGATCGCGTCAGGGCCCTGATCACCGATCTCGACCCGGGCCGGGGACGGATCGCCCTCAACACCGCCCTGCTTGAAGGCCAACCGGGCGAACTGCTGATCGCCAGAGACAGCGTCATGGCCGAGGCCGCCGAACGCGCCGTCCGGGCCCGCTCCCTGCTGCGCCAGCAGGAGCAGCAGGCGGGATGACGCGCTCCGCCGTGAACGCCGTCACCACGGGGCCGGACTGGGAGCTCGACTACTACTCCCGCCCGATCCTGGAAGCCGACGGCAAGAAACGCTGGGAACTGTTGATCTGCACCACACCGGAGGTGGCGGCGGACGGACGGCCCGATGGGGAGATCTTCCGCTGGGTGCGGCCCTGCCCGGCCGCGACCGTCAATTCCCAATGGCTGCGCGAGGCCCTGGAGGAGGCCCTGGCGGCAGCTGAAGCCGATGGATTCGCGCCGCCCCGCCGACTGCGTTGCTGGCGGGCATCGATGCGCACCATGGTGCAGCGGGCCGCCGAGGGGCTGGGCATGGAACTGATCGCCAGCCGGCGCACCTACAGCCTGGTGAGCTGGTTGCAGGAGCGCGAACAGCAGATCTACCCCCTGGAAGTGGGCTACATGGCCGGCCCCCTGGCGCCTCCCCCCCAACCGATCCGGCCTGTGCCCCTGCCCCTGCCCGATGCGGCCAGGGGCGAACGCTGGAGCTGGGCGGGTCTGCCCCTGCAGATCCTCAGCACCGCAGCCCAGTGGGATACAAGCTTCTCGGGGCTTGTCCCCCTGCCGGAGGGGCTGGAATCGACTGCGACCGTGCCGGGTGTGCGCCTGTTCGGTGGGCCCCGGGCCCTGGCGATCGCCGGCTGGCTGGCTGGGCTGGAACCGGTGCGGCTGGAGCTCGAGGGTCGCCAGCTGGTGCTGGAAGCCGGGCTGGAGGATCGGTGGCTGCTCGGCGCCCTCAGCGAGGCCGAGGCCGAAGCAGCACGTCAGACCTTCGCCCTGGCCAGGGAGCAGGTGGGCGGGCTCCAGTTTCTGACCGTCCAGGGCAAGGAGAGCGACCAGCGCTTCGAGGGCCTCTGGGTGATGCGCGATCTGCCGGATGCCTGAATGCAGCTGCCATGACTGAGAGCCTCCAGACTCCGTTCAACCGTCCGGATTGCCACTTCAACACCCTGCCTGGTTGGACCTGGGTGGGCTGCTACGGCGGTTATTACCTCCAGGCAGACCTGTTGGCCGGCTTTGAACACGGCTTCTTCACCCGCCAGTGGCACGGACGGGGACCCGAAAGTCTGGCGGGATACCTCAGTGCCGGTGTCTCCGTGCATCGCTGCCGCCAGGTGCATGGCGCCGTGGTGCTGCCGGCCAGCGCAGCGGCTGCGGAGCCCTGGCCAGCGGGTGACGGCCTGGTGAGCGACGCCGGTGGCCAGAGCCTCTGGGTCTGTGGAGCCGACTGCACTCCGGTGCTGCTGGCCGACCCGGTGCGTGGAGCGGTGGCGGCCTGTCACGCCGGCTGGCGCGGGGTGGCCGCTGGCATCCTGAGCGAAGCGGTGGCCCGGCTCCAGACCGCTGGCAGCAGACCCGCAGACGTGCGCGTGGCCCTGGGGCCAGCCGTGAGCGGTGAGCGTTACCAGGTGCAGCGGGATGTGACTGAACAGGTGGCTGCCGCACTGGCAGCGATGCCCAACGCCGACACCGATCAAACCGGCGCCCTGGCACTCCTGATCAACAAGGGTGCTGTGGCAGCCGATCCGCTGCCGGGACATGATCGCCTCGACATCCGTCAGGCCGCCCTGCTGCAGTTGATCCATTTGGGGATCCCCCCCGAACAGATCAGCGTCTGCCCCCTCTGCACCGTGGCGGAACCGGAACTGTTTCACTCATGGCGCCGCGACCAGGTGAAAGCAGTGCAGTGGAGCGGCATTGTTGCCCAGGCGTGAAGCCTGAAATCAGCACACATCTGCCGCAGTTCGGATGCGGTGATGCTGCCAGGGATGCAGACAAAGAGACGAGCGACAACCT
>CAMDLO010000118.1 GCA_945901765.1 Cyanobium sp. NIES-981 | reverse complement strand
GCCCTGCGGCTGGCATCCCAGCTGCGCTGCGCCGTGATGGTCCTCACCGCCCGCACGGGCTCGGAGCCGGTGGTGAGCCTGCTGGATGCCGGCGCCGACGATGTGCTGCGCAAACCCTTCGGTCTCGAGGAACTGGCGGCCCGCTGCCGCACCCTGCTGCGTCGCAGCGGCACCGGCCTGCAGGAGCGGGTCTGCGTGGGGCCTTTGGAAGTGCACCTGCTGCTGCGCCAGGTGACGCTGCGGGATCAGCCCGTGGAGCTGAGCCCGCGGGAATTCGCCCTGCTCTGCGCCCTGCTGATGCCACCGGGTGTGGTGCGCAGCCGCCAGGAACTGCTGCGCATGGCCTGGCCGCCGTTCAGCGGCGGACCTCGCTCCGTCGATACCCAGGTGCTCACCCTGCGGCGCAAACTCGAGCAGGCCGGCCTGGGAGAGGGGGGAGGCATCGAGACCATGCGCCAGCAGGGCTATCGCTTCAGTCTGGACAACCTGCCCGAC
The DNA here is from genome assembly GCA_945901765.1 of Cyanobium sp. NIES-981. Classification (GTDB taxonomy): domain Bacteria; phylum Cyanobacteriota; class Cyanobacteriia; order PCC-6307; family Cyanobiaceae; genus NIES-981. Next base: position 3,823 of record CAMDLO010000118.1, on the reverse strand, counting down.
CAAGGCGATGCCCCTGAGTTGGGTCAGCCCCGGGCGGCCGGCCTGAACAGCGGCCCCGCCACCTTCAATTCACTCTCCTCCAACTGAAGCCCAGCCAGCTGAGTCCACGCAAGCCCAGTCAGCCGCTGCCCATCCGGACCAGTGCCAGCAGCTCGCCGGCCAGCATCAGGGCGCAGAGCACGGCCAGGGTCTGATAGGTCCAGGGGGGACTGATCCGTCCGATCGAGGCGGTGTCCAGGCCGGTTTCCTGGCTGAGACGCTCCAGGAAGGCTTCAAACCTCTCGATTCGCTGTGGCAGCAGCAGCTGGCGGTCCCCCTGGCGCAGGTAGAACACCCGTCCCCCCTGGCTGGTGCGCACGGGGGTGATCGCTTCGATCTGGGTCCAGGGCAGCTGCCAGCCGCGGCGCAGCAACCAGGCACACCAGCCAGGGTGACCCACCGCCAGGCCGCTGCTGTCCAGCAGCACCCGTTCGCTGGTGGCGGCGAGCACCAACGCCAGCCCCAGGGCCAGAGCCAGCCAGAGCGGCTGGCGCAGCTCCGGCGGCGCCAGCACGGGCAGGGGCGCGGCCAGGGCCAGATAGAGAGCCAGCAGGGTGAAGCGGATCAGGGGCGCCATCCGATGGCAGGTGGGTGCCGGCTCCGGTGGTGCGGCAGCTGCGGCGGCGCTCGCGCTGGGTTCGCTCATCGAGGCTTTCAGCGATCGTCCGGAGAGCCGGGAATGGGTTCCAGCACCTCAGGCGGCGTGTAGCGCCCCCCGAACACCTCCTGCTCGCGGCCCTTCCAGAACTCGCCAAGCCGCATCAGGTCGGCGTGGGCCTCCTGCAGGCTGCGCAGGTAGGCGTCCGGATCCATGGCGTCGCGCCCTTCCTTCAGCTTGGCGAGCCGCAGCAGCTGCAGGGCCCAGGGCTTGCTCAGCTCTCCGCGCTGCTCGAGGTAGCGGGCCAGATCGGCCGCACTGGGGCTGGATCCGGAGGGGGGCACGGTTGGACAGCGCAACAGATAGGCCCACCTTATGGACTCAGCTGCCGAGGCGTGGCTTGGAACTCAGACGGTTTCAGACGCTTGGGCGGACAGGGGCTGGGCGGTCGCGATCAGCTCCTCCGCTGTTTGCGGTCTTGAGAAGAAATATCCCTGAAAACAACGCACCCCGCACTGAATAAGGGTGTCCCGGATTGTGACGTCTTCCACTCCTTCCGCCACCAGGGTCAGTTCCAGGCTTTCGGAGAGCTGCTGAAGCAGCAGCACGATCTGGCGGGCGAGCGCATCATCAATCGTGGCTGATACAAACGACTTGTCGATCTTCAGTTCATCCGGTCTCAGCCCCATCAACAATCCCAGAGACGAGAAGCCGGTGCCGAAATCATCGAGGGCAAGGCGTACGCCGGCCTGGCGCAGGCTGGCGAGGTTGTCGGTGAGCTCAGCGGTGGTTTCGATCACGGCTGATTCGGTCACCTCCACAGTGATCGAGGCCGGCGGAATGGCATGCAGCCGGAGCTGCTTGAGCAGCCAAGGCCCGAAACTCTCCTGCTGCAGCTGACTGGGGCTGACATTGAGGGCCAGCTGCAGTTTGTCGCCGGCGTGGAGCCCCTGGCGCAGCTGGCGGAAACCTGCCAAGCTCCTGTCGACGATCAGCCGTCCGAGGCTGTCGATCAGCCGATAGCGCTCCGCCAGGGCGATGAACAGGTCTGGCGGTGTGGCAGGGTGTTCGGGGTTGTGCCACCGCACCAGGGCTTCCACCTCGAAGGTGTGACCTTCCCGATCAACGATCGGTTGAAACAGGATCTGGAAGCGTTCCGGTGCCTGGCTGAGATCAGACTCCAGCGCATTGAAGAGGCGGTAATCGCTGAGGCTGTCGGCGCCGCTGCTGATGTCGTAGATCGAGATCGGACTGCTGTGCCGTTCCTTGGCGATCATCATCGCCACGTCGGAGCGGCGGATCAGCTCTTCACTGCTCGTGCCGCTGGGGTCACTCAGGGCGATGCCGATGCTCAAACTGAGCTTGAGCTGCACGGGATGATGGCCGGCTCTGCCGTTGAACTGCTCGAGCAGGGCAAGGGCGCGCTGGTGGGCGAGATCACGGATGCTGCCCTCGGTGCGTTCGCTGAGGTGGCGGCTGTTGAGGATCAGGCCGAACTCATCCGATCCGAAGCGGGCCAGGAAGTCGTCTGAAGGGACGATGCGGCGGAGATCGGTGGCGACATGCTGAAGCACCGCGTCACCGACGCTGTGACCATAGGTTTCGTTGATGCGTTTGAATTTATCGATGTTAATGAATAAGAGGGCAACCGGCGATCCTTGCATTCGGCATTGCTCACTTTCCCATTCGAGTTGTTCAAGAAAGTAGTTGCGATTCGGTAGCTCGGTGAGTCGGTCGATCAGCACCAATGATCGTGCGCCAGAGAGCACCCGCTCGATTCGGCTGACGAGCTTATCCTCCGGTCGCTGGCTCTGGCTGCTCTCTCCCCCTTCGCGTTGAAGGTCAAGCAGCCTGGCGAAAGCGCCCGATTCATCGGAGCGGGACTGGCCCTGTGCCTGATCGAGCAGCAGGCCCACCTCGCGCTGCAGCCGGCGGATCCGCTGCGAATGCATCCGATCGCTGCGGCACTGCAGCAGCAGCTGCCGTCGCAGGCCCAACATCCACTGGATGCGCAGGCCCAGCACCACCAGCGATCCGGCGGTCAGGATCGCCATCAGGGGGAGCAGCTCTGCCAACAAGTTGATCGCCCTGGCCGGCGACACCACCTCCGCCATCTTTCCGCCGGTGGTCCAGAGCGCCGGTGTAATCGCTCTCGCGTTGGCGGAGGCTGCGCGGTCGCCATGGCCCAGCAGCAGTTCGGAGCGGAGCTTGCGCAGGGTTGGCGTCAGATTGGTCCCGCTGTGGGTGGTCAGCACCGGCACGGCAAAGGCCAGACTGGCGTTGCTGCTTCGCGTGGCGGTGTTGTCGCTGATGGCTTCGAGTGCGCCCACATAGAGCTGGTCATCACCGGGGCAGAGCAATGCCAGATGGTCCCGCCCTCCTGCCCGCCGTTTGCGTTCCACATCGGTGAGGCACCGCTGCAGGTCACTGTCCCCGGCCAGATCGGCGGGGGTGGCACCTTGAATCGCCAGCTGGCGGCCCGTTGGTCCCCAGATCGCCATCACGGCGCCCTCTTCGAGCAGGGCGGTTGTTCCCATGTCGGTCGATGGGAAGGCGGGATTATCACCCTCCACAAAGGCGAGGGCGTCGTCCCAGTGCGCCCAGTCGAGCGCGGTACGCCGCTGCTCCTTCGCCAGCCACTGCAGCAGGTTCAGTCCCTCTTGCTGCTGCCGTTCCAGGCGTCTTGCTCCATCCTGCAGGCGTCGAGCCCCTTCCGCCAGCACAAGGGCCATCAGCAACGGCGCCCCCAGCAGCAGGGTTCTGCGCCAGCTCTGCTGGCGCAGGGCCAGACGCTCCTGCTTGAGCCAAGCCCGCAGTGCTCTGAGCCCGGGCATCTTCATGGTGGGGACACAGCAAGGGTGGCCATGAACGCATCTGCGCCGGGAGTGCTGACCACGAAGAGATCAGCCTGGTGTTGAAACGGGCAGTGGTCTGCCGGCAGCAGCGGACCAAGATCACGCAAGGGAAATTATAAATCCTGCCCAGTGGTTAGGGCAGGCAGATGTCCACCGGAGACGCAGGGGGGTGATGACGCTCCGGGCGATCGATCGGTGGCAGCCTTCCCGCTGCAGTGTGCAGCCTTCCCGATCGGATGGTCCTGCTGGGCCCTTTGCTTTATGACTCTGTGCCAGCGCGGTTTTCTACAGGTTTTCTGGCCACGCTGGCAGAGAATGCTGAGAAGTCGAG
>CAMDLO010000117.1 GCA_945901765.1 Cyanobium sp. NIES-981 | reverse complement strand
AAATCTTCGACGTCCAGGGCAACCTCGTGCGCTCCGAGGGCCTCCTTGGCGATGGCTCCTCCGAGCTCTACACCCTGACTCCCGTCATCAACGACGACGGCACCATCGAGGGCTATGAGGGCACCTGGACCTGGATCGATGCAGACGGCGAAACCACCCGTTCAGAGCAGCCTCAGCGCTTTGATGTGGATCTCAATCCGATCTGCCGTCCCACCTATCCCAAAGCCCTGATGATGAACGCCCGGGGCAATCTCGACGACCCCGAGGTGATGATCACAAGTCACGACCCGAGATTTGCCTTCAGAAGCGATACAGAAATCGACATTCCAGATAGCCCCGATTTTCTTCCAAGCGAAAGCTTTCTCACCGCTGAAACCCTTGACGGCCCCCATTCAACCGGCTTCGAAACCGTTTCTGACGGCACCGATGGTCAGGTACCACTGCCAGATCCAATCACCTACCCAGATCCAATCACCTACGTAGATCCGCCAGAAAGCCCGTCAACCCTGGACGAGCTGGCCTACACAACGACAGTTGCCGACGGTCTTGCTCCCCAGCCTGGGGTATCGGAACCTCCAGTGATTGAGTATCCGTGGTTTCCCACGATGCCACTGGCGACAACGCCAACACCAACGCCAACGCCAATCAGCAGCGACAGCAGCGATGTCAAGCTGAATCAACCAGGTCACTGGGGCTTCACCCACGCCTCCCTGCTTGGAGCAGCGGATCTGACCCTTCGCGGCAACAAGCTTGCGAATGTGCTTGTTGGCAATGATGGCAACAACCGGATTGGTGGTGGACGCGGCAAAGATCTGATCACAGGCGGCCTCGGCCAGGATCTATTCACCTTCCGAAATCAACGCCGATCCTTCGACACCATCACGGATTTCAATCCAATCGAGGATAAGTTTTTGCTGAAAGGCCGTGGTTTCCATCAACTTTTCGGTCCAGCCGGGCTGCGGGAAGTCGTGATCGGCACCGTCCTGTACTTCGATCCAACCGTTGGTCATCTGCTATTCGCCCCGAAAGGAGAAGGATCCGACTCCCGACCGATCCGGCTTGCCGCCCTGCCTGGCCTGGCAGGATTCGAGCTCCGCGCCGATCAGTTTCTGCTGGGCTGAGGCAGCCCCCGGTTCAGCGTGGATCGGTTGAGGGGCTCGCCAGAAAAGCATCCACATCCGGCCGGCTCGGCTGGGGGTCGATGGCGCCAGCCCCCTGACACACCAGAGCGCCGCAGGCCATGGCGAAGCGCATCAGTGCGCTCGCCTGGTCGGCACTGGCACCGGTAAGCAGGGCCGGGTTGGCGACCAGCCCCTGCAACAGGCCGGCGGTGAAGGCATCGCCGGCACCGGTGGTGTCCACCACCGGCACCCGGAAGGCGGGCAACTCGCCGGCCAGACCAGCCAGCCACCAGCGCAGTGGCGCGCTGCCATCGCTGATCAGCACCGCCGGCCGCTGGGGCAGAGCGGCGCTCACCTCGGCCGGATCCGCCGTACCGAACAGCCAGAGCGCCTCCTCGCGCGCGCATTTGAGCAGGGCCGCCTGGCGCAGCAGCGGCTGAACCGCCGACACCTGAGCCGCCGTGGGACCACTGGCGGGACCGGCCGCCGGATCCCAGAAGGTGGGCCGCCAGTTCACATCGACGGCGAGCATCACGCCAGCCGCACCAGCCTGGCGACAGGCACCCTGCAGGGCTGTTGCTGAGGCAGGTGACGCGAGGGGAATCGTGCCGACCAGCAACCAGCGCGCCGCCGCCAGCAGGGGCCCGAGCGCGGCAGACAGCGCATCGGCATCAAGGGCCTGATCGGCAAAGCCCCCCGTCTCGAGCGGCGCACCGCCAGGTCCAGCTGCGGCGACAGGCCTGGCGAAGCCGCCGAACTGACGGTCACCGGCCGTGTCGCGCCGCACCAGCACCACCCGTGAGGGACGCTGGTTGTCCCACTGCAGGGCAGCGGTGTCCACACCACGCTCGTCGAACAGCTGGGCAAAGGCCGCGCCGATGGCATCGCGGCCCAACCGTCCCAGGAAAGCAGAGGGAACACCGAGGCGGGCGAGGGCACAGGCCACGTTGGCAGGAGCGCCGCCAAGCCGGTCTTCGCAGGGGCCAGCACCGCCCGGATCACCGCCAGGGGGCCCCAACCGGTCCACCAGCGCCTCACCCAGGCAGAGCACGAGCGGGCCGGCAGGAGCCGGAGCAGGGCCGGGGCTGGCGGCGATCATCAGGCGGCCGGGCGGCTGCCCTCAGCATGGGACGAATCGGCGCTGGCGTCAGCATCCAGCCACTGGTGCAGGGCCGCAATGATCCGGCCGTTGGCGGCCGGGAACGGAAAATCGCCCAGCTGCTCGGGCCGCACCCATCGCACCTGCTGGGACGCCAGGGGCTGGGGGTCGCCGGAGAGCCAGGTGCACAGATGCACCACGAAGCGGAGCTTCTTGTGGCTGTAGGCGTGGTCCAGCACGATCAGCTCCTCTCCCACCTCCACCTCGATCGCCAGCTCCTCGCGCAGTTCGCGGGCAATGGTGGCTGCGATCGCCTCGCCCGGCTCCTGCTTGCCGCCGGGGAACTCCCACAGGCCGCCCAGCAGTCCCTCGTTGAGCCGCTGATCGATCAGCACCAACCCGGCGGCGTTGCGCACCACCCCCACGCCGATCACCTGGAACGGCAGCTCGCGCGGGGCGTCTTTCACAGGGAAGCGAGCAGGGTCGCCGGCAGCGTAGGCAGCGCAGTGCCCCTGCCAGGGACAGGCACCGCAGCGGGGGTTTCGAGGCGTGCAGATGGTGGCGCCCAGATCCATCAGAGCCTGGTTGAAGGCCCGGGGCCGCCCCGGGTCGAGCAGCAGCTCGCTCAGCTGCCACAGCCCTCTGAGCTCCCGCGCCGGCGGCCGCGGGCAGGCGATCAACCGCGCCAGCACCCGCTTGACGTTGCCATCGAGGATCGCGAAAGGCAGGTCAAACGCCGAGGAGAGGATGCTGCCGGCGGTGCTGCGGCCGATGCCCGGCAGGGCCAGCCAGCCTTCGAGGGTGCGGGGCCAGGGGTCGGCGCCAGGGGGAGCGGCATCCAGCAGCATTCGGGCACCCTGCTGCAGCCGGCGGGCTCGGGAGTAGTAGCCCAGCCCCTGCCAGAGCAGCAGCACATCGTGCTCATCAGCCGCCGCCAGGGCATCGCGCGTCGGCAAAGCGGCCATCCAGCGCTGCCAGTAGGGCAGCACCACCTGCAGCTGGGTTTGCTGCAGCATCACCTCGGCCACCCAGATACCGAGCGGACACAGAGATTCGCCTGCATCGGGCCGGCTGCCATCAGGCCTGAGCGTCCAGGGAATCCCCTGACGGCCGTGCTGTTCCCACCAGCGCAGCAGCGCTGCGCGCAGATCGGGAACGCTCTGCTCCATCAGAGCAAGCGGCTCGGCGTGACCGTCGGCACGCCCATCACTCCTGATGGTCTCTGGCATCCGCTTCACCTCAACAGGTCCAGAATGGGCGCCACCGGCGCAGCCAGCTGCAGAGCCGAAAACGCATCACAAGCAACGCCAACTGCCAGCCATGCGCGTAAGCAAACAAGCCACAAAGCCAGCGGCCCGATTCTTTTCCTCCAACACAGACAGCCTGATCGGAACAAAAGGTCCCGACAGATTTGTACTCAAACGCACAAGTGACGGGCTGTATCAACAACTCGACACGATTGTCGGCTACCAGAAAAACGACATCATCGACCTGCCTGGCCAATGGGGCAAGCGGGGAGGGGGAATGACGCTGAAGCGACCTTTGTTCAGCCACAACCTCGACTCAGGAAGCCTGCGAGACTTGGTCGAGCGCAACCTCAAGCCCCGCTCAGCTGGGCTTTTTCAGATCAGCGGCCAAGGAGCGTCAAACCCATACACGGCCCTGGTCTGGAACCTGGGGAGTGCTCAACTCGTCAGCAATCAAGACGTGATCATCGGACTTGGGACCATCAGCGGGCCGGTTCTCATCGTTTAAGGGCAGCAGATTGACCCAGCTCCCAGGTAGGCGAAACGGTGGACCGGGGAGAGCGCTTGAAACGCCGCCAGGGAGTCAGCACTGCTGCGAAATGTTCGCGCGGCGCGGGCTCTCAGCCGGCCACGTAGGCCTCGACCACATCACTGAGGCGGCGCAGGCCGGCAAGGGCATCGCGCTCCAGATTGCGCACCCGATCGCGGCTGATGCCGAGCACCCGGCCGATGCCGGTGAGGCTCATCGGCTCATCGCCATCGGGATTGTCGGGGCTGGGGATGCCGTAGCGCATCTTCAGCACCCGCCCCTGCAGCTCCGGCAGCTGCTCCAGCAGCGCCCTCAGGTCCCCCTTCAGGCACTCCCCATCCAGTCGCTCATCCGGCAGCTCCCCATCCCCGGCCAGCAGATCCAGCAGCTCCGTGTC
>CAMDLO010000116.1 GCA_945901765.1 Cyanobium sp. NIES-981 | reverse complement strand
CATGCGCAGCCACGGATGCGGCGACCTGCGCCCCGATGCCACCGGCCAGGCCGTGCAGCTGTGCGGCTGGGTGGACCGCAGCCGTGATCACGGCGGGGTGATCTTCATCGACCTGCGCGACCGCAGCGGCACCGTGCAGATCACGGTGGACCCCGACAACGGCGCCGCGATGTTCGCCACCGCCGAGCACCTGCGCAACGAGACGGTGATCCAGGTGGAGGGCACCGTGCGCGCGCGCCCCGCCGACGCCATCAACGAGAAGCTGGCCACCGGCCGTGTGGAAGTGCTGGCCAGCACCATCACCGTGCTCAACAGTGTGAAGGGCAACCTGCCCTTCCCCGTCTCGGTGCACGACGAGGAGAACACCCGCGAGGAGCTGCGGCTGCGCCACCGCTACCTCGATCTGCGCCGCGAGCGCATGAACAGCAACCTGCGCCTGCGCGCCCAGACCATCCAGGCCGCCCGCCGCTTCCTCGAGGACCAGGGCTTCATTGAGGTGGAGACCCCCGTGCTCACCCGCTCCACCCCCGAAGGCGCCCGCGACTATCTGGTGCCCTCGCGCGTGTGCGGCGGTGAGTGGTTCGCCCTGCCCCAGTCGCCCCAGCTGTTCAAGCAGCTGCTGATGGTGGGCGGCATCGAGCGCTACTACCAGGTGGCCCGCTGCTTCCGCGATGAAGACCTGCGCGCCGATCGCCAGCCGGAATTCACCCAGCTGGACATCGAGATGAGCTTCATGGATCAGGAGCAGATCCTGGCGCTCAACGAAGCGCTGATCGCCTCCATCTGGAAGACCGTGAAGGGCGTGGAGCTGCCGCGCCCCTTCCCACGCCTCACCTGGCATGACGCCATGGAGCGCTATGGCACCGACCGGCCCGACACCCGCTACGGCATGGAGCTCACCAACGTGAGCGACCTGGTGGCCGACATGGGCTTCAAGGTGTTTTCAGGTGCCGTGACCGCCGGCGGCTCGGTGAAGTGCATCGCCGTGCCCGGCGGCAACGATGCCGTGAGCAACGTGCGCATCAAACCTGGCGGTGATGTGTTCAGCGAGGCCCAGAAAGCCGGGGCCGGCGGTCTGGCCTTCATCCGCGTGCGCGAGGGCGGCGAAATCGACACGATCGGCGCCATCAAGGACAACCTCTCTGAGGCGAAGAAGGCCGAGCTGCTCAAGCGCACCGGTGCCGAACCCGGCACCCTGATCCTGTTCGGCGCCGGCGACACCGCCACGGTGAACAAGGCCCTGGATCGCGTACGCCAGTACCTGGCCCGCGAACTGGGTCTGGTGCAGTCCGAGCGCGAGAACGACACCTGGAACTTCCTCTGGGTGGTCGACTTTCCGATGTTCGAGTTCAACGCAGGCGAGCAGCGTTACGAGGCGCTGCACCACCCCTTCTGCGCCCCCAACACCGCAGACCTCGGCAGCGACACCGCCACCTGGGCCGACACCCTGCCCAGCGCCCGCGCCCAGGCCTACGACCTGGTGCTCAACGGCCTGGAGCTGGGCGGCGGCTCGCTGCGCATCCACGATTCAGCCCTGCAGCGCCAGGTGCTGCAGACCATTGGCCTGCCGCTGGAGGAGGCCAACCAGCAGTTCGGCTTCCTGATGGAAGCGCTCGACATGGGCGCTCCGCCCCACGGCGGCCTGGCCTTCGGCCTCGACCGCATGGTGATGCTGCTGGCCGGCGAGGAGTCGATCCGCGACACCATCGCCTTCCCCAAAACCCAGCAGGCCCGCTGTCTGATGACCGGTGCCCCGGGCGGGGTGGCGGACAAGCAGCTGGAGGAGCTGCACGTGAGCAGCACCTGGGTGGAGGAAGACGCCTGAGCAGACACTCCAGCTGAAGGTTCATCGAGGAACGGGCTGCCACCAGGTCGGCGGCCGGAAACCGAAGGAAATCCCCGGGAAAGCGTCTGGAGCGAACGGACCCTGGCAAGGGTGGAAACACCTGAGTCCAGCCATTGGCAAGAGCGCCCTCCACCGACCCCGTGCGCCTGTACCTGCAGGACATCGGCCGGGTGAACCTGCTCACGCAGGAGGAGGAGCTGACCCTGGCCAGGCTCGTGCAGAACCGCGAACGCCTGCTGAGGCTGCGGAACGGTGGCAGCGAGGCCGAACAGAATGCGGCCAGCCGCCAGGCCTGGGCCGCACAGGCCGGCCTCAGCCCCAGCCAGTTGCGCCAGGCCCTGCATCGCGGCCACCGCGCCCGCGAACGCATGATCCAGGCCAATCTGCGGCTGGTGGTGGCCGTGGCCAAGAAGTACCAGCGCCGCGGCCTCGACCTGCTCGATCTGGTGCAGGAGGGCAGCCTCGGGCTGGAGCGGGCCGTGGAGCGCTTCGATCCGACCCGGGGCTTCCGTTTCAGCACCTATGCCTACTGGTGGATCCGCCAGGGCATCACCCGGGCGATCGCCAGCCAGAGCCGCACGATCCGGCTGCCGGTGCACATCACCGAGAAGCTGAATCGGCTGCGCCGGGCCCAGCGGGAGCTGGCAGCGCGGCTGGGGCGACCGCCACGGCTGATGGAGCTGGCCGCCGAACTGGAGATGAGCGAGCAGGCGGTGCGGCTGATCCTGCTGCAGATTCCCCGACCGGTTTCCCTGGAAGGGCGGGTGGGCCGCGAGCTCGACACCGAACTGGGGGACCTGCTGGAGGATGGCCACGCCACACCGGAGCAGGAGCTGGCGCGCGAACAGCTCCACCAGGATCTCGAAGCACTGCTGGCTGATCTGAATGGACGGGAGGCCCGGGTGATCCGCGAGCGTTTCGGCCTCGACGACGACACGCCTCGCACCTTGAGCGAGATCGGCGCCAGCATGCAGCTCTCGCGCGAGCGGGTGCGTCAGATCGAATCGCGGGCCCTACTCAAGTTGCGGCAGCCGCAGAACCGCTGCCGGGTGCGCGACTACCTCGGCAGCATCGATGAGCGCTGAGCCAGCGCCTGGCGCTACGAAGTTCAACAACAGCCCCCCGACCGACCGCTTCGGGGCTAAAACGAATTCATTCCGCCTTAGCCACCATGGCAGCCGTTGTCACCGCTCCGCCGATCGACATCGGCATCCCGGCCCAGCAGCGCCAGCAGATCGCCGAAGGGCTGGGTCGCGTGCTGGCCGACAGCACCGTGCTCTATGCCAAGACCCATGGCTTCCACTGGAACGTGACCGGACCGATGTTCAACACGCTCCACCTGATGTTCATGGCGCAGTACACCGAGCTCTGGAATGCCCTGGATGGGATCGCCGAGCGGATCCGCGCCCTGGGCCATGTGGCGCCCTACGGGGGGAACACCTACAGCGGTCTCTCCTCCATCCCCGAAACCGAGGGGGTGCCCCCGGCCCTGACCATGGTGCGCGAACTGGTGGAGGGCCATGAGGCCGTGGCCCGCACGATCCGGGGCGTGTTCAAGATCGCCGATGCGGCGGACGACCAGCCCACCGCCGATCTGCTCACCCAGCGGCTGCAGATCCACGAGAAGACCGCCTGGATGCTGCGCAGCCTGCTGGAGGGCTGAGCCGATGCCAGTCGGTACATTGAAGGGTCCGCCACCGGGGTATGAGCAAATTCGTCTTCGTCACCGGCGGGGTGGTGTCGAGCATTGGCAAGGGGATCGTGGCGGCCAGCCTGGGGCGGCTGCTCAAGAGCCGGGGCTACAGCGTGTCGATCCTCAAGCTCGATCCTTATCTGAATGTGGATCCGGGCACGATGAGCCCGTACCAGCACGGTGAGGTGTTCGTCACCGAAGACGGCGCCGAGACCGACCTCGACCTGGGCCACTACGAGCGGTTCACCGATACCGCCATGTCGCGCCTCAACAGCGTGACCACCGGTTCGATCTACCAGGCGGTGATCAACAAGGAGCGCCGCGGCGACTACAACGGCGGCACCGTGCAGGTGATCCCCCACATCACCGGCGAGATCCGCGAGCGCATTCACCGGGTGGCGGCCAACTCCAGTGCCGATGTGGTGATCGGCGAGATCGGCGGCACCGTAGGCGATATCGAATCGCTGCCCTTTCTGGAGGCGATCCGGGAATTCCGCGGCGATGTGGGCCGCCACGACATCGCTTACGTGCACGTGACCCTGCTGCCCTACATCGGCACCTCCGGCGAACTCAAGACCAAGCCCACCCAGCACTCGGTCAAGGAGCTGCGCTCGATCGGCATCCAACCTGACGTGCTGGTCTGCCGCAGCGACCGCACGATCAACGAAGACCTCAAGCGCAAGATCGGCGGCTTCTGCGGCGTGCGGCCCGGTGCGGTGATCCAGGCCCTCGATGCCGACAGCATCTACGCCGTGCCGCTGGCGATGGAGCAGGAGGGGCTCTGCCGCGAGGTGCTGGATGTGCTGCGCCTGGAGGAGCGGCCCAGCGACATGGCCGGCTGGGCCGAGCTGGTGACCAAGCTGCGCAACCCGGGCCCGGCCGTGAAGGTAGCGCTGGTGGGCAAATATGTGCAGCTCAACGACGCCTATCTCTCGGTGGTGGAGGCCCTGCGGCACGCCTG
>CAMDLO010000115.1 GCA_945901765.1 Cyanobium sp. NIES-981 | reverse complement strand
CGAACATTTCACGTCAGGGTTGCTGACGTTCAGGAAGCCGGTCTGTAGACAGGGATGGGAATGGCAGTGGGGCCTGCCCAGGGCCTTCCCCGGGTGATGCGGATCTGTTCTGGCCGGATCCCCGGCAGGTTCCGGGGTTCCTTGCCGTGATCAAGGCGGTCCGTTGAACCGATGCGCTGCCCTCACCGCCCTTCCACACCACCTGCGCCTACCGCTATGGCCCACCACCCGATCCTGATCGTCGGCGGCGGTGCCGCCGGCATCACTGTCGCTGCCCAGCTCAAGCAGGTGCGTCATGCGCTCGATGTCACGGTTCTGGAGCCTGCCAGCGACCACTACTACCAACCGGGCTGGACCCTTGTTGGTGGCGGTGTATTCAGCCTGGACGAAACCCGGCGGGCTGAGCGTGATCTCATTCCCTCAGGCGTGCACTGGATCCAGTGCGGTGCGGCCAGCTTCGATCCCGATCACAACACCGTCACCACCACCACCGGCGAGACACTCAGCTACGACGTGCTGATCGTGGCCACCGGCCTCAAGCTCTGCTGGGACAGGATCGAGGGGCTGACCACGGCCCTGGGCAGCGGTGCTGTCTGCAGCAACTACAGCAAGGACTTCGCGCCATACACCTGGGAAGCCATTCAGGCTTTCAAGGGAGGTACGGCCGTGTTCACCTGCGCTCCGATGCCCATCAAATGCCCGGGTGCGCCTCAGAAGATCGCCTACATGGCCGACGACCTGTTCAAGAAGAAGCGATTGAACGCCAAGGTGATCTATGCCACTGCGACCCCGGGCATTTTCGGTATCCCTGCCTATGCGGCGCCTCTGCGCAACGTTGTGGCACGCAAGGGGATCGACGCCCGCTACAACCACGTGCTCACAGCCGTCCGGCCTGATCAGAAGCAGGCGATCTTCACGGTGACCGAGGGCGATACCAGCCGCGAGGAGGTGATCCCCTACGACCTCCTGCACGTCACCCCGCCGATGGCGGCGCCCGACGCCGTTTCCGGCAGCCCGCTTGCCAATGGAGCCGGCTTCGTGGAGGTGGATCAATACAACCTCCAACACGTGCGTTATCCGAATGTCTTTTCCCTGGGGGATGTGAGCGGCATGCCCAATTCAAAAACCGCTGCCGCCGTACGCGGCCAGGCTCCAGTGGTCGTGGCCAACCTGCTGGCCTTCCTTGATGGCCTCCCCCTGCAGGCCGCCTACGACGGCTACAGCTGCTGCCCGCTGATCACCGGCTATGGCAAGGTGATCATGGCCGAGTTCAACTACAAGGCTGAACCAGCTCCCTCGTTCCCGCTCGATCCCACTAAGGAACGCTGGAGCATGTGGTTCGTGAAGCGCAAGATCCTGCCCAATCTCTATTGGAATCGCATGCTCGCAGGGGCCCTGCATGAGCGCCGTTTCATGCCTGGTGTGAAAGCGGGGAGCTGAGAGATGCTGAGGAGAGACCAGTCCCGGCAGGAGCGGCTCACCACAGTCGCCACCGCACTGACGTTGGTTGTCTGCATCGGCAGCTCGCTCCGCCCGGTTGCCGCGGCCCCCGATGACCCTGCCCTCGGCCTGGCCCTCAATGGTGCCAAGTACCGGGTGGTGCTGGGGCTGCCACCCGCCGCCGGCAGCCGCGCCGAGTTCGACGACCTGGCCATTCTGCGCTGGATCCAGCGCAGCCGTAGCCCCGAGTCGATCGTCTCCAGCTGGTCCTATCTCGATCGCAATCCCGGCCGCTTCAGTGCTGCGATCGGCAGCGACTTCCTCAAGGGCGCACCCGCTGTCGCCCACGGTCTGCTGGCCTTCATGAAACGGATCGATGCCGTGAAGGATGAACTCAAGGACCAGATCGCTCGCCCCAGGCCCTACGTCAGCCACCCTGATCTGCGCCCCTGCCTGCCGCTTGAATCCACCTGGTCGTTCCCCAGTGGCCATGCCACCTGGTATGCCGCTGCAGCCCAGCTGCTGGCTGATCTTCTGCCGGAACGGCGGCAACGGCTGCTCCAGGTGGGCCTGCAGGGTGGCTTTGCCCGCTCGACCTGTGGCGTTCACTATCCCAGTGATGTGCTGGCCAGCCAGCGACTCGGCGAGGCCATCAGCCGTGATGTGATCGCCTCCCCCCAGTGGCAGCGGTTCAAGGAGCAATCCAGACCCGCGCTTCAGTCGCTGCTGACCCCGGCACCGGCCGGATTGCCGGTGCTGATCGACTGAGCACAGGGGCCTGCTGTGCCCCCTCAGGTTGCGCTCATCAGGCAATCGCGGTTGAGCAGCTCGCACACCTCATGAATCTGGCTGGCACGCCCTGCCTCCAGACCGAGTTCGGCAGCGAGCGCAGCGAGAAACTGGCGCTCCGCTGCGGATATGCTGCGATCGCAGTGAATCAGCTGACAGGCCAGGGCGTAGGCCGTCTCCTTGTGCTCCAGTTGCAGCTGGGGGGCGGCCGCTGCAATCAGGGCCTGCCAGGAACTCTCTCTGTAGCGCTTCAGCAAGCCTGAGAAGAGCAGACCGAAGGCGTAGGGCTCCATTGCACGGAACGGCTGGCGGCTGAGCAGTTGCTCCCGGATGACCCGGGCCTCATCGGAGCCGAATTCCGCGTCGCAGCACACGGCTGCCAGAGGGATCGCCGCGAAGGCTTCAGCGACGGTGAGCGAGTCGGTCATCGCAGGCAGGGTGGAATCGACTCTCAGGCTGATCGCGCCGGGTTAACGCCTGTCTAACGACCCATCTGCCGACGCAGGTCCTCCATCCGTCCCTCGAGTGAGGCCAGCAGTTCGACGGCGAACAGGGGCAGGGTCTGCAGGGCGAACAGGAAGGTCTCGCGGTTCAGCACCAGCAGCCGGGCCGACTCGACAGCCGTGGCCGTGCCATGGCGGGTGTGGCTGGCCTGCACCAGAGCACCTTCACCGAAAACCCGTCCGGGCCCAAGTGCTTCGGTCACGCCTCCATCAGCCCAGGCCAGGCGCACAGCCCCCTGCAGCACACCGAACATGCAGTCACCCTGCTCACCCACCGAGAAGATCACGTCTCCCGGCTCGTAGCTGCGGATTTCGGCGTGCTGCTCGAGGGCCTGCATGCTGCGCAGGATCTGGGCATCAGCGGAGGGGAACTCCATAAAAGGGGCCTCACTACCACCAGCCTGGGTTGGATTGCCCTGGATCTCGTTAAGGCCAGCTCAAGCCTTTGACTCTGCTGCCCGCAGGCAGAGGCGCACCATCAGCCCTTCCTCGTCGGCCGGCACCACCAACCACTGCAGCGCGCCCAGCCAGCTGAGGTCCTGTCGCAACGCGTCCGCAAGGGCATGGTCGTGTTCGCCGATGCCGCCGCTCAGGGCAATGGCATCCACCCCACCCAGACTGGCCGCCATCGCCGCGATTCCCTGGCACAGCCTGTGCCGGAACACGCGCAGAGCCAGCCGGGCGCCTGGGTGGCCGCTCCGTTCGGCAGCCCGCAGTTCCCGCATGTCGCCACTGAGCGCAGAGAGGCCCAGCAGACCGCTGTGGCGGTTGAGGTGCTCATCGAGCTCCTGCACCGTCATGCCGCCGCGCAGCAGATGCAGCAGCAGGCCAGGGTCCACAGTGCCGCTGCGGGTGGCCATCACCAACCCTTCCAGGGGTGTGAATCCCATCGTGGTGTCCACACTGACCGGGATGCCGTTGTCACCGATCTCAATGGCGCACAGCGAACATCCCGCCCCCAGGTGAGAACTCACCAGGCGACGCACCCCCCCTGCCTGCCTGGCCACCGTCTCGCCGATGTGCTGGTGGTTGAGGCCGTGGAAGCCGAAACGGCGCAAGCCCTGATCTCGCCATTGCAATGGCAGGGCGTAGCTGTAGGTCTCCTCCTTCAGGCTGGCGTGGAAGCCGGTGTCGAAGCAGGCCCACTGCGGGATCAGCCGCTGGCGCTGCCGCAGGCGATCGTCCAACCAGTGGATCGCTGCCAGGGCCGGCCCGTTGTGCAGCGGTGCCAACGGCACCAGCTGCTCCAGAGCGCGAAGCACCTCCCGGTTGAGCGGTGTGGGTGCCGTAAACCGCTCCCCTCCGTGCACCAGCCGATGAACCACCAGGGCTGGAGTGGTGCCGGCCTGCTCGAGCAGCGGATCGAGCCAGTCGTCGAGCAACTCGATCAGCGCGAGTTCGCCGCCTTGGCCAGACCAGGCCCGCTGCTCCTGCCAATGCCGCTGACCGGCGCTGTTGCAGAGGGCGACTTTGACGCTGGAACTGCCGGTGTTGAGCACCAAGACCAGGTCGGAGGCCTCCGGGCCGCGACCTGCCGAACCGGAACCGTCGCAGGTTGCAGCCATGGGCAGAGATCACCTGCGTTCAATCAAGCGACTCGCTTGAGCGCCAGCTCAGCGCATGGGCAGATGCCCACAGTCCGACGAAGGCACAGAGGAGGTCGCATTTTCCCACTGATGGGACTAGATTAAGTTGTTTGCTTCTGCACCTTGATGGTCCAGACCCTTCAGTCTCTCCACCCCAACCCTGGATGGGGTGCCGCCCACGCCTCTTGCCCGCATCCCCAGCCGGCAACTCCACCTGATGCCGACACCGTCGGCAAACACTGCATACTCGAGCTCTACGGCTGCGACAGCGCCAAGCTTGACGACGAAGCCTTCCTCAGGGACACCATCACCGCCGCAGCGAAACGGGCTGGTGCCACCTTGCTGAATCTGATCACCCACGCCTTTGAA
>CAMDLO010000114.1 GCA_945901765.1 Cyanobium sp. NIES-981 | reverse complement strand
GCACGGTGCGCATCGGCGGCATGGCCAAGGGGTCAGGGATGATCCACCCCGCCATGGCCACGATGCTCGGCTACCTCACCTGCGATGCCGGCGTGCCGGCCGATGTGTGGCAGGCGATGGTGAGCCGAGCGGTGGATCGCTCCTTCAACGCGATCACCGTGGACGGCGACACCAGCACCAACGACACGGTCCTGGCGTTTGCAGCCGGCCAGCCCCTGAGCCCCGGGCACTTCGAGGCGCTGGAGGCCGGCCTGACGGCGGTGTCGCAGCATCTGGCCAAGGCGATCGCCCGCGACGGCGAAGGCGCCACCTGTCTGATCGAGGTGCAGGTGGAGGGGGCCGCCGATGAGGCCGGTGCCCGCGCCATCGCCCGCACCGTCTGCGGCTCGTCGCTGGTGAAGTGCGCCGTGCATGGCCGCGATCCCAACTGGGGCCGCATCGTGGCCGCCGCCGGTCGGGCTGGGGTGCCTTTCGATCCGAATGCTGTCGCCCTCTGGCTGGGCGACCACCAGTTGATGGCCGCCGGCCAGCCCCTGGCCTTCGATCGTGCTGCGGCCAGCGCCGACCTGCGCGAGCGCGCCACCGGCATCGACCCGGGCGGCACTGGCACGGCCGGCGACACGGTGCTGATCCGCCTGCAGGTCGGCAGCGGTCCCGGAGCCGGTGTGGCCTGGGGCTGTGATCTCTCCGACCAGTACGTGCGCATCAACGCCGATTACACGACGTAGCCTGCAGCCATGACCAGCTCCAACACGGCCCGTCCCTCCCGGAGATCGGCCGCCGCCACTGCCGCCGCCACTGCTGCTGCGACTGCTGCTGCGACTGGGGGGTCTGCCACCAGGCTCCGCCAGCCTCCCCCGGGCCGTTGGACCACACTGCTGGTGACCGGTTTCTGCTTCGGTGTGGGCTACGGCGTGGTGCACCGGTTGATGACTCTGCAGCTGCCCCAGCTGGTGCAGCTGGATCAGCCTTTCGCGGTGCGGCCCTTTCCGGGCACCAGCCTGGAGAGCCTGCGGCTGCGGGTTGGCGCGGCGGCAGGGCCGATCCGCGCCGATCTGGGGGCGCTGGAGCTTGAGGAGCAACAACGCCGGGAGGCGGCCACCCCCCCGAAACCGCCGGCTCGGGAGCTCCTCCCGTCCGAGGCCGCCCTCGAACTCCCGCCTGCTCCCGAGCCCCTGCCACCGGCGGAGCCGGCGGTGGATCTGCCCCTGCCTGCCGATCCCGTTTCCGTTCCGGGAGCAGTGCCTGCCGATCCGGCGGCCTCAGCCACTCCCTGAGGGGTCGATCTGCCACAGTTTCTGCTCGGGTCGCGCTTCCCAGCCATGCCAGCTCCCCAGACGGTGATTCAGGCTGCGGTCTCACGTCTCGCCGCCCGCGCCGGCAGCAGCCTGTTGGATGCCGCTGCCGGCGCCGCCGTGCTGCTTCAGGATGCCCCTGAACGGTTGCGCCAGGAATGGCGCCTGTTCCGCGAGGAGGTGGAGCAGGAAGCCGAGCGGCTTGAGCACGGCGAAGCAGCTGGGTCCCGGGCACACCACGCCGCTCCGTCGCCTCCCTCCGGCCCCGCTGACCTGCAGGCTCAGATCGACGCCCTGCGGGCCCGGGTCGCTTCGATCAGCCGTCAGCTCGACGGTCCCCGATGAGCCGGGGCCTGCTGGTCTGGCGGCCGCTGCGGATCTGGTGGCTGGCGCTGCGGTTGGCGCTGGGCCTCTGGTGGGATGGCCAGTCCTGGACCTATCCGGGAGGTTGCACCACCGAGCGCCGCTCCCTGCGCTCCAGGCGTCGCGCCCGTTGGCTCACCCAGCGCTTTCTGGAGCTCGGTTCGGCCTTCATCAAACTGGGCCAGCTGCTGTCAGCCCGGCCGGATGTGCTCCCTGCCGAACTGGTGGAGGAGCTGGCCCAGCTGCAGGACCGGGTGCCCGCTTTCGGATTCGATGTGGTGCAGGCCTTGCTCGAGCAGGAGCTCGGCGAGCGCTGCGCTGAGATCATCGATCTCGCGCCTGAGCCGCTTGGTTCGGCCAGCCTCGCCCAGGTGCACCGCGCCAGCCTGCGCAGCGGCCGCCAGGTGGTGCTGAAGGTGCAGCGCCCGGGGCTGGAGCGGCTGTTCCGCCTCGATCTGGAGGTGCTGCAGCAGGTGGCGGCGGTGGTGCAGCGCCATCCCCGCTGGGGCCGGGGACGCGACTGGCTGGGCATCGCCAAGGAGTGCCGCAGGGTGCTGCTGCGGGAGCTCGATTTCCGCCTCGAGGCGGAGCATGCCGCCCGGTTTCGCCAGCAGTTCCTCGATGATCCCGGCATCCGCATTCCCGCCGTGGTTTGGGAGCTCAGCGCCCGGCGGGTGCTCTGTCTCGATTACGTGCCGGGCATCAAGATCACAGATCGTGCGTCGCTGCTCGAGGCGGGCGTGGATCCGGCGGCGGTGGCGGAGAAGGGGGCGGCCAGCTACCTGCAGCAGCTGGTGCGCTTCGGTTTCTTCCATGCCGATCCCCATCCCGGCAACCTGGCCGTGGCTCCCGATGGGGCCCTGATCTACTACGACTTCGGGATGATGGGGCAGCTTTCGGCCCGTCTGCGCTCCCGCCTCGGTCGCATGGTGCGTGCCGCCGCCTCCAGGGACGCAGCGATGCTGGTGGAGGAGCTGCAGGCGGCGGGTGTGCTCGCTGCCGGCGTGGATCCAGGGCCGGTGCGGCGGCTGGTGCGGGTGATGCTCAACGAGGCGCTCACCCCCCCGTTCTCCGCCACTGTGCTCAGCAAGCTCTCGGGTGATCTGTACGCCCTGGTGTACGGGCAGCCCTTCCGTTTGCCGCCGGAGCTGATTTTCGTGATGCGGGCCCTCTCCACCTTCGAAGGGGTGGGCCGCAGCCTCGATCCCGGCTTTAGCCTGGTGGCCATAGCCCGCCCCTACCTGCTGCCCCTGATGACATCCACCGGCGGGCCTGGTTCGGGCGAGGGATTGGGCAAGGGCGGCAATGCTGCCGGCGGCGGCGATCTGTTCGGCGAGCTGTCCCGTCAGGCGGTGGAGGTGGGCAGCCGGGCCCTCGGCATCCCCCGGCGCCTCGACGACAGCCTGGCGCGGATCGAGCAGGGTGACCTGCAGGTGCAGATCCGAGCGGGTGAGACCGATCGGCTGCTGCGCCGCCTGGCTCTGGCCCAGCAGTCAGCCGGTCAGTCGATGCTGCTCGCCGGCCTGGCCGTGGCGGCTGCCCTGCTGGCCACCAGTGCCAGGCCCGCCCTGGTGGCGGTGCCGCTGGTGCTCAGTCTGCCGGTGGGCTTCAGCTGGTTGAAGCTCCAGGCCCGCCTGAAGCGGGACGGCCGCCTGGATCAGTTGCCGGGCGTGATCAGCCCCCCCTCCACCACCAGCGGCTCCTGATCCTGTCTCGTCTGGGCTCGGCCTGCAGGGTGTCAGGCGTTGCGGACTGGGCTGTCCGGCTTGCCGTCGCCATCCAGATCCTGGAGCACGCCATCGGGGGTGAGCTTGTCGATCACCTGGGGCAGCAGCTGGGAGAGGGTGGCCGCGGCTTTGTCGGTGTCGATGCCGAGCTTCTGGGCGATCTGTTGCACGGTCTGGTTGCCCAGCACCGCTTCGATCTGTTCGGGTTTGATCGCGCCGTTCTCACCCAGGCTCACCCAGCTGTTGAACAGGTCGGTCAGGCCGGTGGTGTTGAAGCGGTCGGCCAGTCCCTTGAGACCACCCACCTGAGCGATCACCCCTTTGATCATCGATTGGGTCTGATCACCACTGAGGCTTGTGGAGATCCTGGACAGAACAGATTCGAGTGCGGAATCGAACAGGGCCATGGTTTCAGTTGAATCAAGTGAATCAAGCACAGACCAATCGTCCTCAGCGGCTGATGCTCTGACTATTGATCTGCTGAAAGTATTCGGGAGTCGGGGCGGTTCGCCGTCAAACGTGAAGAATTGTCGTTCCGCCCCGGACGATCCGGCTGGTTCAACCCAGCAGGGCGGTCAGTGGACCGATCAGGCCTTTCACGGCGGCGAGGGCTGTGTTCTGGGTGGGGACTGCCTCTCCGCCGAAGGTGTTCAGCACCAGCTTCACCCCTTTGTCGATCAGGTCGTAGTTGGCACCTGCCGCCAGCTTCACCACGGGTTGGGCCGTGTCCCAGAGGCTGCGGAATGTCTGCATTGTGGTGCTGGCGGCGCTGATGTTGCCGGCCTCTACTTGTTGTTCGGTGCTGTTCAACAGGTTCAGCACAGGCGTGACCACAGCTTTCAATTGCTCGTTGCCGGTCAGATCGGCAGCGGTTTGGGCCACGGATGCGGCCGCGCGCGCCGCGTCCGTGGCCTGGTTGAGGGTGGCGCCGGAGCAGGCGGCCAGGTTGAGAGCCAGCAGGCCCGCCAAGGCCACCATCAACAGGCGACGGATGCTGAGAAGACTGGGCAGGGAGAGGCCAGACCAGCACCAATGAAGAGGGCGCATGGAAGCAGGTTGAAGCGACGATCAGAGCGTAGAAAGACCCTGCAGCCATGATCTGAGGCTTTGGAATCTCTACAAGAAACCTGCCTTGAAGTCGGATTTGGATTCATATTGCGCGCGCTGACCATTAGGCCACGGTGGTGGCTCGCGCTGCGGTAGTCGTTCTGGCCAGGCGAGGCGCGGGCGTCCTGATCAACTCAGTGCCATCACCGCCAGGGCGGTCATGATCAGCACAGTGAAGAATGCCAGGATCGGGCACATCTTGATCAGGCCCAG
>CAMDLO010000113.1 GCA_945901765.1 Cyanobium sp. NIES-981 | reverse complement strand
GAGTTGCGCATTCAGCGATCAGGGTTCATAATGGATAAACGGAGCTGAGCAATCAGCTTCCAGGCAGTCATCTCCTGACTGCTCCTGTTCACCCTCCGGAGAGGGTCACAGGACCTCCTGAGTTACACCACTCGGAGGGGCGCTACCCGAGGCGACGGGGAGGAGCGCTTGCGCAGCCTGCGCGCGAATCGCAAGGCCGCCGCCGCACCAAGGAAAGGAAGGGGGCCGGGAACGGGAACGATCTGCTGTACGAAAGAATCGGTAATGACGTCAAGCCGTCCAGAGCTTACAGCGATGGTGCTTGTGAAATCGATAGGCCCAGCAACCGGTGGAGAGTAGAAGTAGATGGAGGATTGGGAGCTGTTATTGGCCGTCACCGTAACACCATTGGGGGTGCCGGTGAAGGTTTTGCTGGAAACCAGTGGTACGATGCTTGATGTTGCCGCGCCCGTCCGATAAGCAAGGAAAGTATTGATGCTTGTTGAGGATACTTTGTAGGAGTAAGAATAAATTCCCGCTTGGAGGCCAAGCGCTGAACCGCTAAATGTATGCTCATCATCATTTTCGGTAAATCCAAAGGAGCCAGTACTCCAGCCTCCTGTAAAGGTAAAATCAGAAAAGACAATATCTCCACTGCTGCAACCCGTGGAACCTAAGCCTGTGAGATACGAAACGTTACCAGACGTGCAGGCAGTTGGAGAGGCTGCGGAGGGAGCCGCAGAAAACAGAGGAGCGGCAAGCAACAATCCGACCAATCGTTTTGTGGAATACATTTTTACAAATTAACTTATTTTCTTATAATAGCACTTTTGCGTGATTTGGCTCAAAAGAAAGCGTCCCTGTCATGAAAACCTTATTTCTTATCTGAGACTCGCCTCGGGATTTGCCTGGGATATCAGAGCTCTGTCCATTTTGGACTTGGGCTCCCAATCACTGCTGGCCAAGCTCAAGACCAGCTTCAGCGACATCTTCCATGCCTTCGGCTTTGACAGGTACGCGCCAGGCGCAGCTTCGAACTCCGTTGATTTTGGGTGGGTTTGGATTTTTCTGCTGGGCCCGCCAGCTAATCAAACATTGCCAGTCTTGATTGGCGTCGCAATGCTGCAAGCTTCAGATGTCCGGCCGGAACCACAACGCCTACGGTTGGCAAGTTAGGCACCATACTTTTTACAATGCTAATGTTTGAAGTGTTGAGTGTTCTTAAGGGGCGCCGTAGTCGTTAGGCGCTTTTCTGCCTTTTTGTCCGGCGAGGATAGGTCTATTTCCGGTCTTCTTTCGGGGTCGCGATGCAGTGAAGTGGATTGATCATGGCGACATGAGAGGTTGCTCGGCGCGCTGGTCGCTGCGGCCATAACGGTCCTCGAAGCGCACGATGTCGTCTTCGCCCAGGTAGGGGCCGCTCTGCACCTCAATCATCTCCACCGGGATCTTGCCGGGATTGGTGAGGCGGTGGCGTGAGCCCAGGGGGATGTAGGTGCTCTGGTTCTCGCCCACCAGCTCCTGCTGGCCATCTTTCTCCACCAGGGCCGTGCCCTGCACCACCACCCAGTGCTCGGCCCGGTGGTGGTGCATCTGCAGCGACAGGCTGGCGCCGGGGTTGACGACGATCTTCTTCACCTGCCAGCGATCGCCTTCGGTGATGCCGTCGTAGCTGCCCCAGGGGCGGTAGATCTTGCGGTGGGCCTTGCTCTCGCGCGCTCCCTGCCGTTCCAGCACGCCCACCACCGTCTTGACCTCCTGGGCGCGGTCGCGGTGGGCCACCAGCACCACATCGTCGGTTTCCACCACCACCAGGTCCTCCACCCCCAGGCCCACCACCAGCCGGTGCTCGCTGCGCAGGTAGCAGTTGCGGCTGTCCTGGCTGATCACCCGGCCGCGCAGCACGTTGCCCTGCGCGTCGTGGTCGGAGGTGTCCCACAGGGCGCTCCAGCTGCCCACGTCGCTCCAGCCCGCCTCCAGCGGCAGCACGGCGCCCCGGTCTGTCTTTTCCATCACGGCCACGTCGATCGCCACGTTCGGACAGCCGGCGAAGGCCTCCCGCTCCAGGCGCAGGAAATCAAGATCGGGGCTGTCATGCTCCAGGGCGGCCCGGCAGGCACTCACCACCTCCGGTGCCAGGCGCTCCAGCTCCGAGAGGATGGCGCTGGCCCGGAACAGGAACATGCCACTGTTCCAGGTGAAGCGGCCCGTGGCCAGGAACGCTTCGGCGGTGGCCCGCTCGGGCTTCTCCACGAAACGGGCGATCGGCACGGGCCCGCAGCCTTCGCCGCTGGTCAGGCTGCCGGCTGCCTCGATGTAGCCGTAACCGGTTTCCGGTGCTGTCGGCACGATGCCGAAGGTCACCAGGGCACCGCCGGCTGCGGCCTCCAGGCCGGCGGCCACCGTGGCCCTGAACCGTTCCGCGTCGCGGATCACATGGTCGGCGGCCAGCACCAGCAGCAGGGGATCCTCGCCCTGGGCCGTGGCCTGCAGCGCCGCCACTGCGACGGCGGGCGCGGTGTTGCGGCCGATCGGCTCCAGCAGGATGGCGGCGGGTTCCACACCGATCTGACGCATCTGCTCGGCCACGATGAAGCGGTGGTCCTCATTGCAGATCAGCAGCGGTGCCGCCAGGCCAGGCAGGCCCTCCAGCCGCCGCTGCGTCTGCTGCAGCAGGGTGTCGTCGCTGCCGGCCGCCAGGGGCCAGTACTGCTTGGGGTAGGTGGCCCGCGACAGCGGCCACAACCGTGTGCCCGTGCCGCCGCAGAGGATCACGGGCACCAGGGCGGTGGATTGGCCATGGGAACGGGTCGTGGCACTGAGACCCGTGGCACTGAGACTCGTGGCACTGAGACCGGTGCGCATGGCAGATGCTGGTGGTGCTGGAGCGGGAGAACCGGCCTCGACGGCCCGAAATCCCCCCTCAATCTCGCACTCCCGCGTTGTTCAGGCCCGGGCTGGGGTCAGAGGTCCAGCAGTCCAGGTGGCGGGGTGATGCCGATCCAGCCCTCCGCCGGTTCCACCCTTGGCACGATCGCCGTCACAAACGGCACCAGCACCCGTCGGCCCTTGTCGCCCTCCCCGGGGTCCAGCTCCACCTCCAGCAGGTCATTGCCGGCGTGATGCAGGTCGATCACGCGCCCGATCCGCGCTGGCTGTTCGGCCAGCAGACGCACCTCCAGACCCACCAGATCCAGCACGTGAAATTCCCCCGGGCTCAGGCGGGGGCGGTCGTCGCCGCGCACCAGCAGCTCCTGCCCCACCAGCGCCTCGGCAGCTTCGCGGCTGTCCACCCCCTCGAAGCGCACCACGAACAGCTCCTTGCCCGGCAGGCCGCGGCCGGTGAGCAACCGCACCGGCCGGGCCTGCTGGCCGGCGCGCCGCAGCCAGCGTTGGCCGGCCCGGGTGAACCGCTCCGGAAAGTCGCTCTGGGGCAGCACCCGCAACTCACCGCGCAGCCCCTGGGGTGCCACCACCCGGCCCACCACCAGCAGATCCAGCGCCTGTGCCTGCTCCCCGTCCGCCACGTCCGTTCCGGCCTCTAACCTGATCATGGCGCGGTGCCTGCACCAGCCCCATTCCCCTTCTCCCCTTCCATGGCCGACCTGCCGATCCTGCCGGGCTCCACCGTGGTGGTACGCGATCCCCGCTCGATCTACAACGGCTACAGCGGTTTCGTGCAGCGCATCAGCGGCGACCGGGCGGCGGTGCTGTTTGAGGGGGGCAACTGGGACAAGCTCGTCACCATGCCGATCAATCTGCTGCAACAGGCCTGACGCGCTCCAGGAGCTGGCGGGCCGCGTCCTGTTCCGCTGCCCGCCGCGACGCACCCCAGCCTTCGCAGCTGGTTACGGCTGCCTGGTGGGGCAGCTGCAGGCTCACCGTGCAGTTGAAGCGGCGCGGGTCACCGTGCAGGCTGCTCGCTTCTTGGCAGTGGTACACAGGCAGGCCCAACCCCCGGGGCTGGCTCCATTCCTGCAGGGCCGACTTCCAGTTGTGGCGCTCCGGATGGGCCAGCAGATCGTCGCTGCTCCGCTGCCAGTGGGGCGTGAGCCAGCGCAGGGCGGCGAGCAGGCCTCCCTGGGGACCGCCCCACAGTTCATAGACCGCACCCACCAGCGCTTCGCACAGTTCCGCGCGCAGGGTGGCCTGGCCGGCCCGGTCGCCGGCGGCGACCGGGCCGATCCGCCATACCTGCTCCAGGTTGCAGCGCTCCCCAAGTTCCGCCAGCCAGCGGTCGCTCACCAGCTGGGCCCGCAGGGCCGAGCGTTGGCCCACGCTCAAGCCGCAATGCCACTCCTCCAGAAATTCGGCGGCGGCAAGGCGGAGCACCGCATCGCCGAGAAACTCCAGGCGTTCGTGGTTCCAGGGCCGACGGGCGGAGGTGTGGGTGAGGGCCTCCTCCACCACCCCCAGCCCGGGCCGCCCATCAGCTTCGGCCAGGGCGGCGGCCTCTGGATCCAGGCCGAGCGCTGCCAGGAAGGCCACCAGCTCCTGGCGGCGCGGCGGCGGCAGGACTGGCACGGGGCAGGCGCACATCGCAAAGGGGTGAAAGCAGGACGTAAGCCGGGTTCTGTTCTCCCAGGTACCGGCCTGGGCCGGACTGGGGGGTGATCATCTGTCTGGGACCGCCGTTACCGGCGGCCTCGAGCGGCGCACTGGGGTCGGGACCGGTGAATCGGCCAACCATGGTCCCTGGGCCTTGCTCCCGGCCGGGGTTTACCGAGCCAGCACCTCTCGATGC
>CAMDLO010000112.1 GCA_945901765.1 Cyanobium sp. NIES-981 | reverse complement strand
GTGCGATTGAACGGCATCGGCAGCAGGCCCGGCAGGCGCATCGCCGGGATCGGGCCGTAGCTGCCGCCCATGCGGCCGAGGAAGCGGCGGTGGCTGCGGGGTGTGCCGATCTCCCGGTGGTGGATGGCGCCTCTCAGCCCTGGCAGGATGGCTTCGAGCCGCTCCAACAGCCGCGCGGCATCAGTCTCCTTCCTGGCCCGGTAGGCCGAGGGTGAAAGCCCCTGCCAGTGCTCCATGGAGCTGGGGGTGAAGGTGTGCAGGATGTGGCGTCCCGGTGGCGCGAGGCCGGGATCGAGCAAGGTGGGCATCGACACGAACACCACCCCCTGCTCGGCCTCCATCTCGTCCCAGCGCTCCAGCAGCAGATGGTGGCAGTGGAAGCCTGCGGGCACCACGGCGGCATCGATGCCGAGATGGAGGGAGAGAAAGGAGGGGGAGGGGCGGTAGCGGCGGCGCCAGGTGGTTTCGCTGCGGGGGGTGTGCCGGGCATCGACCAAGGCGGCGCTGGGCGGCTGCTGCAGCTCCGGCCCCTCCGCTGCAGTGGCGAAGGTGTCCCAGCGGGTGGCATTGCTCACCACACGGCGGGCGCGAATCTCCTCGCCGCTGGCCAGCTTCACGCCCACGGCCTCCCCCTGGGCGATCAGCACCTCGGTGACCCGGGCCCTGTAGCGGATCGCGCCGCCATGGGCTTCCAGCCCCGCCACCAGCTTCTCGGCGATCACCCCCACGCCCCCCTTCGGGTAGTTGATGCCGCCGGCATGGCGATCGGAAAACACCATGCCGGCGTTGATCATCGGCGTGCGATCGGCGGGCATCACGCTCCAGCAGAAACACTCCATGTCGATGAACTTCAGCAGTTGTTCATCGCGGATGTGGGCGCGGGCCACCTCACCCACATTGAACGGCAGCCAGCGGGCCAGGCCCAGGCAGGCCAGCGGCGCCCGGAAGAACACTTTCGCTAGGTAGGCCGGATCCTCGAGCGACAGCAGCGGCATCGCATCGAGACAGCGGAACACCTGCCAGCAGGTGTCATAGAAAGCGCGGATGCCCTTGGCCTCGTGGGGGAAGCGGGCGGTGAGCTCGGCCAGGAACTGCTCGTAGTCGCGATCCACAGCCACATTGAGGCCGCCGGGCAGGTGGTATTCCAGCTGGGCCGGATCGGGCACGGTGTCGCAGTGCTGGCCCACGTCGGCCAGGGCACGGGTGAGCAGGTTGGTGTGGCCCTTCTCCCCGAAACCGAAGATCATCGAGGCGCCCACATCAAAGGTGTAGCCGGCGCGCCGGAAGCTGCCGCCCGAGCCCCCCGGGATCAGGTAGCGCTCCAGCACCAGCACCTTCGCTCCCTTGGCGGCCAGCTGGCTGGCGGTGACCAGGCCGCCGATGCCGCTGCCGATCACGATCACGTCCCAGGGGTTGACGGAGCTGATGGTCACCGGAGGTGGGGGCGGCTGGGGCCGACCCTAGGGGGTGGAGCGGGGGCGGCTGGCGCTCAGCGGGCGTCGGCAGCGAATGGGGCCTGGCGGGTGAGCAGCAGCTCGCAGCGCAGCGGGCCGAGCAGCTCCGCCAGTGCCCCCTCCAGCTGCTGGCGCAGCCCGTCCATCCAGGCGCCATCCACCGGCTGGGCCGGATCCAGCCAGGCCACCACAAAGGTGGTGCGGCCCAGCTTCTGCAGGCTGAAATCCAGCAGGGTTACCGGGGTGGCGCCGCCCGCCTCCGCCAGCTGCTGCTGCACCCGGGCCCGGCTTGCGCTGATCAGCTCCGGATCGCAGGCGGCACCGGCGGTCTGGCGCAGGGCCTCGAGGAAATGCTGCACCGGCTCCACCATTACCACCAGGGCGATCAGGATCACCAGCAGCGGATCGCTCAGCGGCACCAGTGCTGCCAGGGGCGTGCCGGCCAGCAGCGGGCCCAGCAGCAGGGTTCCGCCGGCGCCGGCGGTGATGGCAGCGTCGAGGGCCGCCGCCCGCGACTCCAGCAGCAGCAGTTCGCTGCGGCGGCCGCAGGCCAGCCAGGCCTGCCGCTGGCGCCAGGCCAGCAGCAGACAGAGCACCACCGTGATCAGGGTGTAGACCCCGACCGGGCCCAGATCCACCGCCTCCGGCAGGGCGCCGCCGGCCAGCCAGGCGGCCAGTTCGCGCAGGGCTGCGACCACCGCCACGCTCAGCATGCCGATCAGCAGCAGGGAACGGAACAGCACGAACAGGGCCTCCTGGCCGCCGAAGCCGTAGGGCCAGCCCCGCTCCGGTGGCCGTTGCACCACCGTGCCGATCCGTGCCGCCACCCCGCTGGTGAGGGCCATCACGCCGGCGTAGAGGCCATCGAGCAGCAAGGCGTCGGAGGCGGAAAGCGCATAGGCAACCACGCCGGCCACGGCGATCGCCAGGCTGGCCCACACCCCCAGCCGCAGGGCCTGCTGCTCGATCCGAGCTGGATCCTCGGCAGTCAGGGCCGCCCCGGGAGCAGGGGCAGCCGGCAGGGCACCGTTCACGCAGATCGGGGCAATCCGGGCTTTCTGACGTTAGGCGGGGGCCGCTGTGGCGCTGGCGGTGGCCGCGGCCAGGTCGGCCAGGGCCCGGTCGCGGTAGGCGCCGTAGCGCTCCCGCTTGGCCTTGATGCGCTCGGGCAGCTCGGGCAGCAGGCCGAAGTTGGGCGGCATCGGCTGGAACTTCGCGGTGGGCGCTTCGGCGATGAAGTGGGTCAGGGCGCCGATCATGGTGGTGGGCGGCAGGTTGATCGGTTCGAGGCCCCGGGCCAGACGGGCGGCGTTGGTGCCGGCCAGCCAGCCGCCGGCCACCGCCGCCGCATAGCCCTCGGTGCCGGTGATCTGGCCTGCCGCCAGCAGCGTGGCGCGCTGGCGGAACTGCAGGGTGGGATCGAGCAGCTGGGGGGATTCCAGGAAGGTGTTGCGATGCATCACCCCGAAACGCACGAACTCGGCGTTCTCCAGCCCCGGGATCAGGCGCAGCACCCGCTTCTGCTCGCCCCACTTCAGATTGGTCTGAAACCCCACCAGGTTCCAGAGGCGGCCGTCCTTGTCTTCCTGGCGCAGCTGCACCACGGCGTAGGCGCGGTGGGCGCGGCGCACCTCGCGGTCGTTCACGTCGCCCCAGCGGGGGTCCCACAGGCCGATCGGTTTGAGCGGGCCGTAGCGCATCGTGTCGTCGCCGCGGCGGGCCAGCTCCTCGATCGGCAGACAACCTTCGAAGAAGGTGGCGCTCTCCTGTTCGAAATCCTTGAGCTGGGCCTGCTCGGCGCTCAGCAGCGCGGCGCGGAACGCCTCGTACTGCTCCCGGTTCATCGGGCAGTTGATGTAATCGGCGTCGCCCTTGTCGTAGCGGGAGGCGCGAAAGGCCACGCTCAGATCGATGCTTTCGCCTTCCACGATCGGGCTGGCGGCATCGAAGAAATGGCAGTCGGCGCGGCCGGTGAAGGCGCGCAGCTGCTCGGCCAGGGGTTCGCTGGTGAGCGGACCGGTGGCCAGTACGGCGATCTCGTCGGGCCCCGGCAGCAGGGTGTGCTCGCGGCGCTCAACCGTGACCAGCGGGTGCTGCTCAAGGACGGCGGTCAGGGCAGCGCTGTAGCGGCCGCGATCAACAGCCAGAGCGCCGCCGGCCGGCACGGCATGGCGATCTGCGGTGCGGATCACCAGGGAACCCAGCCGGCGCAATTCCTCCTGGAGCAGCCCGGCGGCCCGATCACTGCTGAGGGCGCCAAAGCTGTTGCTGCAGACCAGCTCAGCGAACTCGGCGCTGTGGTGAGCTGGGGAGCGCCGCACCGGCCGCATCTCCACCAGTCGGACAGGCACTCCAGCCTCAGCGATCTGCCAGGCGGCCTCCGTGCCGGCAAGGCCGGCACCGATCACCAGAACGGTCAAGTCGGCGCTCAGGCGCGGGCGCGGGCCAGCATCAGCTGCAGCTGACCCACGGCAGCCCGGCCGATGTGGAAGACGGCCCAGGAGGCGGCGAGAACGATCGGGGCAGCGACCAGCACAAGCCGAAGGTCCATGGTGCAGGCAAGGCAGAGTTCGGTGATCTTAAAGACCATTCACGCCGAACGCAGGCCTACGACCGATCCGGCGGCCGATCCCGCAGCGTTTGGACATGCTTCGGCCTCTAGGCGGCTGCTGGCTCCCGCTCGAGGGCGGCATGGCGCTGGGCGAGCCGGCGGTAGCGGCGGGCGTGCTCGCGCTGTTCGCTGATCGCCTCGGCGCTGAGCGGTCGCCGCGCCACGGCGGGAGCGCCCATCACCAGGGTCCCGGGCGGGACGTCGCGGGTCACCACCGAACCCGCCGCCACCAGAGCGCCGGCCCCCACGGTCACGCCATTCAGCACGATGGCGCCGATGCCGATCAGGCAGCCATCCTCCAGGGTGGCGCCATGCACCACAGCCCGGTGGCCGATCGTCACGTCAGCACCGACCCTCACGGGCTGGTCAGGATCGCCGTGCAGCACGGCACCGTCCTGCACGTTGCTGCCCTCGCCGACCACGATCGCGCACACATCGCCGCGGGCAACCGCGGTGGGCCAGAGGCTGGCGCCGGCTTCCAGCCGCACATCGCCGATCAGCACGGCGGAGGGCGCCACCCAGGCCTCTGGGTGCACCCGGGGAGCGGGCCAGGAGATTGCGGACCAGTCAGGGTCCATGGAGTCGCCTGCAGCCATCGTTGTCTTGCTGAAGCCCCATTCTTCCCGCTCCGGCGGGCGGTTGGAGGATCACCCCCCTGGGTGATACGTTCAAACGACGCCCGCGAAGGGGCGTTCGGGTCGCTAGCTCAGCGGTAGAGCACTCGGCTTTTAACCGATTGGTCCTGAGTTCGAATCTCAGGCGACCCATTCCAGACTCGGC
>CAMDLO010000111.1 GCA_945901765.1 Cyanobium sp. NIES-981 | reverse complement strand
ACCGACTGCTTCTTCGAGGCCCTGCAGCGCTACGACGGCGGTGGTCAGCCCCTGGAGGCGGGCCCGGCCGGCTGCGACAGCGACAAGTGCCTGCTGCCCCTGGCCAAGCCGAGCGGCAACTGAGCCAAGCGGCCGGTTGCGCCAGCCTGGACCAAGGAAGTCCATAAAGATCTGGCATTTCAAACGGACGCAAATCTGCTGTAAGATTCATTTGGCTTGATTTGCCTGGGGGGACAAAGCATAATGACTATTCGCGCCAGCCAAAACCAATGGTTATATTATTCAGGCGAACCAGCAGAAGATCGATCCGGAGCAATAGCCACATTTAAAAATGGCGATATCGCAATCGCTTACTCAATCGCAGGAGCCAAGACCGCATCAACTGCCATCGTCGAACGCATTAGCAAAAACGGTACGATCATATGGTCAAAAGAAATAAATGCTGATTACGCACCCACTGTCGGATCGGCACTGACAGGAGACGACGATACTCTTTATATAATTGGAAGCACCAAGAGTGGCGCTAGCGGGGAGTCAGGCAAGAATGATTCTGACGTCTACGCTGTTGCATTATCAGGATCAGGCCAAACACTTTGGTATAAAAACTACGGCATTGGAATCCACGAGATAGGCGCAACTGCCGTCCTCGACGCGAATGGAAACATTCTTCTCCATGGTCGAGTGAGCGAAGTCAATGATTCCTATTCATTTATTAAGGATGTCTCTAATTTTTACGAAGCTGAATTCTCTAGCGGATGGCGTGGATTCCAACTACAAATTGATCCTGTTGATGGGGAAGTAAAGAAGGCATACACAACAGGGTCGGAAAATTCTGGTGGCACAACCATCGCCATAGATCAAAAACGCAATATTGCCTTTATCGCTGGTTACACATTTGGCGCTGTAAACGGTGTTTATACCATTAGGGGCGGCGATCCCAGTGGCGCAAATACCTATATCATCGCCAGAAATGAGAGCACTGGAGCACCCCTATGGACACGGATGGAACATTGGCTACGATCCAATATTGTTGTGCAAGAATCAGAAAATGCCATCTATTTTGTTGACAATGGAGATCTCGAAAAAGTCGACGCGTCCAACGGGCAAACCATTTGGTCAAAAGCACTACCAAATACAAATTATGTGCTTTCACAAATGCCCTCAGGCGGCATATTACTGAAAGAAAGCGAAAGCAACGGGATTTCGACAATCCGCAATTTTAATGCAAGCGGCAAAGAGGTTAACTCTCAAGCAATCATTGCATCGGACAAAATTCGCTTTCAGTCAATCACCGAAAAGGAAGATGGGTTTATTTATATCGCCGGACTGACATCAGGCACATTTTTATCGCCAACAGGAACCTTATCAATAAATCAGAAGCAGCCAGGTGATGATTTTTTTATTCTGAAGCTTAAAAGCGCTTTTTCTGTTGCACCCCAGTCAATTGCACCAACGTCTCGGCGTGTCGCCGATATCCGCCCGGGTGCCGCCAGTTCCTACCCCTTCGCGCTGACAGCCGTCGGTGAGACCCTGTTTTTTCGCGCCGAAGATGCCGCGGCTGGTTATGAACTCTGGCGCTCCGATGGCACCGCTGCCGGCACCGTGCGGGTCGCTGACATCGATCCCGGCCCAGGCAGCGGCTATCCCGCCAACCTGACGGCGCTCGGCAGCCAGGTGCTGTTCACCGCCAGCAACGGCAGCAGCGGCGTGGAGCTCTGGCGCAGCGACGGCACTGCCACCGGCACCAGGCTGATTGCCGATCTCCATCGCGGTTCCGCAGGCTCCGACCCGAAGTACCTCACAGTGGTGGGCGACCGGGTGTTCTTCCGGGCGAACGACGGCAGCAGCGGCGCCGAGCTCTGGCAGAGCGATGGCACGGCGGCCGGGACAAAGCTGGTCACCGACCTGCTGCCCGGTTCTGACGGCTCCTACCCCGCCTTCCTGACAGCGGTGGGCAACCGGGTGTTCTTCCGGGCCAACGATGGCAGCGGCGGCTTTGAGCTCTGGCAGAGCGATGGCACCGCCACCAGCCGCGTCGCCGACATCACCCCCGGCCCGGATGGCTCCTATCCCGAACAACTGGTGCGCGTTGGCGACGACCTGTTCTTCAGCGCCAGGGATGCGGGCAGCAACGTGGAGCTGTGGCGGTTTGACGGCACCGCCGTGCAGCGGGTCGCCGACATCAACCCCGGCCCTGAAGGCTCCTATCCCCAGTCGCTCACGGCGATCGGCAGCACGCTGTTCTTCAGCGCCACCGACGGCAGCAGCGGCTACGAACTGTGGACAAGCGACGGCACTGCCGCCGGCACCGTGCGCGTTGCTGACATCGTGCCGGGCTCCGGCAGCGCCGACATCGCCAACCTCACCCCGATCGGGGAGAGGTTGCTGTTCACCGCCAGCGACGACAGCGGCGGCAACGAGCTGTGGATCACCGATGGCGAAAGCACAAGCCGAGTCGCCGATATCCGCCCTGGTGCGGCCGGGTCTTACCCCGACCACCTGACCGTAGTCAACGACGTTGTCTATTTTCAAGCCAACAACGGCAGTGACGGGGTTGAGCTCTGGCGACTGCTCTGGCAACTGGACGACTCCACCGTCAGCCGCGTCGCCGACATCAGGCCTGGCAAACCAGGATCGAACCCCAGTCAGCTCAAGGCGGTGGGGGATGTGCTGTTCTTTTCCGCAGACGATGGCAGCAGCGGCGAGGAGCTGTGGTCTGTCGACGGGCGCCCGGCCCTGGCGATTGCAGCCAGCTCCGCGATCAGGGCCGAAGGCAACAGCGGCAGCACACCCTTCAGCTTCACCATCAGCCGCTCAGGCGACACCAGCGCCGCCGCCAGCGTCGATTACAGCGTGACCGGCAGCGGCAGCAACCGGGCCAGCGCCAGCGACTTCACCGCCAATGCCTTCCCTGCCGGCACCGTGAACTTCGCACCGGGGCAGACAGCCGCCGCCATCAAGATTCAGGTGCGCGGCGATCTGGAGGTGGAAGCGAATGAAGGTTTCGCCGTCTCCCTCCGCAACGCCGAGAACGCCACGATCGGCACCGCGGTTGCGGCCGGGTTGATCCGCAATGACGATGTCCCGCCGCCGCCACCTCAGCTGGCCATCGCCGCCAGCTCGGCGGTCTTGGCGGAAGGCAACAGCGGCAGCACACCCTTCAGCTTCACCATCAGCCGCTCAGGCGACACCAGCGCCGCCGCCAGCGTCGACTACAGCGTGACCGGCAGCGGCAGCGGCAGGAGCCGAGCCAGCGCTGGCGACTTCACCGCCAATGCCTTCCCTGCCGGCACCGTGAGCTTCGCACCTGAGCAGACAGCAGCCACGATCACCATTCAGGTGCGCGGCGATCGCGATGTGGAAAGCAATGAACGTTTCGCCGTCTCCCTCCGCAACGCCGTCAACGCCACGATCGGCACGTCACTCGCTAGCGGGCTGATCCTCAATGACGACCGCCGCAGCCGAAACAGCAGAGCCCGCCGCGACCGCCAGGATGGCCTCAATGGCCTCAGCGGCTCCAGCGAAAACCTGATCCGCAGCAAGGCCGCTCCAGCAGTCACAAACCCCTCCGCCCTGGCTGACACCCAGCTCAGCCACCTGCGCAGTGGCGGCTGGGCCACGGATGCCGGCGCAAGGGCCCCGTTCCTGCTGGGGGCCACAGGTGCCGCCGACCTCCTGCAGGTGATCACGCCACTGCTGTGAAGGCCATCCGTTCACCGATCGACCCGGCCAGGTTTGCCTTGTGGCAATCCCCTGTCTGAACTGAATCACGTCGTTCTGAATCCAGTCCTGCGGAATCACGTCGTTCTGAATCCAGTCCTGCGGAAATGCTCCTCCGGGGTCTCCTCTGCGTTGGCGTGACGTGAACCCCTTCATCGTTCCAGGCGCGATGAGAGTGGGTGGTCATGCAGCAGCTCCTAGAGCCTCCTCCAGAGGCGTACGCCCCTGGAGGGCCGAGTGCGGCCTGAGGGTGATGTACTCCAAGCGCCAGCGGTTGGCCAAGTCCTGGACCTCAGCCACCGTGGCGAACAGCTCGGTGTTCAGGGATTCGTCCCTGAACCGGCTGTTGAACGATTCGGCAAAGCCGTTCTGCCACGGGGAACCAGGCTCGATGTAGGCCGTGGTTGTGCCGCTGCTCCTGCACACCCGGATGGCCAGACAGAGGCGGCTGTGCTCGTCAATCACGTTCGGGAACTTGAGTCTGCGGGTCGTGCCCGCTTTTGCTGGCGGGGAGTGGGCCGCTGCAGGCCTTCCTCCCGCCAGAGCCGCTGCACCCGCTTGTGGTTCACCGTCCAGTCCTCCCTCCGCAGCAGGCGGTAGGCCATCCGGGCCCCCAGCGGGTGTGCTCCGCTGCAATCTCCCGGAGGAGATGGCGGAGCTTGGCCGCCTCGATGCCTGTGACCTTGCTGGCGTTGCACTGGGTGCTCCGGTGCTCTCCAACAACCCGGCAGGCCAGCCGTTCAGAGGCCCGGTAACGCTCCTGCAGAACCGCGACGGCTCTGCGGCGATTCTCCGGGCTCAGAGGTGTCCCTCGGCGAGGCCCCACTGCTTCGCAGAAGCCTGCGGCTAGAGCATGGCCTCCTCCAGCTCGGCTTCTGCCAGAAGCTTCTTGAGCCGGGCGTTCTCCAGCTCCAGTTGGCTCAGCAGTCTGGCTTCCTCGGCCTGCATGCCGCCGTACTGCTGCCGCCAGCGGTGATAGGTCGGCTGCGTCATCTCGATCACGCGGCAGACGTCGGCGACGGTCTTGCTCTTTGCGATCGGCTGCTCGGTGGTTGTGAGCTTGCGGATGATCTGCTCCGCTGTGTGCCTGGTGCGTTTCATGGTGAAGAACCCGGCCCAATCTGGCCGGATGAGGTCTTTCATTCACCATGAACCGGTTTACGGGTCCACGTCACGGATGGACGACGAGGACGATCCACCGCCACCGTCCTTAGTGCCTGACGAGGGCTTTTGAGCTCCAAAGCCCGGCA
This sequence comes from Cyanobium sp. NIES-981, assembly GCA_945901765.1. Classification (GTDB taxonomy): domain Bacteria; phylum Cyanobacteriota; class Cyanobacteriia; order PCC-6307; family Cyanobiaceae; genus NIES-981. Next base: position 38 of record CAMDLO010000111.1, on the reverse strand, counting down.
AAAAACGGGCTAAAGATGATTTCCAGATTAATAACAAT
>CAMDLO010000110.1 GCA_945901765.1 Cyanobium sp. NIES-981 | reverse complement strand
ATCCAGCAGGTGGGGATCAGTTCCCCTGCGGCTGTGCTTCAGGCCACCCATGCGGGCATGAACATGGTGCTCAGTGAGGCTCAGATCTCCCGTGCCATCGCCACATCCATGGATGTGGGTTTGGTGTTTCTCGATTTCAACGAAGGCATCATGCGTTTCTCCGGTGCCAAAATCTCGCTGTATTGGAGTGATGGCAAGCGGGTTGAGCTGGCCCGTGGCGACAATCGCTCTCTCTGGGACAGGCGCACCGGCACCTATCACGATCATCAGGTGCCCCTGCTCAAGGGCTTCACCTATTACATGGCCACAGACGGGGTGTTCGATCAGGCCGGTGGCGATCACGGCTTCGGCTTCGGCACGGAGCGCTTCCGCGACTGGCTCCTGGCCCACGCTGCCAAGCCGCTCAGCATGCAGCACCAGGCCTTCGGCCGCTCGCTCAGGACCTTCATGGGCAATCATCCTCAGCGTGACGACATCACGATGTTGTCGTTTCGCCTCGGTTGACGGAACTGCAGGTGCTCTCGTCGATCGGTTGTTAGTATGACTATGAAGCCTTGAGCAGATGACAACCTCGCTCTCTACCCTGCGTAGTCTGGCCTCGCTGCGAGACTTTTTCTCCTCGGAACGGATTTTGATCTGTTTCAACGGTCCGATTTCGCGCACCCTCATCAGCGAGATCGGGACTGCATTAAAAGAGCATATTGAGTCTACGCGGGAATGCACGACTGCGGCCATGGATGTATTTAGCGTCTACATCGAAATCAGTCAGAATATCCGCCATTATTCGGCTCGAAACGATTATGTTGAGCCCGAATCTACCGCCACGGTTGTTATTGCTGAGTCTGGTGATGGTCATTATATCGTATCCGCTGGAAATGTTGTTGAATATGCGGACGGTGAGGCCCTGCAGGAGCGCATTGCAGCGCTCACTGCACTGGATAAAACTGAGCTTAAGGCTCTCTACAAGCAACAGTTGCGACAGCCCCGCTCGGAAGGTTCGACCAGCGGCGCTGGTCTTGGGTTGATCGAGGTGGCGCGCAAATCCACGGCTCCTTTGCTCTGCAGCCTTGACCGGCTGGAGGCCGGTCGGGCATTCTTCACCTTGCGGGCCACGATCTGAAATCCGATGACTCAGACCTCAGGCCACAGCGGAGCCGGCGCCGATCTGATCCTGGCTCCCACCCAGTCGACTCCCTCGGTGGCAGCGGACTGGCGTTCCGGACGCCTGGAAATGGCGGGCGAATCCTATCCAGAAAATACGTATGAGATATTCGACGGAATTATCTCCTGGGTGCAGACATTCCTGGAGTTGACGGATCGACCACTGCGACTGGAGCTGCAGCTTAGCTATCTAAATACCAGCAGTATCCGTGCCATGATTGATATTTTTGATCGACTTGAGCACTTCGTTCACAGTGGGCGTGATATTTCGGTGCTTTGGCTTTACAACAATCGCAATCCGCGCTCCGCTGAGCTTGGCGAAGAATTTAAAGAAGACTATACGTTCGAATTCGATATTGTCGCTATTCCCGACTGAGGCCTGGCTTCCAGGTCGTTCGCGCTGAGCCCCCGTGCTGATTCCGTTCATGCCGCCCGCTCCTCTCCCCTCAGCCGACGATCCCCTGGATGTGCGCATCGCCGAACTCCTCGCCGATGAGCGCTATCTCGGCCATCCGTTGCGGGATCTGCTCGAGGCGATGATTGAGCGGATGGGGCAGCAGCTCACCCGGCTTGAGCGCATCACAACGATCTCCGACCGATATCAGAGCAGCGCACGTGAGCAGATGTGCCATCTGAGCCGTCGCTACGATCAGCAGATCCGCAAGCTTGAGAAGGCGATCCGCATCTCCGATCGCTATCAGGCGATGCTGGCCGATCTGAACAAGGCGCTGCAGGAAGCGTCGACCCATGATCAGCTCACGGGCCTGCCGAATCGGCGCCTGATGGCCGATCGGCTGTTGCAGGAGGATCACCGCACCTTGCGGGAGGGCACCACCTACTCCCTGCTGGCGATTGATGTGGACCGCTTCAAGGGCATCAACGACCGCTTCGGCCACGAAGTGGGCGACAAGGTGCTGGTGGCCCTGGCGCGTGTCTTCCGCAACAGCCTGCGCGACTACGACGCCTGCGCCCGCTGGGGCGGTGAGGAGTTTCTGGCCCTGCTGGCGGGCGCCGATCTGGCCACCGCCCAGCTCGTCGCCCAGCGGTTGATCGAGGCGGTGCGCGGGCTGCAGGTTGACGTACCGGATGCGGTGGTGGAGCCGCGGGTGAGCATTGGGGTGGCCGAGCATCGCAGCGGCGAGCGCTACAACGATGTGTACAGGCGTGCCGATGCGGCCCTGCTGATCGCCAAGCAGAACGGCCGTGACCGGTTTCTGGTGGCGGAGGATCCCCGTGGCGACGCTGCGCCTCCGCCTCAGGCGCTCTGTTGATCCCGGGCCCAGCTGCGCTCCAGTGCGGCCCGGAACCGCTCAACAGGCTGCCTTCTGCCGCGATGAAGCATCGAGCCGAACCGCCACAGTTTCAGGCCCACCGCCACGGCGAAGATGCACCAGGGCAGCAGGATCAGCAGGGGGCCTCCCATCAGCCTTGATCGACCGGAATGGGTTCAGCTTGGCAGGCGCTCACCCCTGCCACCACTGCCACGCTTCGAGATTGATGGCCAGGCCGATCAGGGTGAGCACGGCCATCAGCAGCACCTGATCGCCTCTGGCATCGGGGATGCGGATGTCGGCCGCGAGGTGGATGGCGTTGCTGAGGCTGTAAAGCGCACTGAACCAGAACTGGCCGGCGCGCAGCCAGGGCGCGGCGCTCCAGCCGCCCGGTGCCGAGAGGGCGTGGACCAGCAGCAGCAGGGCCAAAACCGGCAGCAGGAAGTAGATCAGCATCGTCAGAAAAATGGCCGGCAGACGGGCGCTCGGCACCCGGCTGCGGATCTCCACCGAGAGGCCGTGAAACAGGGGCATCAGGCCCAGCTCCACGTGAAAGAGCATCACCAGCAGCCAGGCCAGCCACAGGCCCGCCAGGCGCAGGGCATGGTCGCTGGCTGGGGGTGTCACCATCGCCTCTGCACTGCTGAGCTGCCGCATTCCACTCAGCCTGCCGATCCCTGCCCGGCGCCGAACGCTCGGATGCAGGACTGCTGCCGGCTTGCGGCTTGGCAGGGATGAATCGGGTCAGCGCGGCGCCGCCGGCGGCACCATCCACACGGTCTGGCTGGCATCGCTGGTGGTGTCAGGGCCGATCACCACCGGATTGCGATAGCCGGGCAGCACTGTCACCGCGAACACCTCCTCCACGCCGGAGTGGAACCAGAACAGGCCCACCAGCTCCGCTGTGCCCAGATCCACCACCGCCAGGCCGCAGCGCAGCTGCTGGCCCGCCTCCTGCAGGGGCAGCCCGCCGAACACCGCCGTCTCGCGGATCTGCGAGAGGCCCACGAAGGCATGGCCCGCGAAGCAGTCGAGGCCGCGCGTGAAGCCGGGCAGCGTGGCAACGGTGCTGCGGGTGCCGGTGAGCGGATCGAAGCGCACCAGGCTGCCCTGGCCGGAATCGAGCAGGTAGAGCTGGCCGTTGTAGAGGCGTGGCGAGTGGGGCATGGCCAGGCCGCGCAGCACCACCTCGCCCGAGGGCACATGGATCAGGCAGCCGCCCGTGGCTTTGTTCTCCCGCCAGCCGTTCTCGCTGTCGCATTCCCCGAGGGCGGTCACGTAGGCCGGGGCGCGGCCGTCGTCGCTGATCGCCAGGCCGTTGAGGTGGCAGCGGTCGCCCGCTGCCCAGCCGCCGATGAAGGGCGGCTGCCATTGGGGCACGAAGCTCCAGCTGCCCTCGATCGTGACCAGGCCGTTGAACAGGGTGTTCACCAGCCAGAGGCGCTCACCGCACCAGGCCAGGTCGTGGCCCATCAGCGGGCCGCTGTGGTGGCAGGAGCGGGCCAGAAAGGCGATGTCGTGCTGGCCTTCCGGCTTGATGCGCGGGGCGATCTCGCGGCTGGCGGGCAGGCTCCAGATGGCATCGCGGCTGCCCACCACCAGTCCTGTGGGCGTGCGCGCCAGACCCATCGCCTGATCGAAGCGGGAGAAGCCCACCTGCAGCTGGCCCCGGTGGCTGCCGAGGCTCACCACCCGGCCGGCCTGGTAGGTGGAGAGCAGCACCGAGAGGTGGAGCCGCTCCAGCAGGGCCGGCAGCGAGAGGCTGTGTTCATAGCGCACGGCCACGCTGGGGGGCAGGGTTGCCGCGGTGGGATCGGGTGATGTCATGGCTGCGCTGCGGGGCGGGATCAGACCGGCGCAGGCACACCGAGGGCGTCCAGTAGGTGCGCGGCCCCTCCCTCCTGGCTGATCGCCCGGCGGCCCAGCACATAGTTGAGGTTGTATTCGTTGAGGATGCTCTGCTGCACGGGTGCGGCGAAGGAATCGGCGTTGTTGCTGGTGAACAGGCGCACGCGGCCGCTCTGGCCGCCCACGATGCCGAACTGCCGGTTGGTGACGGTGGTGACGTCGAGATCGAAGTAGCGGATCTGCAGGTTGCCGCGCTGAAATTCCCACTCCGGGGCGCTCTCCCCCCGCCAGGCGGATTCAGCAAAGATCTGGGGGGAGGGCATCTTGTTCCGCAGGCCTGGGAAAGGGCCATCCACCAACGAACCCGGCGCGGCGACCGCCTCCTTGACGGTGCGTCCGAAGAGCTGGGCGAGATCGGCGGGGAGCAGGAAGCTGCTGAGGCTGCTGCCGGATTCGGCGACGTTCATGCGCACGCCGGTGAGCGGATCTGCGACCGTATCGATGCTGCTGTTGAAGAACAGGGTGAGATCAAAGGGCTCGGAGCGGCCCTGTTGCTGCTGGATGTGCCGCAGCGTGGTGGCGGCCGGGGCATTGTCCACATAGCCGCCATCCATCAGCCGCACCTCGGCGGCCTTACCGGCGTTGCGATAGAGCCGATCGAAATTCTGATCGCTGGAGGCGCTGGCGGGGATGTCGAGTTCCAGTCGTCCGCCGCTGCGGAAGCTGGCCAGCGGTGATAGGCGCCGCAGGCTGGTGGTGAGGGTCTTGACCGATTGCCGCAGTGCCGGTCGCAAAGAGCCCGGCGCCTGATCGAGGAGCGACTGAAAGGCGGCGGGCTGGGCAGCAGCGGCGAGGGCGGAGGAGGAGGCGACGGTGGCGTCGATGATGCTGAGATTGGGGGAGATGGGGATGCCGCCGCGCACATCGAGGCTCACCCGTTTGCCGCGGGGGCCGAGCAGCTGGTCGTTGCTGTAGTGGAGCACGAGATCTCCGCTGGCGGGATCATCGGCCACGGCCACGAAGCCGCCGGCCTGGGAGGCGATGCTGCGCAACCC
>CAMDLO010000109.1 GCA_945901765.1 Cyanobium sp. NIES-981 | reverse complement strand
ACGGGCACCTTTCACTTCGCCTTCCGCTGCCCCTCGCTGGCGGCCCTGGAAGCACGGCGGCAGGAGCTGATCAGCGCCGGCGTGGTGGTGGGGGAGCTGCTCGATCTGGATCCCTACCGCTCCTTCTTCTTCGACGATCCGGTGAATGGCCTGAGGCTGGAATACACCACCCGACTGCGCCCAACGAACGCCAGCGACCGCGATCCGGATCAGCGCCAGTTCCCGGCCAGCCTGGCCCTGTTTGAAAACGCCTCGCGGCCAGGGCCGAGTGATACCGGTGGGGCCTGAGGAGCGAGGGGCTCAGCCCCCCAGCCTGTCGCCCAACTTGTCGGCCACGGTGTTGACGTCCTTGTCGCCGCGGCCGGAGAGGTTCACCACCACCTCGGTGCCGGGGGCCAGGGTGGGGCAGAGCTTGTCGAGCCAGGCGAAGGCGTGGGCCGTTTCCAGGGCGGGAATGATCCCTTCCAGGCGGCAGAGCTGCTGCAGGGCGTCGAGCGCTTCGGCATCGGTGACGGCGGCGTATTCGGCGCGGCCGATGCCCTTGAGATAGCTGTGCTCGGGGCCCACACCGGGGTAGTCGAGGCCGGCGCTGATCGAATGGGCCTCCTGCACCTGGCCCTCGTCGTCCTGCAGCAGCAGGCTCATGGCGCCGTGCAGCACGCCGACGCGGCCTTCGGTGATGGTGGCGGCATGGCGACCGGTGGGGACGCCCTCACCGGCGGCTTCGACGCCGATCAGGCGCACGGAGGTGTCTTCCACAAACGGGTGGAACAGGCCCATGGCGTTGGAACCGCCGCCCACGCAGGCCACCAGCACGTCCGGCAGGCGGCCGAAGGCGTCCTGGCACTGCTGCTTGGCCTCGATGCCGATGCAGGCGTGAAAGTCGCGCACCAGCATGGGGTAGGGGTGCGGGCCGGCCACCGAACCGAGGATGTAGTGGGTGGTCTCCACGTTGGTCACCCAGTCGCGGATCGCCTCGCTGGTGGCGTCCTTGAGGGTGGCGGTGCCGGCGGTCACCGGCTGCACGGTGGCCCCCAGCAGCCGCATGCGGAAGACGTTGAGGGCCTGGCGGCGCATGTCCTCGGCGCCCATGTAGATCACGCACTCCAGCCCGAAGCGGGCGCACACGGTGGCGGTGGCCACGCCGTGCTGGCCGGCGCCGGTTTCGGCGATGATCCGCTGCTTGCCCATGCGCAGGGCCAGCAGGGCCTGGCCGAGGGCGTTGTTGATCTTGTGAGCACCGGTGTGGTTCAGGTCTTCGCGCTTCAGCCAGATGCGCGGGCCGCCCTCGGGCCGCCGGTAGAGCTCCGTGAGCCGCTCGGCCTCATACAGCGGGCTGGGCCGGCCCACATAGGTGCGCAGCAGGTGGTTGAGCCGCTCGGTGAAGGCCGGATCGGCCCAGGCCTCAGCGGCGGCCGCCTCCAGCTCGGCCAGGGCCGGCATCAGCGTTTCCGGCACGTACTGGCCGCCGTAGGGCCCGAAGCGGCCGAGGGGATCGGGACGCACCTCGGGGGAGAGGGAGGCGGGGGGAACGGTGGCGGTCACCAGCGGCGGCATGCAGTGGAAGCAGCCTAGGGAGGCGGCACCAGCCGCAGCCCCACCCGGGCCACGTGCCGGCGCAGAACAGGGCGAGCAGGCGCACCAAAGCCTCCATCGGCAGGCCGGAAATGGTGTGGATGGATGGGTGGCCAGTGGATGCCAACGGGGACGCTCAACCCAGCCGCCGGAAAGGATTGCGAACCTCCACCGCGCCGTACCGGCCCCCGTCGCTCAGGTCCTCACAGAGCAGCAGGGTGCAGCCGCTCTGCTCGGCAGCTGCCAGGATCGCCGCATCCCAAAAAGAGAGGGGGTGCATGGCCCGCAGATCAAGGGCGCGCTGGAGCACCTCCCAGGTGATGGGTTGCACCGTGAAGCGGCCCCAGCAATCGATCAGCATCCGGGCCTCGTCCATGGACAGGGCCCGGGAGCGGCTCACCCAGGTGGCCTGGACAAAAAATTCCTGCAGCACCTGGATGGAGAGGATCCACCCCACCGCCTCAGCAGTGAGCGTGGTGGAGGCGGTGGCGGGCTGAGCCCCTCCAGAATGGGATCAACGGCGGCGCAGAACGGATGGCCAAGAAAGGGGGCTGGCAGGAATTCGGCAGCCTCAGCAGCGCCGCCAGCCTCGCCCGGCCCGCCGCAGCCTCACCAGCCACCCCCAGGGCCCAGCAACCGGTGCGGGTGCAGCGCACGAAGGCCGGCAAGGGCGGCAAGCTGGTGACGGCCATCACCGGCCTGGAGCTGCCCGATGCCGAGGCCCGCAGCCTGCTCAAGCAGCTCAAGGCCAGCGCCGGCACCGGCGGCACCCTCAAAGACGGTGTGATCGAGCTGCAGGGTGACCAGGTGGCAGCGGCCCTGGCAGCCCTGGAGCAGGCCGGCTTCCGGCCCAAGCAGGCGGGGGGCTGAGGCGATGGCCCCCGGGAACACCGCCGCCGCCGCCAGCCCCAGGCCCCTGCCCAGCACCGGCGCCGTCACCGGCGTGCTGGAGGCGCTGGCCTTCTTCCGCGACGGTGATTTCGCCCGGCGGCGCTTCGAGCGCTTCGGCAATGTGTACGAAACGCGGCTGCTGGGCCAGCCGCTGGTGTTCATCCGGGGCGGCCCAGCGATCCAGGCACTGCTCACCCAGCCGGAGGCCAGCGAGGGCTGGTGGCCCGCCAGCGTGAAACAGCTGCTGGGCAGCCGCTCCCTGGCCAACCGCAATGGCGCCGACCACCGGGCGCGGCGACGGGTGGTCGGTCAGCTGTTTTCGGCGGCGGCGCTGCGCCGCTACAGCCCGGGCATCGTGGCCCTGGTGAACGCGCTGGCGGCGGAGCTGGCGGCGGCAACCGCTGCGGTGCCCCTGGTGGATCGGCTGCGGCGCTTCGCGTTCACGGTGATCGCCCAGGTGGTGCTGGGCCTGGACGGGGGCGACCGCGACGCCCTGTTCGCCGATTTCGAGATCTGGACCCGGGCGCTGTTCTCCATCCCCCTGGCCATTCCGGGCAGCCCCTTCGCCCGGGCCCTGGCGGCGCGGCAGCGGCTGCTGGCCCGGCTGGGCGAGGTGCTGGAGCGAGCGCGCCAGCAGGCCGGCCAGGGCCTGCCCCTGGCCGGTGGGCTGGATCTGCTCAGCGGCGGCCTGGACGAAGCCGGGCTGCCGCTCACCGACGACGATCTGGTGGAACAGCTGCTGCTGTTGCTGTTCGCCGGCTACGAGACCACCGCCTCCTCGCTGAGCTGCCTGCTGGCGGCGCTGCTGCAGCACCCCCGGGAGCTGGCCTGGCTGCAGGAGGAGCTGGACGCCCTGCCCTGGCCACCAGCACCCGGCGAGGCCGCCACCGCCGATGACGCCGCGGCTGCGCCGCGGCTGGCGGCGATGGTGCAGGAGGTGATGGGCCTCAACCCACCGGTGGGTGGCTTCTTCCGGCGCACCACCCGGGAGCTGGTGCTCGATGGGGTGGCGGTGCCGGCCGGGAAGGTGGTGCAGGTGGCCCTGGCCGCCTCCAACCGCCACGGGCCCGAGGACGCTGACATGTCGCTGCAGGCCGACGATCTGGAGCAGTTCCGGCCCGGCCGCCACCTGGGCGAGGGCAGCGGGCTCACCCTGCTGCCCTTCGGCGGCGGCGAGCGGGTGTGCCTGGGCAAGGCCCTGGCCGAGTTGGAGATTCGGCTGATGGCGGTGGGGCTGCTCAAACAGGTGCGGCTGCAGCTGGCCCCGGACCAGGACCTCAGCCTGCAGCTGGTGCCCAGCCCCAGCCCCCGCGGCGGCCTGCTGGTGACGGCACCGGCCCGGACCGCCTGAGCGGGGCCAGCGATGCGTCCACCGCTGGTGTATCACCCGGCCTATTCGGCGCCGCTGCCCAGCAGCCATCGCTTCCCGATGGCCAAGTTCCGGCTGCTGCACGATCACCTGCGCCAGCTGGATCTGGCCCGGCCGGAGCAACTGCACCAGCCGCTGCCGATCCCCCGGCGCGCCCTGGAGCTGGTGCACAGCCGCGCCTATCACGAGGGCTTCTCCCAGGACCGCCTGCCGGCCCCGGCCCAGCGCCGTATCGGCCTGCCTGCCACCAGCCCCCTGGTGCGCCGCACCTGGCTGGCGGTGGGGGGCACGCTGCTCACCGCCCGGCTGGCCCTGGCCCACGGGCTGGCCTGCCACCTGGCCGGCGGCACCCATCACGCCTTTCCCCACTACGGCAGTGGCTTCTGCATCTTCAACGACGTAGCGGTGGCGGCCCGGGTGCTGCTGGCGGAGGGGGCGGTGACGCGGCTGATGGTGATCGACCTGGACGTGCACCAGGGCGACGGCACCGCGGCGATCTTCGCGGGCGATGGGCGCGTGTTCACCCTCTCGGCCCATGCCGCCAGCAACTTCCCGTTGCGCAAGCAGACCAGCGACCACGACCTGCCCCTGGCCGATGGCCTCGACGACGAGAGCTACCTGGCGGCGGTGGGCCGCCTGTTACCGGAGCTGCTGGAGCAGGTGCAGCCGCAGCTGGTGCTCTACAACGCCGGCGTCGATCCCCACCGCGACGACCGCCTCGGCCGGCTGGCCCTCAGCGACACCGGCCTGCTGCTGCGCGACCGGATGGTGCTGGAAGCCTGCCTGAGGCGGCGGATTGCCATTGCCACGGTGATCGGCGGTGGCTACGACGCCCTGCCGGCCCTGGTGCGGCGCCACGGCCTGGTGTTCCGGGCGGCGGCGGAAACGGGGCTGCTGCTGGGGCTCTAGGGATGGGGGCGGCCAGCCACAATGGCGCCCAGTCCGTCCCGAGTCGATGTCCGCTGTCCCCTCTGAAGCCAGCCAGGCCAACCCCACCTACGGCGCGCTCACCACCGAGGGCAACAGCACCAACATCGCCTGGCACCACTCCACGGTGACCCGGGCGGCCCGGGCCCATCAGCGCGGCCACCGCAGCGCCATCCTCTGGTTCACGGGCCTGAGCGGCGCCGGCAAAAGCACCCTGGCCAATGCGGTGAACTCGGCCCTGTTCGAGCAGGGCCTGGCCTGCTATGTGCTCGATGGCGACAACATCCGCCACGGCCTCTGCAAGGACCTGGGCTTCTCCGACGCCGCCCGGGAGGAGAACATCCGCCGCATCGGCGAGGTGGCCAAGCTGTTCGTGGATGCGGGCGTGGTGGCGCTCACCGCCTTCGTCTCCCCGTTCAAGGCCGACCGCGACAAGGTGCGCGCCCTGGTACCCGCCGGCGACTTCATCGAGATCCACTGCGCCGCCGACCTGGGCGTGTGCGAGCAGCGCGACACCAAGGGGCTCTACGCCAAGGCCCGCGCCGGCGAGATCAAGGAGTTCACCGGCATCTCCAGCCCCTATGAGGC
>CAMDLO010000108.1 GCA_945901765.1 Cyanobium sp. NIES-981 | reverse complement strand
GCTGCAGGCCTGGCAGGCGCCACCCAGCTGCCCCTGATGACGACCGTGTTCGCCCTCCGCCTGGCCGGCGACCAGCAGTGGCTGTTCGGCATCCTGCTGAGCGCCGTGCTGGCAGCCTGGGTCGGTCGACGGATTCAACCGAAGCCCGTTTACCACGCGCTCGCCTCACAGTTAGAAGCACAACAGCAACTCCGTGAGCAGAATCGCCTCAAAACATCCGATTGAAGGGTCAGTAGCCCTCTGAATCAACAAAACGACCCGGCAAAGGCTGGACCAAGACAAGACAACTGCAGCCCAGGGCCATGAGGAAACCCATGCTGCGGCAAGAGCAAACCATTGACCTGCCTGCAGCGCAGAGGTGGATAATCACAAATGACAGGTTAGGCCAGCTGCAATCCCCAAGCAACATGCAATTGCGCGAAGAATCCAGACAGAGCGGCAATCATTGATTTACTAAAATAAAGCAAAAGACCATATTAATAATATTGAATCTTCGCTTAAGGGCTGAAAGCCTTGAGTGAATTATCCCTTTAACCGCAAATACACTGACAAAATACAGCCAGTGAGATTTGCACTGGGACACAATAATTTCAGTGAACCGCTTCGGTTGCCGATGATCAGAGCGCGCCGCGGCGATAGAAAAGGATGAAGATCACGGCCGGGCCAGCCAACGTGATCAGGGCCAAAGCGGCGAAGTTGGCAATCAGGTGGAAGTCGATGCCCATGGATGCCGGCGCAGTGGCGCGAATATGTTGGTGGACTTTAAACTGGTCAAGCTGCCTGGACGCGCGAACCCGCCGGGCCTGTGACGGCTTGTCACAGCAGCCCGCCTGCGAAGCTGACCATTCACCCGCGTCCGGCCATGGCTCAGTCTCCCCAGTGGCAGTGCATCGCCGGCTGTGGTGCCTGCTGCCGCCTCGATCCAGCCCTGCGGCAGGAAGCGCTCGAGGCACTTGATCCCCAGCAGCGGCACACCTATCTGGCGATGGTCGGCCCGGATGGCTGGTGCATTCACTTCGATACGGGAGCCCGGCGCTGCCGCATCTACAGCGAACGGCCTGACTTCTGCCAGGTGAGCAATCTGGCCCGCCTGTTCGCTCCCAACGGCAACGGAGACCCGGTGGCGCCACCCCCCCCAGCCGCTGCCTCCCCCCAGCTGTGGCCGGCGGAGATGCATGACCTGGCCATTCGCTGCTGCACCGACCAGATCCGCAGTGAATACGGGGGCCGTGGCAGGGTGATGCGGCGATTCCAGCGGGCGATCCGCCGGCCATGACCAGCGAGTCCACCTCCCCCACCGACCATCCCCGCCGGGCCTGGTTCACCGCCTTCTTCACCACCTTCACGACGGTGTTTCTGGCGGAGCTCGGGGACAAGACCCAGCTCGCGGCCCTGCTGCTCTCCGCCCAGTCCGGCAGACCGGTGCTGGTGTTCGTGGGTGCCTCCCTGGCCCTGATCAGCTCCAGCCTGGTGGGGGTGCTGCTGGGACGATGGCTGGCCAAGCTCATGCCGGCCCACCAACTAGAGCGGCTGGCCGGGCTGCTGATGGTGGCGCTCAGTCTGTGGCTGGGACGTCAGGCCATGCTGCACCTCAGCCCGCTGCCCACAGACCTGCTGCAGGGATGACCTCCCAGGCCGACGCCATTCAACTCCAGCGCCCCTGCTCGACCGCCCCTGCTCACCACCCCTGCTCCACCGCTCCATGGATCTCGCCCTGCTGGCCTCCACATTCGTGACCGTGTTTCTGGCGGAACTGGGCGACAAGACCCAGTTGGCCATCGTCACGATCAGCGGCACCTCGACCAGGCCGGTCGCCGTGTTCGCCGGCAGTTCCCTGGCGCTGGTACTGGCCAGCCTGCTGGGGGCGGCCGCCGGCGGTTCGCTCTCGGCGGTGATTCCCACTGATGCCCTGCAGCTGGCGGCCTCTGCCGGGTTTCTGATCCTCGGGCTCCGGCTGATCCTGAAGGCGGCGGCCCCGGAAACGGAAGAAGCCAGCTGAAGCCCCCTGGGCAGAGGTCACCCCACTGCCTAAAGTCAACCCGACACAAGTCTGGATGTCGCGGGCATCGCTTCGAGCCCGGACACCCGCTCCCCCACGCCATCTGCGCAGGCCCCTCGTGCGACCTCCGGTGGCGATCACCAACCCGTTGCCAGACCCGATGACGTTCACGGTCGCCGACCTGCTCGACCAGCTCTCCCCCCAGGCCCCCCTCCCGACGGCAAAGCTGGAGAAAGCCCTCGGGCTCAACGGCAGCGACGCGGAACGGCAGCTGCGCATCGCCCTCCAGGCCCTGGGCCGGCTGGGACTGGTGGCCGAAAGCGAAGACGGTGTGGAGCGACGGGATAACCCCGAACTGATTCCCGCCCGGCTGCGCTGCTCAAGCAAGGGCTTCTGCTTCGCTCTGCGAGAAGACGGAGGCGAAGACATCTACATCCGGGAGCATCTGCTCAACCACGCCTGGAACGGCGATCGGGTGCTGGTGAAGGTGACCCGTGAAGGGGGCCGCCGCCGCTCGCCGGAAGGGGGCGTGCAGTGCATCCTGGAGCGCCACACCACGACCCTGCTGGCCCAGGTTGAGCAACAGCAGGAGCGGCTGGTGGCCACACCGCTGGATGACCGGCTGCTGACGAGCGTGGAGCTGCCGGACGCCGACGCCGACCATCTCGATCCCAGCCAGCAGTCGGTGGTGGAGGTGGCAATCGACCGCTATCCGGTGGCTCAGTTCGCTCCTCAGGGGCATGTGGCTCGCCGGCTGCCGGTGAACGGCGGTGAGGACGCCGACCTCGATCTTCTGCTCACCAAGCACAGGCTGAACGGCAGGACATCGGCACCCCGACCGTCCCTGCGAACGCTGGAACCAGGCGAGCGCACCGATCTGACAGCCCAGGCCACTCTGCTGATCGAGGCATGGCAGGCCAAGGATGCCCCACCCATGCCGGCACTGGCGCTGGAGCGGCGCGAAGATCAGGGCTGGACGCTGTGGCTTCATGCTCCAGCGGTGGCGGAGCGGTTCAGCGCGGCCAGCAGCCTCGACCTCTGGTTGCGGGACCAGGCGGACGCTCTCTGCCTCGGTCGTCAGTGGCTGCCGCTCCTCAGCGCGGCGTTGAGCAAAGCGGTCACCTTCCGACCTGGTGAGGCTCAGGCAGCACTGTCGGTTGCCCTGGAAATCGACGCCAGCGGCGAGCTCACCGCCTACCGGTTCTGCCGCAGTCAGATTCGCCCCGTGGCGCGGGTGGATCAGGCTGCCCTCACGGCCCTGGCCGAGCGCAAGCCGAAAAGCCGCACCCTGGCGGCACCGCTCAAACCCCTCAAGGACCAGCTGGACAACCTGACCGCGCTGGTGGATCTGGCCGCCCTGCTGCGGCAGCGCCGCCTGGCGGCCGGCTCGATCGAGCTGAACCTGCCGATGCCGCCGATCGAGAGCCTGGGTGATCTGGCCGTGCCCGCGCCGCTGCCAGCCCAGCAGGGCTGGCTGGTGCAGTTGCCGACCCACGATGTCGGCGCCGTCCTGCGGGAGGCGGTGCTGCTGGCCGGCAGGGCCCTCGGCAGCCATTTCGCCGCCCTGGAGCTGCCTGGTCTCTTCATCGGCAATGCCACTGCTGCCGCCAGCGATCTGAACGACGTGGCCCGGGCGGCACTGGCCCTCGACATCCCCCTGGAACTCGGAGAGGAGGGCCATGCCAACGCCGCTGAACTGGCTCTGGCCTTCAGCACCACGGACCGTTGCCGGGCGCTGCAACAGCAGCTCAGAGCCGTGCTGCAACCCCAGCAGATCAGTGCCACCCCGGCGGAACTGGCTATGGCGGGCCTGCAGGGCGAGCTGGCGGCTTCAGCGCCCTGGGCCTGTCCTGGCCTGCATTACGCCGACATCTGGAACCAGCAGGTGCTGGTGCTCCTGCTCACCGAGGGCAAGGACCGGCCCAGCGTTCGCCACAAGGTGAGCGTGGATCTGGCCGCACCCAGCTGCCATGGTGCCATCGACTGGCCGCTGCTGGCCCCGAGCCAGCTGGCGCCGTTCCAGGACGCCCTGAGCCATGGGCTGGTGCAGCGGCTCAACGGACGGCGACGGTTCCAGGCCGAGCTGGAGGCCGACCTGCTGGCGATGGCCCAGGCTCGCCAGGCCGAACCCCTGGTGGGTCAGGTGCTCTCCGGGGTGATCAGCGGCGTGCAGAGCTACGGCTTCTTCGTGGAGGTGCCCCCCTCGAATGTGGAGGGCCTGGTGCACGTCAGTTCACTCAAGGACGACTGGTATGAGTACCGCTCGCGCCAGAACCGGCTGGTGGGACGCAAGAACCGCCGCACCTACATGCTGGGAGATGCCGTTGAGGTGGAGATCGAGAAGGTGGATGCCCTGCGGCACCAGATTGATCTGGCGGTGGTGCTGCCCGAGGGCTGGGACAGCGAAACAGACGTCGATCGCGCAGCCGTCGATACGGGCATGAACGATGGGGCTCTCAACGATGCGGACATGACCCCGGAGGCCAGCGATCTCGACGACGACGGCTGACGCCATGGCGCCCGTGGTGCTGGCCATTTCGGGGGCATCTGCCCAGCCGTTGGCGCAGCGGGCGCTGCAGTTGCTGCTCGCCGCCGGCGAAAGCGTGGAGCTGGTGGTCAGCCGGGGCGCAATTGGGGTCTGGCAGGCCGAGCTCGGCATTCAGGTGCCCGGCGATCCCGGCGTGCAGGAATGCTTCTGGCGGGAACGCACCGGGTGTCAGACCGGCAAACTCCGTTGCCACCGCTGGAATGATCAAGCCGCGGCGATCGCCAGCGGCAGCTACCGCACCCGTGGCATGGTGATCCTGCCGGCCTCGATGGGCACGGTCGGAAGGATCGCCGGTGGGGTGGCGCTCGATCTGGTGGAGCGGGCTGCGGATGTGCACCTCAAGGAAGCGCGTCCGCTGGTGATCTGTCCGCGGGAAACCCCCTGGAACCTGGTGCACCTGCGCAATCTCACCGCCCTGGCAGAAGCGGGAGCCCGGATCGCACCACCGGTGCCGGCCTGGTACCAGCAGCCCCGCACCCTGGAGGACATGATCGACTTCCTGGTGATCCGGGTGTTTGACCTGCTGGGCTACGACCTGGCGCCACTGCAGCGTTGGCAGGGTCCTTCCCGCGGGCCAGACTCCCCGTCATCCAACGTTCAGCCGTCGGACCCTTGACCCTGCTGCGCCAGCTGCTGCTGATCCCCCTGCTGGCCCCGTTGCTGGCGGTGATGCTGGTGGGTGCCCTCAACCCAAGGCCGACCCTGAGCCTGCGACTGCTGATCTGGAGTACACCGAGCCTGCCGATCGGCATCTGGTTGCTGATCGCCTCCGGCGGCGGTGGGCTGCTCAGCGCCGCCGCCACCGGTCTGGCCCTGCGCGCCCCCGCAGCAGGCAGGGAGTACCA
>CAMDLO010000107.1 GCA_945901765.1 Cyanobium sp. NIES-981 | reverse complement strand
TGGGAACTAGGGCAAAGATAGATCCAACGCTAGTCAAACATCATGAAGACTGTCGACCTGATTTTGGAGATTCAATCGCCATGACGTGACCCCCTTCATTGGTCCAGGCCTTATGAGAGTGGGTGGGTGTGGTCATGCTGCAGCTCCTTGTTGAGCTGCCTCCAGGGGCGTACGCCCCTGGAGGGCCGAATGCGGCCTGGGTGAGTTGTACTCCCAGCGCCAACGGTCGGCCAGGATCTGCGCCTCGGGGGCTGTGGTGAACAGCTCGATGTTCAGGAACTCATCGCGGAAGCGACCGTTGAACGACTCGGCAACGCCGTTCTCCCAGGGGGATCCAGGCGCGATGTAGGCCGTGCTGGTGGTGGTTCTGGCCTCGCACCAGTCCCGTAGTGCCTGGGCAATGAACTCCGGCCCGTTGTCAGACCGGATGAACGCGGATCGCCAGGCAGAGGCGGCTGTGCTCGTCGATCACGTTCAGGAACTTGAGCCTGCGGCCGTCGGCGGTGGCGTCGAACTGGAAGTCCATGGCCCACACCTGGTGGGGATGCTCAGCCCTGTGACGCCGCACTGAGCCATCGGCGGGCTGTGCCCGTTTTCGCTTCCTGGCAGTGGGTCGCTGCAGGCCTTCCTCTCGCCAGAGCCGTTGCACCCGCTTGTGGTTCACGCTCCAGCCCTCCCGCCTGAGCAGGCGGTAGGCCATGCGCGGGCCCCAGCGGATGTGCGCCGCTGCGATCTCGCGGAGGCGATGGCGGAGCTTGTCCTCCTCGATCGAAACAACGTTGCCGTTGTGGCGCTGGGTGCTGCGGTGCTGGCCCACCACCCGGCAGGCCAGGCGTTCAGAGGCCCGGTAACGCTCCTGCAGCACCACCCCTTCGGTGCGTTGGTCGGCACGGCGCACCTGAAGCCGCACCTTTCCGCGATGGGGCGTCACTGTCAACCGGGCGCCACTCTGGCCGCGCCTCGAAAGCCGATTTCCCACGGCTTGGTGTGGATCGCCTCAGGCCTGGGGTTCAGCCGCAGCTGCTCCGTTCCTGGTTCTGGGACGGGTTGGATGGGCTGTGTTCCGCCAGCAGACGGGCCAGGGATGAATCCGCCGGCAGGGCCTCGGCAGCGAACCGGAATCCGGCCAGGGCCTGGTGATCGGTCTGCTCCAACCAGCGCAGTTCCGCCTGGACGCGCAACTCGTCTGCATCCCGGCCGGTGAGCAGCACCAGCTCCACCATGCTCCCCCAGGGCAGCGCCAGAGGCTGGATCAGCATCACGCCGATGCCGGTTGGTCCGAGATCCCAGAGGCAGCCGCTGCCCAGGTGGACACCGTCGCTGTGGATCAGCACGGTCACATGCGGCGAGGGATCGTTGCCCTGGGCGATCGGCGGACGCGGCAACACAGGCACGCGGCGGTCCTGGCTGAGGATGCGTGGATCGCGGCGCCGGTCCCCCTGGCGCCGATCCAGGCTGCTCGCTGGCGGCGCCGGCGCCAGCAGCCGCCTCATCTGATGCTTGAGCTCACGGCCTCGCTGCCGCAATCGCTGGAACAGCCGCTCGCCGGTCGCCATCAGGGTCATGGGCGATTGGAGATGGCTCTGAGGAAGGCGCCCTGGCAGAGCTGGCCATGGGAGCAGACGGGGATGCTGCGACCGTTGACCCGGACCGTGGCGGCGGTCAATGGGGCGGTCAATGGGGCGGTCGGCTGGGGTTGGGACGGCGTCTCGGTCTGGGCGGTGACCGCAGGCGCAGCCATGCTGCCCAAGCCGAGCAGCGCCATCACTGCCGCAGCCGCAGCGGTGCGAGAGGCTTGCTTCAAGCGCATCGCTTCAAGCGCATCGTTCACGCGCATCAGTTCACGCCTATCGGGTCACGCGCATCAGTCACGCTCATCGATTGGACCCCTGCAGTTTCGTGGGTGAGGCACCCGGCCGGAAGCCGCTCCAGGCCGCCAGCTCGCTGATCGTCTGCACCCCCTCCAGACGAGGCCTGCCGGGCATCACCCAGGTGGGAAAAGCACGGATCCCGGCCGCCAGGCAACGCTGCCGGCCCTCACCGGGCCGCGGCGGCGGCGGGGTCTTCGGATCACACTCCACGTAGGGCAGTCGATTGCCGGCTTCCTTACCGAACAGGTTCTTCTGCTGGAAGCAGGCCGGGCACCACCAGGCCCCGTAGAAGATCGCCCCTGCGGCGCGCAGGTGGTTGCCGAGGGCCACCTGCTCAGCGGTGGAGGCGCGCAAGGGTTCACCGACCCCTGGCGAGGTGCTGGCCGGGGGGGCAGCAGCCGGAGCCCTGGCGTCAGCCCCAGCGGTCGTCAGGCCGGCCAGCAGTCCAAGGGTGCAGGTGATCAGCAGGGCGGAACGCCTGGACCCGAACAACGGCATGGGGGGCCTGAATTGCCAACTGACCTTAGAAGTTCGGCCCGATTCCCGCCAGATCGCCGGCGGCGGCGTTCGGCCTTCCGCCCCCGCCGCCGCCGGCGCAGCCGGGGAGCGACTGAGAGAATGAATGGATCTGTGCCAGGTCCCAGCCTGGCCGGAACCCGCATCGGTCTCCCCCCATCACCGCCACCTGTCGATGAACGCCAACGGCTACCGCGATTACTTCAAGGTGCTGGAGGTGGAGCGGAATGCCGATGCCGAGGCGATCAAGCGGTCATTCCGCAAGCTGGCACGCCAG
This sequence comes from Cyanobium sp. NIES-981, assembly GCA_945901765.1. Classification (GTDB taxonomy): domain Bacteria; phylum Cyanobacteriota; class Cyanobacteriia; order PCC-6307; family Cyanobiaceae; genus NIES-981. The sequence goes on along the minus strand of CAMDLO010000107.1, from coordinate 2,767 downwards.
TACCACCCCGATGTCAACCCCGGCGACAAGACCGCCGAGGCCCGCTTCAAGGAGATCAGCGAGGCCTATGAGGTGCTCTCCGACCCGGACAAGCGGCGTCGCTACGAGCAGTTCGGCCAGTACTGGAACCAGGCCGGCGCCGGCTCAGGTGGCATGGGCGGCATGGATGTGGATTTCGGCCGCTACGGCAACTTCGACGACTTCATCAACGATCTGCTCGGCCGCTTCGGCGGCAGCGGCATGCCCGGCGGCTTCGGGGCCGGGTTCCCGGGCGGCGGGCGCGGCGTGCCGGTGGATCTGGATGCGGAAGCAACGCTCACCCTCAGCTTCTCCGACGCATTCCGAGGCTGCGAGCGCACCCTGGCGGTGAATGAGGAGCGGGTGCAGGTGCGCATCCCAGCCGGCGTGAAGGACGGCAGCCGGCTGCGCCTGAAGGGCAAGGGCAATCTCCAGCCCGGCACAGGCCGCCGCGGCGACCTCTATCTCACCCTCAAGCTCCAGGCCCATCCGATCTGGCGTCTCGATGGCGACCAGCTGCGGGGCGAGCTGCCCCTCAGCCTCGACGAGCTGGCCCTTGGCGGTGAGGTGAGCGTGGCGACACCGGATGGGGAGGCCACCGTGCAGGTGCCCCCCGGCATGAGCCTCGGCCGCAGCCTGCGGTTACGGGGCAAGGGCTGGCCGCTGCGCGCCGGCCGCGGCGACCTGCTGCTCACCCCCACCCTGCGGCTCCCGGAAACCCTGAGCGAGCGGGAGAAACAGCTGCTCGCCGATCTGCGGCAGGCCCGCAGCGTTGATCCACGCCAGGGCTGGGCCGCGGCCGCCCGGCTCTGACGGCCCGGCCATGGCACACCGAAGGCCGACATGGCCCCGGCGCGCCGGGGCTCGCCTGCAGGGTCTGGCTGTTGCACTGCTGCCAGGCCTGCTGCTGGGCCTGCTGCTGCTGGGCCTGCTGCTACCCGGGCAGGGGGCTGCGACTGTCCCTGCCGACCCGCTTGCGATCCGCGTCGGCCTGCACGTGCGCAACATCTACGGGCTCTCCCTGGCGGAGCAGACCTTCAAGGCCGAGGGCTGGTACTGGCTGCGGGTGCCGGTGGCGGTGCAGGACCTGATCGAACGCCGCGGCATCAAGCCGCCGGAGTTGGTGGAATTTGTGAATCAGGTCGACAACTGGGATGGGCTGATCGAAGCGGTCGACAGCGACGCCCCCAGCGCCGATGGCTCGCGGTTGTTCAGCTTCCGCTTCGCCGCGGCCTTCTACGTGCCTGAGATCGACCAGCGCCGCTCCCCCTTTGAGCTGATCCGCCTGCCGTTGATTCTCGAGATCAGCCCGGAAGCCCTGGCAGACCCGGCAACGCGGGTGCGTCTCCAGCCCGAATCGGCGCGCGGCGGGCTGCTCGGCGACTACAGCAGCCTTTATGGCTACGAGCTGCGGGGCGTCTCAATCGGCGCGGCGGAGCATCGCTACCCCACCACATTCGGCACCGCCAGCGCCAGCACCTACAGCCGATTGCAGATGCTGGTGACCTATGCCCCCAACACCTGGGCGATGGTGATGCAGTGGATCCTGCCCCTGCTGCTGGTGCTCAGCCTGGTGCTGCTGGCACCGAGTCTGGAGGGCTCGCTGGGGGATGCCCGGCTGGCGATCCCACCCACGGCCCTGCTGACGCTTGTGTTCCTGCAGCAGACCTACAAGGCGGAGATGCCGCCCACCTCCTACCTCACCTTTCTCGATCAGCTCTACACCTACGGCTATGCCGTATCGGTGGGATTGTTCGTGCTGTTCCTCTGGGGCAGCAACCAGCTGGAGTCCGCCCCGGCAGACCAGCGCGAGCGGGTGATGCGGCGGATCAACCAGGTGGATCTGCGCTTTCAGATGGGCGGGCTGCTCGCCCTGGCACTGGTGGCATTGGTGGCCTGGTTCCGCTGATGGGTCGCGAGGGGCTGCGCTGGTTCCGGTCCGTAGGATCCGCACCAGCGACACCCGCATCATGGAGCTCAGCTATCGCCCCCGCCGGTTGCGCCGCACGCCGGCCTTGCGGGCAATGGTGCGCGAGCACCAGCTGAGCGCCGCCGATTTCATCTACCCCCTGTTCGTGCACGAAGGGGCCAGCAACGAGCCGATCGGCGCCATGCCCGGCTGCCTGCGCTGGAGTCTGGAGGGGCTGGTGCAGGAGGTGGGCCGCGCCTGGGAGCTGGGCATCCGCTGCGTGGTGCTGTTCCCGAAGGTGGCCGACGGTCTGAAGACCGAAGACGGCGCCGAGTGCTTCAACGAGCACGGCCTGATCCCCCGCGCCATCCGCCGCCTCAAGGAGGTGCATCCGCAGATGGCGATCATGACCGACGTCGCCCTTGACCCCTACTCCTGCGACGGTCACGACGGCATCGTCAGCGACGAGGGCGTCGTGCTCAACGACGAGACCGTGGCGATCCTCTGCCGGCAGGCCGTGGCCCAGGCCCGCGCCGGCGCCGACCTGATCGGCCCCAGCGACATGATGGACGGCCGGGTGGGCGCGATCCGCGAGGCTCTCGATGAGGAGGGCTTCGAGCACGTGGGGATCATCAGCTACACCGCCAAGTACGCCAGCGCCTACTACGGCCCCTTCCGTGAGGCGCTCGATTCGGCGCCCCGCGCCGCCGCCGCCAAGCCGATCCCCAAAGACAAGAGCACCTATCAGATGGATCCGGCCAACGGCCGCGAGGCGATCCTCGAGGCCCAGCTCGATGAGAGCGAAGGAGCCGACATCCTGATGGTGAAGCCCGGCCTGGC
>CAMDLO010000106.1 GCA_945901765.1 Cyanobium sp. NIES-981 | reverse complement strand
GTCCTTTGACATCGACGCCAATGGCCTGTTGCAGGTCTCAGCCATGGACCGCACCACCGGCCGGCAGCAGAGCGTGAGCATCCAGGGGGGGTCGAATCTGAGCGCCGAGGAGATCGAGCAGCTGATCGAAGAGGCTGAACGCAAGGCGGCCGAAGATCGCCGGCTCAGGCTGGCGATCGATCGCCGCAACAAAGCTCAGACGCTCGTTTCCCAGGCGGAGCGACGGCTGCGCGACGCCAGCCTTGAGCTGGGTCCCTACGGTGCTGAGCGCCAGCAGCGGGCCGTGGAGATGGCCGTGCGCGAGGTGCAGGATCTGCTGGCTCTGGAACAGCAGGGCAAAGCCGATCCGGGCGAGCTGGAGCTGGCGGTGAGCCAGCTGCAGGAAGCCCTGTTCGGTCTGAATCGTCGGCTGCTGAGCGAACGGCGCTCTGAGCAGGGCCCGCTTCAGGGCCTGAAGAACACCCTGGGGTCGCTCAAGGATGAGCTGTTCTCCGATGACGACGACTGGGATGACTGGAACCGGCCGGCGGCGGACCCCTGGGCCCGCCCGCGCCCGGAGCGGGATCCCTACGACCAGCCGCCCAGCTACGACCAGCAGCCCAGCTACGACCAGCAGCCCCGCTACGACCAGCAGCCCCGCTACGGACGCCAACCCGTGTACGGCCGTCCAGCTGAGGAGCAGCGTCCCCGGCGCGACAGCTGGGACGACCCCTGGGCTGAGCGCTGATGGGAACGGGACGAACCGCTGCCGCCACGCTGGATCCCTGGGCGGTGCTGGGACTCGCTCCCGGAGCTGATGCGGCTGCCCTGAAGCGTGCCTTCCGCGCCCAGGCCCGCCGCTGGCATCCCGACCTGAACGACAACGACCCCGTGGCGGAGGAGAAGTTCAAGCAGGTCAATGAGGCCTATGCCCTTCTCTCCGATCCCAGGCGCCGGCGGGCCTGGGAGGCGGGCGAGCCGGATCCCGAGGGTGGCCCGGTGGCCGCCGACCCTTTTGCCGCAGGCTTTCCGGCGTTTGAGACCTATCTCGAGCAGCTGTTCGGCACCCCCCGCCGTTCCAGCGCGGCGGCAGCAGGAGATGGGGAGGAGCCTGCCCCGGCCGGGACAGCCAGCGGCTCGGTGACGGCTGCGGAGCCCGCGTCACCGCCGGTGCGGTCGACCAGCCGCTCGGAAACCGTGGTCTCGCTCACACCTGAGCAGGCCCAGGCGGGCAGCCGTGTGGAGGTGGAGCTTGCCGATGGCACCGTGCTCGAGGTGTGGACGCCGCCGCTGGCCGGCGATGGCTGGCGCCTGCGCCTGCCAGGCCTGGGAGCGGGTGGAACGGATCACTTTCTGCAGTTGCGCGTCGTCAGCGACGAAGGCCTGCGCATCGATGGGCTGCGCGTGCTTTACCAGCTGGAGATCTCGCCGGCCGAGGCGGTGCTGGGCTGCCGCGTGGTGGTGCCCACCCTGCAGGGTCCGGTGAAGCTCACCGTGCCGGCCGGATCCTCCAGTGGCCGGCTGCTGCGCCTGCGCGGGCGCGGGCTTCGCGATGGCGACCTCCAGGGCGACCAGCTGGTTGAGCTGAGGATCGTGGTACCGCAGGAGGTTTCGGATGCTGAACTGGCCCTCTACCGGCGCTTGCAGGAACTGGCCCTGGAGCAGCCGTGAGACCCGCCACAGCAGTGAGACACTGAAGGCTCCTCTCCCGACCTGCCAGCCGAGATGCCGGTGCATGTGCTGCTGTTTGATGCCGGATCCGATCAGGAGGGCATTCACTCCCTGGAGATTCAGGGGAGAACCGTGGTGCTGCTCTTCGAGGAGCGCGATGATGCTGAGCGTTACGCCGGCCTGCTGGAGGCTCAGGACTTCCCTGTGCCCACGGTGGAGGCGCTCGACAGGGAGGACATGGAGCTGTTCTGCAGCGAAGCCGGCTATGAGGCCCGGCTCGTGCCCAGCGGCTTCCTGCCCCAGAGCCCGGAGGAGCGGCTGCTGATCGCCCCGCCTGAACGCAACATGGATGTGAGCAGCTGGCAGGAGGCCGAAGGCGCCACCGCCGCCGATCCGCTCGCCTGCGACGATCCTGAACTGGAGGCATTCCGTCGCCAGCTGGAGGGGTTGCTGTGAGCGTGTCAGAGGTGCTTTCTGCCGACCGGGGCCATCTGCTCACCGAGCAGGTCAATCCACTGAGCAGCTGTCTCGACGAGCTGCCCACCGACCAGCTGGTGGACCTGTTCTGCCGCAACGATCTCGAACCGCAGCGGGCCGTTGCCGCCGCCGCGCCGCAGCTGACCACCGCGGTGGATGCGATTGCCGCAAGGTTGAGCGCTGGGGGCCGGCTGTTCTACCTCGGTGCCGGCACCTCAGGCCGTCTGGGGGTGCTGGATGCGGCGGAGTGTCCTCCCACCTTCTGCAGCGACCCCAGCCTGGTGCAGGGTGTGCTGGCCGGTGGCGCGCCGGCCCTGCTGCGCAGCTCCGAGGGGTTGGAGGATCTGCGGGAAGCGGGCCGGGCCGATCTGGAGGCCGCGGGCTTCAGCGCCGCCGACTGTCTGGTGGGGATCGCGGCCGGCGGCACCACCCCCTATGTGCTCGGGGGGCTGGACCATGCCTGCCAGCTCGGCGCGCTGGCGATTGCCATGGCCTGCGTGCCGGCGGAGCAGGCGCCGATGCCCTGTGAGATCGACATCCGCCTGCTCACGGGCCCTGAGCTGCTCACCGGTTCAACCCGGCTGAAGGCAGGCACAGCCACCAAGATGGCGCTCAACATCCTCTCCACCGGTGTGATGGTGCGCCTGGGCAAGGTGCACGGCAACCGCATGGTGGATGTGGCGGTTACCAACAGCAAGCTCGAAGATCGCGCCCTGCGCATCCTGGCCGATCTGGCTGGTGTGGAGCGGCAGCAGGGCCGCCAGCTGCTGACGCAGGCGGATGGCTCAGTCAAGCTGGCCCTGCTGATGGCAGCTGGTGGTCTGGATGCAGCAACGGCCCGCGATCGGCTTGTCCGTCACGGCCCCAGCCTGCGCCAGGTACTGGCAACCTGTGGGTTGAGCCTGCCAGGCCGCTAGGTCTCAGCGTCCATGGGCCCCCAGTAGGGGGAGGTGAGCAGATCCAATCGACGGCGGGTCTCGGCAGGGACCTGCTCCCTGGGTGTCATCAGGGCATGCTGAAGCGCTTGGTGGGCGCTGCTGGTGGGCCGCACCTCTGCGATCCGTTCAGCCGCCACCTTCACAATCTCCTGGGCAAGGGAGGCATTGTTGCGCAGGTTCTCGATCACCATGTTCACGCTCACTGAATCGTGTTGCTGATGCCAGCAGTCATAGTCGGTAATCATGGCAAGAGTTGCATAGGCCATTTCAGCCTCCCTGGCCAGGCGCGCTTCGGTGTGATTTGTCATGCCGATCACACCGCAATCCCAACTGCGATACAACTCGGATTCAGCCCGGGTGGAGAAGGCGGGCCCCTCCATGCAGAGATACGTGCCGCCGCGATGGAGCTGCCGACCGCTGGGCATCATGCTTTCGGCCGCATCGGCGAGCAGGTTGCTCAGGACTGGGCAGAAGGGATCGGCCGCAGTGACATGAGCCACAGCACCGCTTCCGAAGAAGGTCAGCGGGCGCTGGTGGGTGCGATCGATGAACTGATCCGGCACCATCATGTCCAAGGGGCGGTAGCGCTCCTGAAGCGAACCCACGGCTGAGACGGAGAGGATCCAACGCACCCCCAGGGAGCGCAGGGCCCAGAGGTTGGCACGGTATGGAACCTCGCTGGGTGTGTAGGTGTGGTGTCGGCCGTGACGTGCCAGGAACACCACCTCCAGATCGTTGATCTTGCCTCGTCGCAGCAGATCGGACGGAGCGCCGAAGGGGGTGTCAACCGCGATCTCCCGCACACACTCGAGCCCCTCCATGGCATAAAGACCACTCCCCCCGAGCACACCGAGACAGGCCTGGTCAAGATCCGGTGTGGGACAGATCTCGGCCTTGACGGCGGCGGCGGCGGCGGAGTTTGAAGCAGTCATGGAGCAGGCCCGAGCTGGATGCGAGTCCCCATTTTCAGCATGGCCGCATACAGTCCGGTTTTGATCTCGATCAGACCGTGACCAAAGCCGTGATGGAAACCGATGCCGGCACCCTCGAACTGGAACTGTTCGAAGCCGACGCGCCCAACACCGTTGCCAACTTCGTGAAACTGGCCCGCGAAGGCTTCTATGACGGCCTGGCCTTTCACCGCGTCATCCCCGGCTTCATGGCCCAAGGGGGTTGCCCCAACAGTCGGGAGGGGGCGCGTGGCATGGCCGGTACCGGCGGTCCCGGGTACACGATCGACTGCGAGATCAACAGCCAGAAACACCAGTCAGGCAGCCTGGCCATGGCTCATGCCGGCCGTAACACCGGGGGCTCTCAATTTTACATCTGTCACGCCGCACAACCCCATCTCGATGGCGTACACACCGTATTCGGCCACACTGGCGCAATGGATGTGGTGCTGGCGCTGAAGAACGGCACCCGGATCAACAGCGTAACGATCCTCGATTGAGCCTCACTGGCGCGATGCCAGACTCACCCCCACTGCAGAAAGGCCCCTGGTCTGAGCTGCAGTGGGCCAAACCCGAGCAGATCACCTGGCGATCTCAGTTCGACCAGCTGCCGGCGCTCCGGCTCCAGATCGACGCTCGGGTGCCCGCTGCTCTGAAGGTCTGGAGCGCTCAGCAGCGCAACGGTGCTCGTCTCAGGCCAGGCTGCCAGTTGACATAAGGCTTGCTCCACCAGTTGGCCGCTTCCTGTCAATTGATCCAGCCCACTGATCTGGACAGCCAGGCATGGCTGATTCAGAAGGGCAAGCAACCGGGCGCGGACCTCATGCTCCAGCCTCACCCCATGGTCTTCAGCCCAGGCCTCGAGCGTCTGAAAACGACCCAGCAGCGTCGGTTCGTCGGCCTGACCGCTCCAGGCGAGCACCAGGGAGGGGCCGCCGATCGGGCAGCTGGGGGCTTCTCCAAGCATGTGCCCCAACTTTGTGCGCTTCACCTGCAGGTAGGCCGCGTTGTGCTGACCGGGATCCATCACCAGTGGCACCCTGTCTTCAACCTTCAGTCCGTAGCCGCCCAGACCGGCAATCTTGCGGGGGTTGTTGGTGATCAGCCGCAGTCGATGCACCCCCAGATCGCTGAGGATCTGGGCGCCCACACCATAGTTGCGCAGATCAGCGGGAAAGCCAAGACGTTCGTTCGCTTCAACGGTGTCCAGCCCGGTGTCCTGCAGGGAATAGGCGCGCAGCTTGTTGATCAGGCCGATGCCGCGCCCTTCCTGGCGTAGGTACACCACGACCCCTTCGCCAGCCGCTTCGATCATCCGCAGCGCCGCCTCCAGCTGGGGCCGGCAATCGCAGCGGAGCGAGCCGAAGGCATCGCCCGTGAGGCATTCGCTGTGCACGCGCACAAGCACCGCTTGAGCAGCCAGCTCCG
>CAMDLO010000105.1 GCA_945901765.1 Cyanobium sp. NIES-981 | reverse complement strand
CCAGATTGGCGCGGAAATCGCCACCTTCAGCATTCCAGGCTGCGTGGGCATTCGCTTGGACAATACGGTAGGCATTCTCACGACTAAGCCCGCTCTCAACCAGAGCAAGCAGCACCCGCTGACTGAACACCACACCCCCATAAACATTCATATTACGGGCCATATTGCCAGGATAAACACCTAAACCCGACACCACATCGGTCATCTCACGCAACATAAAATGCAATGTCGCAGAGCAGTCCGGGAGCATCATTCTCTCCACGGAACTATGACTGATATCACGCTCATGCCAGAGCGCACAATTCTCCAGGGCAGCTACCACGTAGCTGCGCAAGACGCGCGCCAGGCCACTGATCCGCTCACTGCGAATCGGATTGCGTTTATGGGGCATCGCTGAACTACCTTTCTGGCCCTTAGCGAAGTTCTCCTCCACTTCCAGCACATCGGTACGCTGCAGGTTACGAATCTCCGTGGCGAATCGCTCCAGAGCGGCGCCCACCAGGGCCAGGGTCTGCACATACTCGGCATGGCGATCCCTTGCAATCACCTGCGTGCTTGCCGCGTCGGGCACCAGGCCGAGGCTGGCGCAGGCGATCTCCTCCACCCGTGGATCGGTGTTGGCGTAAGTGCCCATCGCTCCACTGATCTGCCCCACACTCACCACCCGCTCCAGCCGTTCCAGCCGCTCGCGATTGCGCTCGACTTCCGCCAGCCAGCCGGCCAACTTGAAGCCGAACGTGATCGGCTCGCCGTGGATGGCATGGCTGCGCCCGATCATCACGGTGCTCTTGTGCTGGCGAGCCAGGCTGCGAATCGCTTCGGCCAGATGGTCGAGCTCCTGGCGTAGCAGCTGCACCGATGCTTTCAACTGCAACGCCAGCCCGGTATCCAGCACATCCGAGCTGGTCATGCCCACATGGATGTAGCGCCCGGCATCCCCCACGTGTTCATTGACGTTGGTGAGGAAGGCAATCACGTCATGCCGCACCTCCGCTTCGATCTCGAGGATTCGCTCCACGGAGAACCCTGCCCTGTTCTTGATCGTGGCGAGAGCTTCCTGCGGCACCCGGCCCAGCTCGGCGTTGGCCTGGGTGGCGGCGATCTCCACATCCAACCAGCTCTGGAACTTGGCCTGCTCACTCCAGATGGCGCCCATCTCAGGCAGGGTGTAACGCTCGATCAAGGCTGTCGGCCACGGCAACTCTCCTGAATCTATGCCGCCGCCAGGATCGGGGGTCTGGCGGCAGGCCAGCTCAAAAAAAAAAGCGCCCGAAGGCGCTTCAGAGTTGCAGGTTTGTCGTGAGACAAATCAAGCAGAGGATCAATCAAGCCTGACAGTGATGCCATCAACGACGCCACCAGCCTTCTTGATGTCTTGGTAGGTATAGGTCTTACCGCCAACGCTGAGCTCATCATCCCTGCCGAACTGAGTGATCTTGACACCTTCAGTTGTGACACCGCTCTGGAAGGTGATCTTGTCGGCATCGGAATCCGCGCCCAACTTGATAGTGGTACCAGACAAATTGGCCTTCTTGCCAAAGGTGACAGTATCCGCACCTTTGCCCATGTCAAAGGTGGAGGATTTTTCAGAGGTTTTATTGAGGAAACGCAGCGAATCATTACCTTCCCCAAGCTTGCTATCGAGCCTGGCGGTGCCGGAAGGAAGCTTAGGATCAGAAAACTCAACCTCTGGTCCACCAATGCGGAATATCTCATTGGCATCACCACCGGTGATGCTGGTCTTCTCAACCGTGGCGCCAACAGCTTGAAGAGTGGGCCTACCGCTTACGGAAGCGAAAGTGAAATCAGATTTGGTGAAGACACCACCACTGAGGCCAAGAAAACCGGTAACTTCCCCAGTCAGGCTTGAAGCGGTACCTGCATTGGTCAGAACCGACTGCGTTGGAGTATCGATGTAGCTCAAATTGGCCTGCTCTTCCACAGGCGTGAGGTCGGTCGTGATGACCGCATCTTTAGAAATAAAGGTGGCCATTGCCGAATCCTTGAGGAAAGAAGAAGGGAATCGATGAGAACTTACACCTAGTTGCGGCATGTTGCGGCGCTACGCCGCACTCTTGTCAGGAGATCAAGACCAAGACTTCGATGTGCTAGGAGCCAACAACCTGGGGACACAGGCGTGCTTGGCGACGCGAAGGGCCTTGGCGAAGCAGGGGATTGGTGGGGCGAAGCGGAGCGGTGGCGCCGGCTCCTGCAGCAGCAGCCGGCCCTCGCTGCTGCGCACAACAACCAGGCCAACGCTCTCTGGCTGCACGATGACCCCATCGCCGCCCTGGCTGCAGCGGAGCGGGCCGTGCAGCTCGACCCATCCCATCCCGTGGCCTGGCGCTGCCTGGGCAACATCCTTCAGGACCTGGGGCGTTTTGAGGAATCGGTGGCCTCGTTCGAGCGGAGCCTGCGGCTGAGCCCGGATCCGGGCACAGCCTTCAACTGCAGCAAGGCATTGATGGGCGTAGGCCGCCTCGACGCGGCCTACGCCCTGGCGGAACAGCGCTTACAGACCCCTGGATTCAACGGCTATCGACCCGGCCCGCACTGGCAGGGATGGGCGGAAGCGGTCCATCTCACGCTGGCGGACGAGCAGGGATTCGGTGATGTCATCCAGCACCTGCGCTGGGCGGTGCCCCTGCTGCAGGCAGGTCATGCGGTCACCCTGGAACTGGCGCCCGCCCTGGTCTCCCTGGCCACAGAGGGACTGGCCTGGGTTGGCGGCAAGCTGAGCGTGCAGCCGCGCCAACCGACGGCACCGGAGCTGCCTGCCGCGGCGTGCCATGGCCCGTTGCTGAGCCTGCCCGATCGACTGGGTGGCGCACCGCTGAGCGACGCCTGTCCCTACCTGAAACTGACGGATGGTCCTGGCAGACAAACGGCCGAAACACGGCGACAGCGGCCACGCATCGGCCTGGTCTGGGCATCGGGCCGGTATCTCGACCGGCATCTGCTGGAGCGGGACTATCGCCGCAAAAGCCTGCCGGAACGGCCGCTGATCTCCCTGCTCAATGCCCTGGCCCTGCGGCCGGTGGAACTGGTGAATCTGCAATTCGGCCCTGATCGGCAAGCCCCAGCTTCGATCGGCAGCTTTGCAGCCGTGCTGCCCGCTGACGCCGACTTTCTCACCGCCGCCCGCTGGATGCTCGATCTGGATCTGATCATCAGCGTGGACACCGCCTCGGCCCACCTGGCAGGAGCCCTGGGCTGCCCCGTCTGGATGCTGCTGCCCTGGGCGGCCGAAAGTCGCTGGCAGCGGCAACGCCACGACAGCATCTGGTACCCCACGATGCGCCTGCTCCGTCAGCCTGCCCACCACGATTGGTATGGCCTGATCCAGCTGTTGCTGGCCCATCTGGACGTCTGGCTGGGCGAAACGCCGGCCGGTCTCAGCCCAGCAGCTGGCTGAACAGCTGCTCGTAGCGCTGCAGGGAGAGAGCCAGGGAGTGGTTCTCCAGCACCGTCCGGCGACCGGCCTGGCTGAGCCGTTGCCGCAGCGGGACATCAATCAGCAGCCGCTGCAGCGCTTCCGTCAGCTCGGCTGGGCTGGTGAAATCCACCAGCAAACCATTCTCCCCGTCGGTGATCACATCGTCGAGCGGGCCGGTGTGATTCCCCACCACCGGTGCCCCGCAGGCCATCGCCTCAAGCACACTCCACGACAGGGTGTAGGGATAGGTGAGGTAGACGTGAGCACTGCTGATCTGCAGCAGGGATCGGAACTGGGGGTAGGGCAGGGGGCCGACCCGATGCAGCCGGCTGTGGTCGAAGTGATCCGGGAGCCGCGCCAGCTGCTGGGCCAGGTGGCCGTGCGGATGAGGGGCGCTGGGGCCATAGCCGGGGCCCGCACCGCCCGCCATCACGACCTGCAGGCGCGGGTCCTGCTCAAGCAGCGGGGGCAAGGCGGCCAGAAACGTATGCAGACCGCGCAGCGGCTCGAACTGACGGCTCACATAGGTGATCACCCGATCGCAGCGGTCCAGCAGCAAGCCGTTCGGCAGCAGCACCATGGCCGCTGGGTCGGGATTGAGCTGGTGGCAGTCCACGCCTTCATGAATGACCTGAATGCGCTCGCGCCAAGGGGACGGGAAACTGTTGCGCTGAAACGGAGTCGGCGCTACTGCTGCGTCAGAGCACTGCAAGGCATAGGCACTGCGCCTGTTCTGGAGACGGATCTGCCGCAGGGCGTCACGCTCGAGGGGCGGTTGCAACGGATCAAAGCCATCACCGAGAGCCTGGGCAGATCCCCAGAGCTCTGGGTAAACCACGAGCGACGTGTGGGGCCAGATGTCCTTGATCGGGATGGCTTCTCCCCAGCCGCTGTGCACGATCACCACATCCGGACGAAGCTGCTCCTGCTGGGCCAGCCGTTGCAGATGCACGGCCAACACCTGGGGGCGCCAGCGGTGCGCTGGGCACGCGTACGGGAAATAAGCGAGGCCGGCGAGGCGATGGCCTGGGTCGCAGGACCAGGGCGCCGAGCCGACTGCACTGACCCGATGGCCGGAGGCCAACCAGGCAGGTGCCAGCTCACGAAACTGGCCTGGAAAATTCTGATGAACGAGCAGGATGTGGATGGCAGCGCCCAAGACACGGAAGAGTGCCGTTCACAGCCTTAGATTACGGCGCCAGTTCGACAAAACGGGGGATGATGTCGCTGCGAGGATGGCTGCGCGGGCGTCTGAAGCGCAAAGCTCCAGGCCCGGTCAACCTGGTCGAGCAACCGACCATTCAGGTGCCACCACCGGCACGCCTGGGCCTGGATCTGCACCTGCGGCTGATGCCCTGGTCTGCCGCGCGCCTGGCCTCCATCTTCCGCGAAGCGGAGCGCATCCCCACAGCAGACAGCCTGCATCAGGCGCGCCATGCTCGCCATTGTCTGTCCTGCTTCTGGCTGGGCGCACCGATCGATCAGCTTGAAAGCCTCTACGCTGGAACGGTGGGAACCCTGCAACGCAATCTGCTGGCTGGGCCCCTGCCCCAGCAGACGCTCGCTCCTGATGAAGGTGAATGGCGTGAGCAACTGGCCAAACAACTTCACGAGCACTGGGAAGCACCGCAGCGGCTGAACCTGCTGCTGGCCCTGATGCCCTACTACCCACCGGGCGTCATGCGCGTGGAGGAACCGCTGGAGCAGGTGCCGGATTGGCTGCTCAAGGATTACGCGGCCTACTGCGAACCGGATCTGCAGGCACAACTGCAACGTCCTGTCGGCTTCCTACAGCCATCAGCGCAGGAGAAGATGGATCCGACGGGCGGGGCCTCGGACAGCGGTGTGAAAAATGTAACCCTGGCGCCGCTGAGCGAGCGTCGCGGCGAGGAGGCTCTGGCGCTGTTTGAGCAACCCGAGCTGGTGAACCGGATGGCGGCCCTGATCAATCTGTATGGCCTGGATCCCGATGATGCAGCAACCAAGGTTGAGCTGGCTGGCTTGCGGGACATCATTGCCCAGCTGTGGTTGGATGTGAGCTCAGACCAGTTGGAAAAGCTGTATCGCACGCCGGTGGGCACGATGCATCGCAGCCTGATCGCAAGCGGGTTCACCGGAGAGCTTGTGAGCGAGCAGGATGCTCTCACCCGTCAAGCGATGGCCGCTCAAGTGGACGATCTCAGCCAGCCGAATGCGATCAACAACCTGCTGGCTGCACTGCTCTATTTCAAGGCAGGGAAGGTCTCCATCGTCGACGGTGAGGAGTTCATTCCGCAGTGGCTGAAGGAGGAA
>CAMDLO010000104.1 GCA_945901765.1 Cyanobium sp. NIES-981 | reverse complement strand
AGCCGTTCCAGCAGAGCGGTGGCCTCCGCCCGTTGCTCGGTGGCCACCAGCAGTTCCAGCAGCCGCTGCTGCTGGGCGGGGGTGGCGTCGCCGGCCTTCAGGCGCTGTCTCAGCCGGCCGATGTCCTGGCGCAGGGTGGCCTGCCGCTGCTGGGCCACTCGATCAGGGCTGGCGGCGCGGGCCCTGGTTCGCTCCTGCCGCTGTCCCAGCCACCAGCCCAGGCTGAGGCTGAAAGCGGCCAGGGTCGCCATCGCCACTGCCAGCCAGAGGCGTTGCCGTGGCTTCGGCGGGGGCATGGCGGCAGATCCAGGTCGCGGCAGCCAGTCTGCCCGGTCGCGGCAGGGCCGGTGCCCTCTAGATTGGAAAAATGCGTCCCCATCCCATTCCACCGGTCACCGAGCCCCTCCAGTACCGGGCCATCGGTGTCGTGCGTGGTACTTACGTCCCTATCGGTCCCGAGCAGCTCACCCGCGGCCTGATCCGCACCGAGAGCGGTGATGAACTCGAGGCTGTCGTTCTCGGCAGGCTGCTCACCCTGATGCGCCGCCACCTGGACCTCTCCCTGCCCCATCTCTGGGTCGTGTACCCGCGCTCCCGGGAACAGGGTGGCCTGCATCTGCAGATGGTGGGCGTGTGGGAGCCCAGCACCCTCTCTCCGACTGCCTCAGTCCCTGAGGTTTCTCCCGGTGAACCTGAATCCATTGCCGGCGCCGGAGCTGGCAATGGGGCAGCCGGGACTTCAATCCACGAAGACCTAGACCCAGACGCCCCGGATTCAGACAGCGCTGCAGCCGAGCTGGATCCGCTGGCGGTTGCGGGGGGCGGCACCGATGTGCTGCCGGAAGGGGACGACTACTTCTCGGTACGTGGTGAACTGATCTTCACCAAGCCGGAAACGGGCGATCTGGTGGTGAAGGTTCGTCAGTTGCCTCGGCCCGATGGGCAGCGTCCGACCCCGTTCAAATTGCAGATCCGGGGTGAGGTGCCCCTCGAGCATCTTCGTCATTTCATTGCCCTCGATCTGCGTCGGCAGGGCCAGCTCCTGCAGATGGAGGCCATTGAAGTGCTGGCGCCTGTCAATCAGCGGGGCAACCGCGGTGGCAAAGGTCGCCGCGATGACCGCCGCCCCGCAGGTGGCGGTCGGCGGGGCAGCGAGGCCTCCAACGGCGGTGCCGCCAGAACGCCGGCGACCCGCGCTGTCGTGAGGCCGGGCCGCTGATCATGAGCGACAGTTGGCGGGCTCTGTCATGACGTCGCCGCTGGCCGCAGGTCTGGCCGTTGCTCTGATCACCCTGCTTGCCGCCTTCGGCCCGCTGCTGGGCGTCTCTCCCTGGCTGATTGCCCTTGGTGTGGCCCTGGCCCTGACGGCCCTCAGCCTGGATGCCGCGCTGCTCTCTGGCCGTGGTGGCCATGTGCTGGCTGAAGCCTTGCCTGGCGGCCGCCAGCGCCTGCGTCGGGTGGCCGTGCATGAGGCGGGTCATGTGCTCGCTGCCGCTGCAGAGGGCTTGCCGGTGCGACGGGTGCTGGTCGGCAGCCTGAGTTGCTGGCGCGCCGGCCTGGCGGCCGGGGGCAGCACTGAATTCGATCCACCCGACCACGCCAAGCTGTCTCTGGACCAGCTGCGGCGTTGGAGCCGGGTGCTCCAGGCCGGCATGGTCGCGGAGGTGCAGCTGTTCGGGGCCAGCGTGGGCGGCGCCGACGATCGGGCACTGCTCGGGCGGATCTGGGGCCTCTCCGGCCAGGACGTGGCCACGGCGCGGCGTGAGCAACGCCAGGCCCGACGGGAGGTGGAGGCCCTGCTGCGCCGTGAGAGCTGTTCCCTCGACGCCGAGGCGGAGCGGCTGCTTGCGACCGCCTCCCGACTTGGCCGACCTGATGGCCCCATTGTCCAGCCCCTGGTCCCCGAGGACTGAGATGACACTGGCCCTGGTCGACTGTCCGACCGGCCTGGCCGGAAACATGCTGCTGGCCGCCCTGTTCGATCTCGGGGTGCCCAGATCGGTGGTGGAGAAGCCCCTGGCCGCCCTCGGTCTGCAGGGCGCTTACAGCCTGGTGATTGAGGAGCGCCGCAGCCACGGTCTGCGTGGTCTGCACCTGGCGGTGCAGTCGCTGGAGTCTGAGCCCCCGCATCGCCATTGGCGCGATCTGCGCTGCCTGCTGGAGCGGGCCCCGCTGGAGCCCGGCCTGCAGGCGCAGGTTCTGGCTGTGTTCAGCCTGCTGGCCGAAGCAGAAGGGGCGGTGCACGGCCACGACCCCGCCCAGGTGCACTTCCATGAAGTCGGGGCGATCGATGCCCTTGTTGATGTGGTGGGGGTGTGTGCCGGTCTGCGCCATCTCGGGGTGGACCGGTTGCTGTGCAGCGTGCCGCCGGCGGGCCATGGCAGTGTGAGCACTGCCCACGGGGTGCTGCCTGTTCCGGTGCCGGCGGTGCTTGAGATCGCACGCCGCCGGGGCATCCCGCTCGCCGGCAGCGGGGAGCTGCCTGCCGGGGAGCTCACCACGCCCACCGGCCTGGCCCTGCTGGCCACCTGGGCCGAGAGCTTCGGTCCGGCGCCGACCCACCTGCCTCAGGCCTTGGGAATTGGCCTGGGCAGCCGTGATCTGGATCGTCCCAACCTGCTGCGGCTGGTCCTGGCCTGCGGCCTGGATGGCCCCAAGGCGGGCGGTGCTGCCGCGTTGGAGAGCGTGGTGGAGCAGCAGGCCCAGATCGACGACGCCACGCCCGAGGACCTGGCGGTGCTGCTCGAAGGCCTTCGGGAGGGGGGCGCTCTGGATGTGTTCTGTCAATCGATCCAGATGAAGAAGGGGCGGCCCGGCTGGTTGATCACAGCGATCACCGTCCCAGGCGCCGCCGCTGCTCTGCGCCAGGTGTGGTGGCAGCACGGCACAAGCCTGGGCGTGCGGGAATCGCTGCAGCAGCGCTGGGTGTTGCCGCGCCGCACCCTGACGGTGCACACGCCCTTCGGGCCGGTGCGTGTCAAGCAGGCACGGCTGCCGGAAGGCCGCTGGCGCTCCAAGCCCGAGCACGATGATCTGCTGGCTCTGGCCCGGCAGCATGGGCTCGCCCTTGATCAGGTGCGTGCCACCGTGGACTATCAGATCGATCAGATCACCCCTCCCTTTGCCCCGTGATGCGGTTTCCGAAGCTCCTGAAGCTGCCGGTGGCCGCCAAGGCGGCTGCCCTCATCCGCCGGCCCGGCGGCCTGCCTGCACTGTCCCTGCCCGGGGGGGTGTCTCTCTGGGTCAGTCTGCTGAGTTTCGGTTTCCTGCTGGCCGCCCTGATCGCCCATGGCCGCCAGATGCTCCAGCTCAGTCTGGATCTGCAGGGCTGGCTCTGGCTGGTGCTCGGGGTGGGGCTGAGCCTGCTGAGCCTGCTGGCCAACGGAGCTGGTCTGGGGGTGGTGCTGCGCTGGCTGGGGCTGCGGCCACGCTGGGCCGGGCTGCTTGCGTTCTATCTGGCCACCAACCTGCGCAAGTACCTGCCAGGCGGCATCTGGCATCTGACCAGCCGGGTGGCACGGCTTCAGGATCCCGATGGACCGCTGCTCAACCCCGCCACCCTGCCGGTGGCCCTGGCTGCCGTGCTGGTTGATCCCCTCACTGCGGCTGTCGCCGCTCTCGTGCTGGTGGCGGTCGCCGGCTGGCAGGGCGGGCTGGCCCTGTTGGCCCCCCTGGCCCTGCTGCTGCTCTGGCCCCGCTGGCTCACGCCGCTGCTGCGTCGGCTCGAACAGCGTCAGGCCCGCCGGCTCAGGCTCGATGCGGCGCTTGCCGCCCACCCCAGCGATCCCCTGCCGGTGCGGCTGAGCCAGGCGCTCGGCGGATATCCGCTGCTGCCGTTGCTGGCCCAGCTGCTGTTCGTGCTGCTGCGCTTTGCCGGCTTCGCCTGCTGCGTGCTCGCCTTTGACCTGCAGGCCTCCCTCAGCTGGCCGGCCTGGCTGGCCGGGTTCGCCCTGGCCTGGACCGCCGGCCTGGTGGTGCCTGGTGCTCCTGGGGGCCTTGGGGTGTTCGAGGCGGCTTTGTTGTTGCGGTTCGGAGCGGCCATTCCCGAAGGGCCCCTGCTGGCCATCGCCCTCAGTTACCGCCTGGTGGTGAGCGTCGCCGACCTGCTGGCGGCGGGGCTTGTGACGCTCGACAGCCGTATCGATCGCTGGCTGGGGGCCCGCAGCGGCACCTGAACCCTGGCCCCCATTCGCAACAGCGATTATTGTTGAGAATCCATTCCCGGGTGTTGCTGGTGCCCGCCCCCTCAGCCGAGCCCAGGGATCCCTCGATCCTGCGCGACAGCCTGCACGATCGCGGCCATCGCCTCACGCCCCAGCGGCAGCGGGTGCTGGCGCTGTTCGAGCGGATCGGTTCCGGCAGTCACCTCAGCGCCGAAGAGGTGCACCAGCGGCTGCTGTGCGACCAGGAGCGCGTGTCCCTGGCCACTGTGTACCGCACACTTCGACTGCTTTCTTCGATGGGCCTGCTTCAGGAGCTGGAACTGCCGGAGGGTGGCCGCCGGTTCGAGCTCACGGGTGATGCCCATCGCGATCATCACCATCTGGTGTGCGTGCGCTGTGGCTGCACCGAGGAATTTGAAGATGAGGCCGTGTTGAGGGCTGGTGCTCAGGCCTGCGAACAGCAGGGCTTTCGGCTGTTGGAGTGTGTGCTGACGGTGCGCGCGCTCTGCCAGCGCTGCGTTCCCCTGGCTGCGGGCGCTCCAGATCTGTCCTGCTGATCTCTGCAGCGGGATCAGCCGGCAGGGTCGAGGCGGGTTGACGCCAGCTGGCCCCGGTCGAGCCGAGCCCCTGTCAGCCTGGCGCCACGCAGATCGGCTCCATCGAGGTTGGCGTCGGAAAGATCGGCATTCAGCAGGTTGGCCTGGCGCAGATCGGCACCGCGCAGGTCTGCCCCTCGCAGATCAGCGGCCTGCAGGTCGGTTCCCACCAGGTTCACCTCGGGCCAGCGCACACCGGCCGCTCGAAGGCCATGCAGGTCGATGCCGCTGAGATCGAAGCCGTCGAAACCGATGCCGGCTTCACAGAGCATTTCGATCGCTTCGTTGCGCGCCAGGCTGTAACGGATGCCTGCCTGCTGACAGGAGAGGATCAGTTCCACCGCTTCGATGTGCTGGCGCTGGCGTCGTTTGCCCCCTTCGAGCACGAACAGCAGCGAAGCGGTGACAATGCTCAGCGCCTCCAGATTGTCGACGCTGATCACGCCACCGGCGTCATGCCAGAGGCAGCCACGGGCCAGATTCTGATCGCGGCATTGCTCCCAGCGGTTCACCGCGCCCAGGGCCAGGATCGCGCCAGCCAGGGCGACCAGCAGTCGCAGTGGAAAGGAGCGGTCCAGACGCCGCAGCAGGGGTGAGCGGAGCTGTTGCTGCCGCCGCTCGATCCAGTGCTCGCCTCGGGGGGTCATGTTGGTTCGCCGTGACGTTTGCCTTCGCGCAGCACCTGGGAGGGGCGCAGGCCGAAATGGTTGCGGAAATCGCGGCTGAAGGCCGAGAGGCTGCTGAAGCCGTAGCGGTTGGCCACGGCCGCCACCGTGTCGTTGGGGTCCGGCCGCATCAGATCCTGGCGGGCCTGCTCGAGGCGCTGCTGGCGGATCCACTGGATTGGGCCGCAGCCGAACCGTTGCTGAAAGGCCAGCTGCAGGTTGCGCCGGGAATAGCCGCTGCGCTTCTCGAGGTCGCTCAGGTTGATCGGCTGGTGGAGATGGGCGCGGGCCCATTCCACCACCTCCTCGAAGATCTGCTCGCGGGGGCTGCGTGGCTTCGTATCGCTCTGCAGCAGAGTCT
>CAMDLO010000103.1 GCA_945901765.1 Cyanobium sp. NIES-981 | reverse complement strand
GGTGGTCATGGCTGGGCGATGCGGAGGTGGTGCAGGCGGGTGATCAGATCGGCGATCGATTCGTCCTTGGCGGGCGTGCTGCCGTTGCTCACCAGCTGGCGGCCCACCACATGGGCCCCCAGGTGCGCCAGCTGCAGCCGCAGGGCGGTGAGCACCGTGGTGCCGCCGCCGCCGGAATGGGTGGCGATCACCACCGGCCGGCCGTTGAACAGGGCACGGAAGTCATCCCCCTGCACCGACAGCCAGGCGATGGCGCTGGTGAGCACCGGCGGGATCGAGCCGTTGTATTCCGGCGCGCAGATCACCCAGCGCGAGGCGGTCGCCAGCCGGGCCTGCAGCGCGGCCAGGGCCGGCGGCGTGCCGGCCGCCTGGGACCGGGGGGTGAACAGGGGCAGCTCGACGGCGGTGAGGTCGAGCACTTCGGCACTCTGGCCCTGCGCGCGGGCGGCGGCGGCGAACCGCTCCGCCAGCTGCAGGTTCTGGCCGTTGCTGGCGGCGATCACCAGCACATCACAGGTCGACGTTGGCATCGATGACGGGGGCCGCCGCAGTCAGGCGGGTGAACGACCCCCTGATCGTGCGCTGCGCGGCAGCTTGAGCACAAGAACGCACATCAAAGTGGTGTGGTTACCGGAAGGTGAGCCATGAGCCAGGGCAGTGGCTTTCAGGCCAGCCGCGACCACAGCAACTGCAAGGCCGAGCTGGCCCTGAAGGTGATCCAGGGGCGCTGGAAGCTGCTGATCCTGCGGGAGCTGCTCGAAGGGGTGCGCCGCTTCTCCGATCTGCAGCGCTCCCTGGCGGGCGTGCAGCAGGGGGTGAGCCAGAAGGTGCTCACGGCCCAGCTGCGGGAGCTGGAGGCCGATGGGGTGGTGCGGCGCACCATCTACCCCGAGGTGCCGCCCCGGGTGGACTACGCCCTCACCGAACTGGGGCGGGAGCTGGTGCCCGTGCTGGAGGGGCTGCACGCCTGGGGCGCCACCTACGACGAACAGCTGTAGTGCGACACGCCGCCGGCCTGGAAGAACGCACGCGGCCTGAGGTGGTCGTAGCGCGCGGCCAGCTCCGGCGGTGGCGCCTCACAGGGCCGGCTGAACAGCGCCTGCAGCTCCCGGATCAGACTGGTGTCACCCTGGGCCGCCTGCTCGTAGGCCGGCACGACCTGCCACTCCCGCCAGGTGATCGCCGGGTTCAGCTGTTCCATCGCGGCGGCGCTGGCGAGTGGATCGCCCTGGGCCGTGATCGCCGCACCCCAACGCTCCAGCCAGCGGCTCCACTGGCCGTCGAGTGCTTCGGAGCTGGGCAGGTAGAAGCTCTGCTGCAGGGCGGAGAGCTGCTCGGAGATCGCCGCCGCTGGGTGGGCGGCCAGCTCAGACAGCCGGCGGAAGGCCCTGGTGTAGTCGGCCCGGGAGCTCGCCAGCAGCTGCAGCAGCTCCTGCACCAGTTCAGGGTCGTAACGGGTGAGGCCGAGCTTGCCGGCCCACATCGCCTCCAGCGCCTGCGCCATCGCGCCTGCGAAGCCGTCCTGGATCACCTCCAGCTGGGCCAGGGCGTGCGGGTTGTCCGCCAGCAACGGCCGCAGCGACTTCACGAACATCCCGTAGTTCACCTCCGCCGCCGCCGGCTGGTTGAAGAAGCAGAAGTGCTCGCCGCCGCCGGTCCAGGGCTGGAAGCGCGGATCGAACAGCTCGCAGAAACCGAAGGGGCCGTAATCGAGCGTGAAGCCTCCGGCGGCGCAGTTGTCGCTGTTGAAGTTGCCCTGGCAGTAGCCCACCCGCATCCAGTTCGCCACCAGCGCGGTGAGCCGCCCGCGGAACAGCGACGCCAGCTCCGGCACCTGCTCGGCGAAGGGCAGGGCGGCATCGATCTCGACGCGGTAGTGGCGCTCGATCAGGTGGGTCGTGATCTGTTGCAGTTCGCGCAGGGCAGCGGGGTGGGCGTTGCTGCGCGCCCGGCGGGCGAACAGCTCCAGCTGCCCCACCCGCAGGAACGACGGCGCCACCCGGGTGGTGATCGCCGCCGGGTTGTCCACCATCACGTCGGGCTCAAAGGCGCGCGAGCCGGGTGAATACCAGGGCCGCCGCACCGCTTCGGTCCGCGACATGAACAGCGACAGGGAGCGGGAGGTGGGCACCCCCAGGGCCTGCATCAGCTCCTGGGCCAGGAACTCCCGCACGCTGGAGCGCAGCACGGCGCGGCCATCGGCGCCGCGGCAGTAGGGCGTGGGGCCACCGCCCTTGAGCTGAAACTCCCAGCGCCGGCCCTCGAACACCCCCTCAAAGACCGAGATCGCCCGGCCGTCGCCGTAGCCGTTGCCCGTGCCGAACGGACACTGCTGGATGTATTCCGTGCCGTAGATCGAGAGGGCGTAGCCCGTCGCCCAGCCGTGGGGACGCATCGGCCCTGTGGCGGCCGTGATGTCGCCGGAGAACAGCTGCCGGAACCGCTCGTCGTTCACCAGCGCCTCACTGAGGCCCAGTTCGGCGAACAGGGCCTGGCTGTGGGCCACCAGCTCCGGATCCGGCAGCGGCGTGGGCGCCACCGGCACGTAGTGGCCCGACAGCACCTGGCGGGGCCGGTGGTCGCGGCCATCGGCCCGGGCCTGGGGATCGGGCTGCAGCTGATCGAGCAACGAATAATCAGCCCGCTCGGCGAAATCCGCGAAGGTGGTGACCCGATCCGCGCTGGACACTGGGGTGGGCAGTGTGGAGGTCACAGGGGGCGGCACCGGGCTGGAGAAACCATCCTGGCGAACCTCGCGCCAGCAGGGGCGGCTGCCGGCAGTGAACCTAAGCTTGGGTTCGAACGCAATCCAGCTGGTGATCCAGACACTCCGTTTCACCGCAGCGGCAGCACTTCTGGCTCTCCCCCTGTGGTGTCCCGGCTCCGCCCAGGCCCAGAAGCGCATCCCCAAACTGCCCGGCTACGACGAGTGCCCGCTCGGCTATGTGAACGACCTCAAGCAGCACTGCAATTCACCGATTGATTACGAGGTGAAGCCCAGCAATGGCCAACCCTGTGATTCGGGCTGGATGAACATCGGCGCGGGCTACTGCAAGAAAAAAACACTCGGCATCTTCTGATCCGGCAACGGCCAGCTAATCCGCTCAACGCAGTGGCGTGAAGGCGCCGTACTGGCCGATCAGCCGTCCGTCGGCGCCGTAGGTCACCACCTCCAGGCCGGAGGAGCCATCCGCCGGCAGGGCCAGCTCCACCACCGCATCGCCCGTGGCGCAGGGGCCGGGCTGCAGGGTGAGGCGCACCATGCCGGACAGCGGTTCCGAGGGCTGGCGCGGCGACAGGATCTCCACGCTGTAGTCGCTGTCGCACACTCCGTTGAAGGCGTTGCCCCAGCGGATCCGGTTCGGCTCCAGCGTGAGCACCTCGATCACGGCCCGGCCCGCCGTGCTCTCCCCCTGCCAGCGTCCCAGGAACAGGTTCTGGTTCTCCCAGCCGGGCGGTTTGGCGAGCGCCGCCTGGTCGCTCCGCCAGAACACCTGCAGGGTGTAGTCCCCCTCCCGGTTGAAGCGGAGGCCCGCGGGGCTGGCGCTGCGGGTGTAGGAGCGGCCCTCCTCGGCGATGGGGAAATCGAACTGCCACTCGCCGAAGCGCACGCTGGCGTTGCCCTGGCGCTGGCTGAACGTGCACGGCCCCGTTTCCACCGGGATCGTGTGGTCGTGGCGGCTGAACCTGCAGGTGGCGGTGGTGCTGTCAGCCCGCGCCGGTGCCGGCACCGCACTGCTGATGCCAAAGCTGATGCCAAAGCTGATGCCGATGCAGCTGCCAAGCACCGCGATCGCTGGGCGCAGCCGGGGGTGGGGCATCGGGGCAGGGTCAGCGCGCACCGCCATCCTGCTGCGGCCCCTGGGCCAATGCCGTGACCAGGGCCGTGTCCACGCTCAGGGTGCGCGCCCCCAGGCTCACCCGCCGGGCGATCACCGCTTCGGCCAGCTCAATCTCGAAAGGCACGAAACCGCCCTCCGGGCCGATCATCACCACCGCCGGCACGGGCGGTGCCTCCGCCAGGGCCAGCGGGGCCTGCATGTGGGCCAGCCAGCAGGGCCGGCCGGCGCAGATGCCGGGCAGCTGGTCCTCCACGAAGGGGCGGAAGCGGCGGTGCAGATGCACCTGCGGCGCGATCGTGTCGCGGCTGCGCTCCAGCCCCGCCAGCAGGGCCTCCTCAAGGGCAGCCGGCTGCAGCAGCGGGCTCTGCCAGTAGCTCTTCTCCACCCGGGCGCTGTGGAGCAGGTGCAGGTTGGCGATGCCGAACTCGGCGCACTGGCGCAGGATCCGCCGCAGCATCTTCGGCCGCGGCAGCGCCAGCACGATGTCGAAGCGATGCCGGGGCGGCGGCGGATCGGTGAGCGCCACCCGCAGGCGCACGCCCTCCGGCGCCAGAGCCTCGATCACCCCCTGGCCGACCAGGCCGCCCAGCAGGCCCACCCGCAGGCTGTCGCCCACCTCGGCCTGGAGCACCGTGCGGATGTGCCCGGCGCGCTGATCCCGCAGCAGCACGCGCTCAGCGTCGATCCAGTCGCCCTGGCGCAGCAGCACGAGATTCATCGGATGGACAGGCAGTCGCGATCTGCACAGTGTCAGCGCTGCCGTCCTGCCGTTGGCTGGCCACAATCCGGGAACGTGCTGATCCCACGATGCCGCCCTCTGCCAAACAGCAAGCCCTGGCCATCACGGCCGCCCTCAGCTTGGCTGCCGCCGCAGCTCTGCCCGCTGCCGCCCTGGCCTGCTCCCGCGTCACCTGGACCGGCCCCGATCAACAGGTGATCACCGGCCGTTCGATGGACTGGCCCTACGGCTTCAATTCCCACTTCCACGTGATCCCCCGCGGCGAGGTGATCGATGGCGCCGGCGGCGTGAACAGCCTGCGCTTCACCACCCGCCACGGCGCCGTGGTGGTGAGCGGCAGCACCGAACCCGGTGGCGTGGTGGATGGGGTGTTCGACGGCATGAACGAGAAGGGCCTGGCCGCCAACCTGCTCTACCTGGCCGAGAACGACTTCGGCATCGCCAGCGCCGACACCCGCCGCCCGCGCCTCTCCTTCGCCGCCTGGACGCTGTATCTGCTCAGCCAGTACGGCACGGTGAAGGAACTGGTGGCGGCCGTGCGGGAGGACCGCATCCAGATCGTGCCGGTGCCGTTCGGGCCGGGCGGCAAGGCCAAGGCCACCGTGCACATGGCCGTGTCGGATGCCAGCGGCGATTCGGCGGTGATCGAATACCTCAAGGGCAAGCCGGTGATTCACCACGGCCGCCAGTACCAGGTGATGACCAACAGCCCGGTGTACAGCGAACAGCTGAAACTGAATGCGTTCTGGCTGACGAAGGATCGCAGCAAGGAGCTGCCCGGCTCGATCCAGTCACCCGACCGCTTCGTGCGGGGCTCCTACTACAACGCGCAGCTGCCGCCCACCAGCGATCCGCGCCAGGCCCTGGCCGGCGTGATGAGCGTGATGCGCAATGTGTCGGTGCCCTGGGGCACCCCCGATCCCGAACACCCCAACATCTCACCCACCTGGTGGCGCACCCTGCTCGATCAGAAGAACGGGGTGTATTACTTCGATTCGGCGCTCTCGCCCCAGATGGTGTGGCTCAACCTGCGCCAGCTCGATTTCAGCCCCGGCAGCGGCATCCGCGCCATCGCCATCGAAACCAACCCCAGCCTGCAGGGCAACCTCAACGCCCAGCTCCGGCCCGGCACAGCGATCCGCTTCCTGGCGCCGAAATCCTGAGCGCCGCCACAGCCAGCCCTCACAGCAGGCCAAGGCGGATGTTGTCGTAATCCACAAAGAAAAGACCCGGCTCGCTCTCTTTGTA
>CAMDLO010000102.1 GCA_945901765.1 Cyanobium sp. NIES-981 | reverse complement strand
CCTCTGCAACGGCCCGTCTGCAGTTCCGCCCGGCGGCCGAGCGCTTCCACAGCCAGCTCGACTGGCTGGACAGCTGGCACACGTTTTCCTTCTCCAATCACTACGACCCGGCCTGGATGGGTTTCGGGCCGCTGCGGGTGATCAACGACGACACGATCGCCGCCGGCCGCGGCTTCGGCATGCACCCCCACCACGACATGGAGATCATCACGGTGATGGTGGAGGGCCAGCTCAACCACCGCGATTCGCTGGGCCACGCCGAGGTGCTGCGGGCCGGCGAGGTGCAGCACATGAGCGCCGGCACCGGTGTGGTGCACAGCGAGATCAATGAAGGCAGCCAGCCCTGCCGGCTGCTGCAGATCTGGATCGAACCCAGCAGCGCCGGGATTGCCCCGGCCTACGGGCAGAAGCCCTTCGCCATCGGCTCCGGCTGGACGCCCCTGCTCGATCCCGACCAGGCGGGCGGTGCCCTGGCGATCCACCGGCCGGTGCGGCTGTGGCGGGCCCAGCCGGCGGCCGGCGAGAGCCTCAGCCTGGCGATCGGCAGCGGCAGCCTCGGCTGGATCCAGCTGATCGCCGGCGCCGGCGTGGCCGATGGCCAGGCCCTGCACCGCGGCGACGGGCTGGGCTTTGCGGCGGGCAGCCTGGCGGCCTTCACGGCCGGCGCCGGCGGCGCCGATCTGCTGCTGTTCGAGCTGCGCTGACCGCTGACATGCACCAGAGTGGTGGCAACCCCGGCCGCCCAGATCCGCCATGTCCCTCACCCAGCGGACCTCCCCCTATCCCCACTGGGAGTTCAGCGACCCGGCCAGCGGCGATCTGCTGCGGCTGGTGCCCGAACGTGGCGGCCTGATCAGCGGCTGGCGCTGCGGCGGCCGGGAGCTGGTGTATCTCGATCTGGAGCGCTTCCTCGACCCTGCCCAGTCGGTGCGAGGGGGCTTCCCAGTGCTGTTTCCGATCACCGGTGGGCTGCCGGACAACCAGCTGCCCCTGCCCCAGGGCACCTTCACCATCGGCCAGCACGGCTTTGCCCGCACCATGCCCTGGCGGATGGAGCCCCTGGCCGATGGCCGCGGCGTGGCCCTGGAACTGAGCGACACCGCGGCAACGCTCCAGGCCTATCCCTTCCAGTTCCTGCTGCGGATGGAGGTGCGGCTGGCAACCGGTGCCCTGGAGATCACCACCACGGTGAGCAACCGCAGCGAGGATCCGATGCCCTTCAGCTTCGGGCTGCACCCGTATTTCAACCTCTCCAGCCTCAACGGTGTGCGCTTCGAGGGGCTGCCGCCCGAGTGCCTCAACCACCTCACCATGGCGCCGGCGGCCACGGCGGAACAGATGGAACGCCTCAGCCAGGGCATCGATCTGCTGGTGCGGCCCACCGGGCCGGTGCGGCTGGTGGATGAGGCGGCGGGCACCACGCTGGAACTGCAGCTGAGCCATCCCTTCGATCTGGTGGTGCTCTGGACCGAGCCGCCCCGGCCGATGGTGTGCATCGAACCCTGGAGCGGCCCGCGCCAGGCGCTGCTGAGCGGCGACCGCAAGATTGAACTGGCTCCTGGTACCAGCACGGAGCTGAGCACGCGCTACGCCCTGTTGCCCGGCTGATGCTTCAGCGGCCGACCTTGAAGGTCTGCGGATTGCCCGAGGCGGCGGTAGTGGTGCTCTGATTCTCCCCGTGGAACAGGGACGGCCCGAGGGCCAGGACGCGGGTGCTGGTGGTGGGGGAGAAGAGGGCTTCTCAGGCGGGCCGTGTGGAAGTCGTCATTGGAGCTTGTGCCTGGGTATCACCGCTAAAATTATCTCGTCACAGTTGTGACAGTCGCGACCACCATCGCGAACACCATCGAGAACACGCTTCCCGACGCTCTTGTCGAAGAAGCAAAAGCAGCCGGAATTCTCTCATCCGAGGCGATCGAGGATCTGCTGCGAAGCAAATTGGCGTCCGACCGCTTGAAGCGCCTCCAGTAAGCGCGCGATCGACTCTCCGCTCGCCCGGAGGAGGCGATGACGCAGGAGGGGATCCATGCGGAAATTAAGGCTTACCCTCAGGGAGAAAGAATTGCGGTGCTTCGGCAGCATCAGCTGCCCACTAAGCGGTCGTAGTCGGCATGACTGCCGATCCAGAACCAATGGACACCGGCCTCAGACGGCAGGCCCAGCGCCCGGTAATGGAGACCAACTCTCACGCTGTGGAGTTTGCGACCCGATAGAAGTTTGAACTGCAGTGATGGATGAGTGGGATCTGTCTTTAGCAGGGCAAAGTTCTTATCAGCAATCTGCTGGATGTCTCGGGGTAACGACTGATAGCAGCGCCAGAATCTGAGCGATGCTGTGTGTTTCACAGGCGGCGGTGTGGCTGATTTTGGTAGTCGTCTTCCGCTTCCGCCAGAAGGGCGTCAAGCTTTCCCGCGGTGGCGTCAGCTTCAAGCTGGCGGTCCCAGGCGGCTGCATCGAATTCCGCAAACCAGCGTCTGAACTCCGCGAGTGCTGAGGGGTCGAGAGCTTCGACAGCCTTCTCCAGGGAATTCACATCGGCCATGGCCTGGCTACCCGATTTTTCTTTTTCACCAGTCTGACGGAAACAGCCCGGCATTGCCTCCCCCTCAAACCGCCAACGCCACTGCACGGCCAAGCAACAGCCTGGCAGCCACGCCGCCGGGATCTGGCGCTCCAGCCGCCAGCGAATCGCCACTCTGTGACAAACCAGATCCGCTTGCCCTCGTGGCTCTCATACCGCGCGAACCCCAGGCACACGAACGGCTCGGTGACACCCCCCGGGCGCCTGGTGATGGACATACCGCTGCCCGGTGGCGGAGGCGGCGGTAATGGTGCTCTGATTCTCCCCGTGGAACAGGGACGGCCCGAGGGCCAGGACGCGGGTGCTGGTGGTGGGGGAGAAGAGGGCTTCGCTCTTCCTGAGGGTGACGAACAGCAGGTCGCACCGGCTGGGTTTGTGCCAGAGCACGCCAAAGGCGGCTTCGATTTCGGCGCGGCTGTAGTGGCCGTGCACGCGCAGCGGCACCGGCAGCGGCCAGGGCAGGGGGTGGAGGCGGTGATCGGCACGGGCAGCCCAGCAGCGCCAGCAGCTGGCGCAGCTCCTGGCGCCAGGCGCCGGCCTGCCATAGCCGCCAGGCTTCTGCGAGGCAGTACAGCTGGACGGTGAGCATCAACCAGGCACGCCGCTCGCGTTCGCCCAGGGTGTGCAGTTCCGGCGGGGCGGGAGCGCTCAGGGCGGCGGCTGGGCAGGCACTGGCGCAAACTTGAAAGCACCCGCTCGCTGGCCACCCGATCGAGCACCAGCCGGCAGCCCGGCGGCAGGAACGGGAAACCCTGCGTGAGCGGCTCCTGCAGCTGGCGGCGACTGCAGCCGAGCAGGGCGCGGCAGCGCAGGTCGAAACGGAAGCGGCGGTGGGCCTGGCCGAAGGTGATGACCTTGGCAGGGCCGGCGATGATGGTGCCATGGCCATGGCCCCGTTCGTTACGCAGGAGGCTCTGAAAGCCTTCACCGAGCGCCTGGTGGAGGCGTTCGCCCCGGAGCAGGTGATTCTGTTCGGCTCGATGGCACGAGGAACAGCTGGTGTGGAATCAGATGCCGATGTGTTGGTGGTGATGCCCTTCGAGGGAAGAGCGCTGGACAAGATTCTGGAAATCCGTAACGTCTGCCAACCCGAGTTCCCTCTGGACATGCTGCTTTGGCGTCCTGAGGACATACCCAGGCGCTACCGCTGGGGAGACCCTTTCATCCGTGAAGCACTTGACCACGGTGTGGTGCTGTATGGCTGAGCGCAATCCTGTTGTTGATGAGTGGATCAGCAAAGCCGAGGGTGATTGGCGGGCCATGGAGTTGTTGCATCGCCAGCCAGGGCATGAAGATGCCGTGGTTTTTCATGCTCAGCAGTGCCTGGAGAAATACTTCAAGGCAGCCCTGATTGCCCATGGGGCGTCTGTACAGAAAATCCATGATCTTCAGGAACTCTCCAGGCAACTCGGGATCTTGATGCCGGATTGGCAAGCTGATCCTTCTGATCTGACTCGGATCACGCAGGGAGGTGTGATGTTTCGCTACCCGGGGATGGAGGCCCAGGCTGACGACGCTGCCTGTGCTGTTGGCATCACCAACGAGCTGAGGCAGCGGCTTTCTGGATGGCTGAGGACGCTTCCGGAAGACAGTTGAACTGCCCCCCTCACACCGCCAACCACGCCGCTATGCCAAGCAACAGCTGGTGTGCGACACAACAGCCGGTGTGCGACACAACAGCTGGTGTGCGACACAACAGCCGTGCAGCCACGCCGCCGGGATCGCCCGCTGCAGCCGCCAGCGGATCGCCACTCTGTGACAAACCCGATCCGCTCCCCCTCGTGGCTCTCGTAGGTGGCAAACCCCAGGCAGCGGAACGGCTCGGTGAAACCCCCCGAGCGCCCATCCACCCGGCGCTGCTCGCGCACAAACCGCAGCCCCCGCGACCCCTGCGCCGCATGGTGGACATACCGCTGCTCATAGCCGTGCAGGGTATCCAGAAAGCGGTCGCGTGCTTCCCGGAGTTCACGCGAGCGGCGTTGCAGCTGACCCCGGGCGCGCACCAAGGAGGCATGGCTGTTGCGCATCGCGCTGTAGTGATGCGCAATCTGCTCGGGGCTCAACCCCGACAGATCCTTGGGGAAATCACTGGTGGAGCGGATGCCCTTGCACTCAACGGCTGTGGGATCCAAGGCCGTGGCATCGGGAGAAGTCGTCGCCAGTGCCGCTGGGCACTGACAACATCCCCAGCATCGCCTGCAGCCACGTCATCGTCGAGGTGCAACAGCGCGGAGCCGATGGCGCGGCTGAGACGCTCTTCCTCCGGGTGGGGCGCATCGCCGAGCCAGCCCAACTCCCGGAGCAGGGCTGTGAAGGAGACGCCGCGGCTGCCGTAGGAGTCGGCCGGGTCCAGGGCCAGGGCTTCCAGCCACGCGGCCAGGCCGCTGGCCCGTGAGCACGTGATCGCACGCCACCCGATCAAGCACCAGGCGGCAACCGGGGGTCAGGAACGGGACTGGGAAGCCCTGGAGACCTTCCTCACGAGGAACAGCCCAATGCTTGCGCTGCTTCGCCACCGCGACGGGAGTCGTGTCACTGGAGCAGGATGAATCTCACGTCAGGAGATGGCAATGCCGTTCCACCCAGCTGGTGTAAGCCCTTCGATCAAGGCCACCAGACGCCACAGCAAGGATTGTGGCTTCTGCCGCATCCACTGAGGCCCTGAGTTCATGGCCGTTGAGCATCAACATCACCTCCGTGGCGGCGTGACCAATTCGTTTGTTGCCATCCACGAAAGGATGATTGGTGACGAGCGAAAAACCGAGACAGGCGGCTTTATCGATGAGCGTCGGATAAAGATCCTCGCCAGCAAAGGTCTGGCGAGGCTGGCTCAGTGCAGCTTCCAGCAGGCCAAGATCTCTCAGCCCTGGTGATCCGCCGCTGGTGATGATCAGCTGGCGATGAAGCTCCAGCACCTCACCAAGATGAAGAAAGCGGATCACGCCAGACGACGGTAGAGCTCCCCATTCTTTGAGAGAACTCTCGCAGCGATGGTTTCGAAATCGGCGGAAGGGCGATTGAGCAGATCCCGAATGGCTGCAGCTGCCAGCTCTTCCTGGGGCACGTTCAGGCGGCGAGCCGTTTCAGCCAGGGCTCTGGTCTGCTCGTCGCTGAGCTGGATGGCAAAGGCCATGGCGACACTCATTGTGCTGAGTTTAGGTGAAACCCGATGCCAGAGCTCCGAACAGCCCCCCTCAAACCGCCAACCCCGCCGCTATGCCAAGCAACAGCCTGGCAGCCAGCGGATCGCAACTGTGCTGACGTGGACCCCAGAAACCGGACCAGGGTGAATGAGAGTTCTCATCCGGCCAGACTGGGCCGGGGACTCCACCATGAAACGCACCAGGCACACAGCCGAGCAGATCATCCGCAAGCTCAAGACCGCCGACCAGCTGATTGCCCAG
>CAMDLO010000101.1 GCA_945901765.1 Cyanobium sp. NIES-981 | reverse complement strand
AGCCCCCGCCAGCGATCCCGCCAGAGGAGCAGTGCCAGGCCGGTGCTGACCGTGAGCAGCACCAGCAGCCACAGCATCATGCTGCTGCGGTTGTGCCGCCACTGGAACGCCAGCTCCTTGCGCAGCAGCCTGATCAAGGTTGGCTCCTCAGATGACTCTCCAGTTCGGCGGCCGGCAACGGCCGATCAAACAGATAGCCCTGATAGAAAGCGCAGCCCATTTGCCTGAGCAGCAGACATTGCAGTTCTGTTTCCACCCCTTCGGCAACGCAGTCCAGATTCAGTTTCTGGGCGATGGAGACGCAGGCTTCCACCAGGCCCCGACTCTTCCCATCCTGTTCCGCTTTCTGCACGAAGCTCTTGTCGATCTTGAGGGCATCAAAGGGCAGCCGCTGCAGGGTCAGCAGTGAGGAGTAGCCGGTGCCGAAGTCGTCGAGGGCCAGCCGGAACCCCGCCGCCGCCAGGCTCTCCAGTTCCTGCCTGGCCAGGGTCATGTTCTCCAGCACGGCCGATTCCGTGATTTCCAGTTGCAGCATTGCTGCGGGCAGCCGGTGTCGCTCGATTGCCCTTAGCAGTTGTTGTCGAAGGGAATCGGCGTTGTTGCCCAGTTGGGTGGGCGAGATGTTGATCGAGAGGTGGCTGAGTGCCAGCCCCTTGCCGCGCCATTCCGCCAGCTGGGCGCAGGCTGAATCGATCAGCCACTGCCCCAGTGCCCGGATGCGGCCGCTTTTTTCTGCCAGGGGGATGAAGGTGCCCGGCGACACCCAGGCCCCGTCGGGCTGCGGCCAGCGCATCAGCCCCTCAGCGGCCACCACCCGGCCGTCACGGGCCACGATCGGTTGGTAGTGGATGGTGAATTCGCGCCCGGCGATCGCCTGGGACAGTCTGGATTCCAGGGCAAGCCGCCTCTCGATCACCACGTCCATGCCGGGTTCGTAGATCGCCTGCTTGTTGCCACCGGCGCGCCGGGCTTCGCTCAAGGCGGTGTTGGCCTGCTGCAGCAGGTCTTCGGCATCGCTGAGGTGCTGCCGAGCCAAGGGGTCACCGCTGTGGAGCGTGCTGCCGATGCAGAAGCTCAACACGGTCGGCAGCCCGGGCGTTGTGGCCAGGGAGGCCTGGAGAGAGGCCTTCACCTGCCCTATCTGGTGCTCCTGCTCCTGGGCAGGGTTGCCACCTGTCGCGCTGGGCCTGAGCTGGATGATCAATAGAAACTCATCGCTCTGAAGCCGGGCCGCCAGGCCGGCCGACCCGGCCTGCGCACGCAGGGCGCTGGCCAGGGTCACGAGCAGCCTGTCGCATTGCTCGCGCCCGAACGTGTTGTTCAGCCATTGAAAGTTGTCGATGTCGATGCTGAGGACCAGCAGCGAATCGCCTTTGCCTCGTTGCAGTTGTTGGTCCAGCCATTCCAGGGCGGCCTGGCGGTTGGGCAGCCCTGTGAGCGGGTCTTCAAAGGCGAGCTGGCGCAACCGCTGCTCATAGCGGAGCTGTTCGCTCACATCGCTCACCCTCACCAGCAGAGCTGGTTTCCCATCGAGATCAATCCGGTGCATCCCCACGATCGTCTCAAATGTTTCGCCGCTGTCGAGACGTTTGTGCTGCCAGGGGAATTCCAGGCTTCCCTGCCGATAGGACTCGGTGATCGCCGCCGCCGCCGCCGCGCGGGACGGCCGACCATCGGGTTGATCGTCCGGTGAAAACTCAGCTGGATGGAGTTTCAGGAAACTGTCGCGATCCGGGCAACCGAACATCTGGGGAGCGGCCCGGTTGGCATCCAGCAGCCGCCCGTCCAGGTCGATCACACTGATGGCATCCCGGCTGGCTTCCAGCAGCTGACGGAATCTGTATTCCGATCGCTCCAGTTCCCGATCGCTTTGTTTGCGTTGGGTGATGTCGGAGACAAATCCAGCGAGTCTTTGCAGCTGACCCTGGTCATCGAATACTCCATAGCCATACTCGGCAAACCAGCGCTCACCCCGATCCGGCAGATTGACCCGGTATTCCAGGCTGTAGTCGCCGCCCTGTGCGAGGGCACGACGCATGGCTTGGATGGTTTTCTCCCGGTCGTCGGGATGGATCAGGTTGCTGTAGGCAGCATGGCCTTTGTTGAGAAGATCGTCTGCGGGCAGGCCGGTCAATTCCTGGAATTGCCCGCTCAAGTAGTCCGCAGACCAGTTGGTGTCGTTGCGCCGCTGGTAGGCGAAGCCGGGCAGGCGCTCCAGCAGGCGACTGAAGTCAGGCTCGGCAGGGGTTCGGCCGCCTCCATCTGCGCTGGTGTCCGGCTGAATCATGCAGCGTTGGCGTGCGCAAACTCGGATGGGAGGCAGGTGATGGGCGTGGGGGCCGGGCCTGACCGGTCGTCAGTGTGCTGGAGGGTCAGTCGAGGTGGACCACAGCTTCCTCAAGCTGCCAGCAGTTCGGGCTCCCGATAAGGGATGAAGTTGGCCTTGCGCGTCCCGCAGATCGGGCAGACCCAGCTGTCGGGGATGGCCTCGAAGGGGGTGCCGGCGGCGATGCCCGAGTCGGGATCTCCTACGGCTGGGTCGTAGATCATCGAGCACACCTTGCAGATCCACTTGCCGGCCACCGGCGTGGCCGCCTCGCCCGCCGTGCCCTTCCCCTGCAGGGCGTTGAGGGCCACGCCATAACGCTCGGCGTGGTGCTGTTCAATCGGCTCCAGGAAGCCGAAGTTGCGGGCGGCGCGGCGGAAGATGGCGGCGTGATCGCGGGATTCGGCCTCCTGCTCGTGGAATTCGGCTGCGGCTGTGCCGTCGCGGTCGGCGCGGGCCTGGGCGGCGAACTCCGGGTACATGGTGGTGTACTCGTAGGTTTCACCTTCGATCGCCAGCTCCAGGCAGCGGGCCAGGATCGCCCCTTTCTGCTCTTCGCTGAGGGCGGCAGGATCGCTCACCACCAGCTCCGGATGGAGCAGCCGGAAGTGGGCGAAGGCGTGCTCCGTTTCCTGGTTGGCCGTATCGCGGAACAAGCGGGCCAGATCCCCGTTGCCCAGTTGTTTGGCCACCTCCGCGAAGAACAGATACTTGCGGTTGGCCATGCTCTCGCCGCCGAAGGCGGCTTCGAGATTGGTCAGGGTGCCGGGGTTGCTCAGGTCCAAGGTGGTACGTCAGCACGCTGCCCCCACTCTGCCTCCCCCCGGTGGGTTCAGCCGCCCAGGTCGGCCGTCTCGGCACGGGGAACACTCAACTGAATCCCGCCAGGGCTTCATGGCTCTCGCTCAATCAGGAGGAAGGATGGCCCAGGGTGATGCAGGGCGGCGACGATCTCGCTCTTGACGTCAGCGGCAGTTCTCAGCCAGGCCGTCCGTGCGCCGAAGCCGCGGGCGATGGACTCCAGATCCAGGGCAGGGTCGTCAAAGTCGAGCCCGACAAAGCTGGCCTGTTCAAGAGTCGTGTTCAGGGCGCCGCACCAGAGGTCTTTGAGGATCCGGTATTCACGGTTCACAAAGCAGATGAACACCGTGGATAGGCGGTAGCGGGCTGCACTCCAGATCGCGTGAATGGAGAACTGGGCACCGCCATCTCCCACAAAGCAAATGGAAGGGGTGCCGGTGCCAAGGGCTAGCCCCACACCCAGGGGCATCGCCCAACCCAGCCCACCACCACGGGGCGCGAAATGCACGTTGGCGAAGCCCAGCGCAATCGCCATGCGCTGCACCAGTGCATCCTCAGATGACCCCTCGGTGATCAGGTGGATGTGGCGCGGCAGCTGTTCCAGTACGTTCAGGATCAGGGCGTCGCTGGCGTGGGGCCCTTGCGTCGGATGGTCAGCCCTGAGTTGTGCCAACACCTGCGTCTTGTCACGTTCGAAGGGTGCCAGCTCTGGTGCATCCATGCGCTGCACCAGGGCCTTCAGGCAGGCAGCCACATCGCCAAGCACCGCCAGATCACAGGGGTAATCAAAACCCAGCTGACGGGTGGATGGCGCCAGCTGGAAGATCTTCAGATCGGCCGGGATGGCCTGTTCGCCGTTGAAGGTGAACGTATCCACCTTTTCACCGAGCAGCAGCAGGCGGCCGTAGCGGCTCAATACACCGCGGATCTCACGGGTTGTTGCCGGTAGCTGGCCGCAATAGTTGGGGTGCAGCGGATCCACCACGCCCTGCACATGAAACGGTGCGGAATAGAGATCGGCTTGCAGGTGTGCTGCGAGGCGGCTGAGCTGATCCACGGCATCTGCTGCTCCCACCGCATAGTCGGCCACGATGGCCAGTCGCCCTCCCGCTGGATCCCGGAGGGCGGTAGCCAGCTGATCCAGGCCGGCTGGAACCACGTCATCGAGCACGGTGGTGCGGCGCAGGCCCACCTCCGCCATCGGTTCCTGCATGAAATTCATCGGAATCGACAGAAACACCGGCCCAGTCGGCTGCAGCCGAGCCTGCAGCCAGCAGCGCTGCAGGGCGATCGGGAGATCGGCAGCCTGCGTGACTTCGTAGCTGTGCTTGGTGGCCGTTTCAGCCAGCTGGGCATTCGGTGCCCCAAGCACAGGGTTGTGAATCAGAAAACGGGAATCCTGCTGGCCATTGATCACAAGCAGCGGAACGCCTGAGAGCAGAGCATTGCGCATGTTGAACAGTCCATTGGCCAGACCTGGGTAGGTATGGAGGCTCACCAGCGCTGGCTGACGCGTGGCCATGGCATAGCCAGCGGCCATACCAACGGCCGTGGATTCATGGAGTGCCAATCGGTACTCAGCCCGGGAGCGACCAACCGCCTCGAGAAACGTGGTTTCCGTGGTGCCGGGATTGCCAAAGACGTAAGGGATCTCCTCCAGGTTGAGGAAATCGCGAATCAGATCACCACCGGTGTAGGACATGCTGCGCAGGGGATGGAGAGCAGTCATTCAGACGCTCAAGCTAGGCCGTCTGCGCTGAATGACATTACCCAATGGGCAGGGGCGGTGTGTAAGTATCCCGCTGATCTGAACCCTCAGGCGGCCGCCCGACCGTTGGCTGCGGTGCCCGGCCGGCGCCGGGGTGCGCGGCGCCGGCCGGGCTGGCTGGTCACCAGCAGGCGCTCACTGGCGGCATCCAGCAGCACGTGCACCGCCCTCTGGTGGCGGTCGATGTAGGTGTCGCACGCGATCCCTTCAGGCAGCAGCGCGACTTCACGCTTGCGGCCATCGCGGAACACAACCAGGGGAGCCATGGCGGGGAGGGCACAGACGGAGCTGAACCGCCGCACCCAGGTCAAACAACACCCCATGGTTCCTCCACCAGCCAGGGCTGCAAGGCCCTGCTACCTGGCCGGTGTGGTGGCTAAAACGCGATCAGGGTGTTCGGAATTTTCGGTCTTCTTCCCCAGCTCGGTCTTCGTCACGACCAGCGTGCGGTGTCTGCATCAAGGCCTGCAGGCGGGTTCTGTCCGATCAGCACCTGGGCCCCTGGCGAGGGTGTCTGGACCTTCCTCTCAGGGCCCGGTCTGTTGAGCGACGCTCGGCGTGACCCTCTCTTAACGTCGCTACTGCAGGTTTCCCACCGCCAGCGCCCTGCCGCGCCTCCCTTCCCCTGCCGTCCCCGTGGCGTGATTCCCCAGGCCGACAACGCCCAGTCCCACCGCCTCTGCTTGCTTGATCCCGCTGTGCAGCCCCTGCTGCTGGTGGTGCATGGCCGCAGCGGCGGCGCCCTGCCGGCCGAGCTGGTGAGCCTGGCGGCCGAGTTGGAGCAGCGGCGCGGGGCGCCGGTGCGCCTGCAGGCCCTCACCGCCAGCGGCCCCCCTGCTGCCGACGACCTGCTGGTGCCGGGTCTGCCCCTCACCCTGGTGCCGCTGTTGCTATTGCCCGGCGGCCATGTGCGCCATGACGTGCCCGCCATCGCCGCCCACTGGCGCCGCCACACCCGCGTGCGGCGCCTGCCCTTTCTCGGGGCCTGGCCCTGCTGGCAGCGGGCCCTGTGCCAGGAGCTTGAGCAGCTGCGGCAGGCCATTGGGCCGGGCCAGGGGCGGCCGCTGCTGCTGCACCACCCGCTCGCCCACCCCCTGGCTGAGCGCTACCTGGCCTGGCTGGAGCGGGTGAGCGGTGGCCGTGCCCTGGCTGCTGCATACAGTGCCGCTGGCCCCGAGGATCCGCCCCTGA
>CAMDLO010000100.1 GCA_945901765.1 Cyanobium sp. NIES-981 | reverse complement strand
ATGCCTTCGTTGAAATCGAGAAACACCAAACCCACATCCATGGATGTGGCGATGGCACGGGAGATCTGAGCCTCACTGAGCACCATGTTCATGCCCGCATGGGTGGCCTGAAGCACAGCCGCAGGGGAACTGATCCCCACCTGCTGGATTGAGCGATCAATCCCAGCACGGGCCAGCATCGTCATCATCGCGCCCGGCACACCATGGCCAGCGCAGTCGGCCACACCGGCCAGGCAACGAGGGCCATCGTCGTGAAACACGTAGTAATCCCCACCCACGGTGTCCCGCGGCTGCCAAAGCACGAAGTGCTCCGCGCCAAAGCGCTCCTGCAGCTGGCGATCGGGAAGAATCGATTTCTGCAGCAGGGCTGCGTAGCGGATCGAATCCTCCACCTGGCCGATGGCACGGCGCTGGCTGACCAGCACGGCATTGAAAGCCTCCGTGAGACGGGCGATCTCATCGCTGCCATGCACCATGAGCAGCGCGTTGCTGCGCTGATCGTCTGCAGCGATCAGCTCGGACTGTCGTGCCAGCCTGGCCAGCGGCGCCACCACGCGCACAGCGACGATCCGATAGGAGATGGCAACACCAAACACCAGCAACACCGACAGGAAAATCGTGGTGTAGGCGTGCTGGGTTCCGGAGGCCTGATCGCGGAGCAGCTGCCATGCCGACAGAAGCAACGAGAACAGCACGATGCCATTGAGGATCGCCAGAAGCGTGAAGATCTGGCGAATCGTGAGGGCCCGGCGCCGGCGGGTTCCCATGAACGAGGTGCTGCAGACCTCAAGTCTAGTTGCAGGGCATGAGAGAATGGCAACAGGCTGCGAGGGGTTTCAACCTGAACTCGTCGCCGTTGCGGCAACTTCGGTGCCGTCAGGGAGAGGTGGTCGAGTGGTTGATGGCTCCGGTCTTGAAAACCGGCGACCCGCAAGGGTCCGTGGGTTCGAATCCCACCCTCTCCGTTTCCGAGCTCAAAACGGGGATTTCCAGGAGTTCCCGTGATGTCCCACTGATTCCAGAGACCCGCTGCCCTGCAGTGGGTTTTCTGCTGTTTGGGCGTCCCATGGCATCCCGGCAAAACCCAGGCAAGCAAAAAATTGTGGTGGTGTAAGTGGTGGTGTAAAACTGGGGTGGTGGTGTAAATGGGGTCTTGGCTCTAACCGACAAGGAAGTTCGCGCTCTGCCACAGGGATCTCGGCGGTACCGGGTCTCGGACGGCGGCGGCCTGCTTCTTGAGGTCGACCCTGCCGGCGGCAAGTACTGGCTCTGGCGGCACCGCTTCCCGCCCACCAAGGACGGCCGTCGGCAGGATTTGCGCATCGGGCCATACCCCAGGATTTCGCTCAAGGCTGCACGCGACATTCGCGATGAGCAGAAACGTCTTCTCTATGAAGACGGAATCAATCCCTGTGATGCCAAGAAACGCACCAAAGATCAGCGCTGGGGCAAACATACCCAGCTCACCTTTGAGGCCGTTGCACTCGACTGGCACGCCACCAAAACGGCCGGCACCTGGACGGAGCGGCACAGCGATGACGTTCTCAAGAAGCTGAACAAGGACATCTTTCCCGCCATCGGCGGCATGGCCATTGATGCCATCACCGCTCAGGACTGCCTGGCCGTGCTGCGCTCCATCGAGCAACGCGGTTCCAACGAAACCGCCAAGCGCTCCCTGGGCGTGATCAGCCAGGTGCTCGATTACGCCGTCGCCATCGGCCACTGCACGATCAATCCGGCCCACTCCCTCAAGCGCCACGCCCCCGTCAAGCAGACCACCAGCCACTACCCCTGCATCGCCTGGAGTGAGCTGCCCGAGCTGCTGGCGGGCATGCGCGCCAACAGCATCGGCGCCGATGCCAGCACCCTCAACGCCATGGGCTTGCTGGCCCTGACCTTCGTGCGCACCAGCGAGCTGATCGCCGCCCGCTGGGAGGAGCTCGACTTCGAGGAGGCCCTCTGGACCATCCCGGCCGAGCGCATGAAGGGCCGACGTGGCAACCGCCGTGAGCA
Source organism: Cyanobium sp. NIES-981 (assembly GCA_945901765.1). GTDB lineage: Bacteria > Cyanobacteriota > Cyanobacteriia > PCC-6307 > Cyanobiaceae > NIES-981. The sequence goes on along the minus strand of CAMDLO010000100.1, from coordinate 4,208 downwards.
CCTCGTGCCCCTCTCCCGCCAGGCCGCGGCGCTGTTCCATTCCCAGCACGCCATCAGCGGCCCCAGCGGCTACGTGTTCCAGAGCCAGCGCACCGCCACCGGCTTCATCAGCAATAACACCGTGAACATGGCCCTCAAGCGCATGGGCTTCGATGGACGCATGTGCGGCCACGGCTTCCGAGCCCTGGCCATGACCAACATCCAGGAGCAGCTGGGCATCGACCTACGCATCGTTGATCGCCAGCTCGCCCACATTGAGAAGAACAAGGTCACCGCCGCGTACAACCGCGCCGAGTACTGGCCCCAGCGCGTTGAGATGATGCAGCGCTGGGCCGACCTGCTCGATCGGGTCGCCTGAACGCACTACCTCCCGCGGAACGCCCCCACAACAAAGCCGGCCTGTCACCAGGCCGGCTGTTGCTGTCGCTGGTGGGCGATCAGCGGCTCGCCGCAGGCTCACTCACCGCACCCTGGATTCGCTGCTCGATCCACGCCTCCAGGTCCTCCTGACACCAGGCCACCGTGCGCGGCCCGATGCAGACCTGCCGGGGGAACTGGCCCTCCGCGATCAGTCGGTAGATCGCTGTGCGGGACAGCCCCACCTTCTCTTTCACCTCCGGCAACCGCAGCAGCCGGCGATTGGCCGCCTCGCTCATGGCCTGATCTCCACCGGCGCCAGCAGCGGCGCTGCAGCAGGGGGCACTGGACCGGCGACCACCAGCAGAACCGTGCTCAGCTGCAGGGCCAGCACCAGCCACAGCAGCCATTGCAGCTGCCGTAGGTCGCCCAGTCGCACGGTGGTGGTGATGGGCCGGCGCGTGCGGCAGAAGGCCGGCAACTGCGGCTGGGGGATAGGCCGTGGCGCACGGCCGGGGTGTTGGGGGTGGGCCATCAGAACGGCACCTCCTCATCGGCGAACTCATCGCCGTAGTCCTCCCCGTCCGCCAACGGGATCGCCCGCTGCTGGCGGGCAGCGGCTTCATCGGAGCGGTACGCCTGCTCCGCCGCCTCGATCCAGGCGGGGTCGGTGCCCTCGCGGATGCTCAGCGGGCCGTAGAAGCCGATCGTGACGTTGCGCGGCACCGCATCGGCCGCCGCCTGGTCTTCGATCTTGGGGCCCTTGGGGTTGCCGTCCTGGTCGTACTGCTGGGCCCAGCGGGTCTCCAGCACCAGCACATCCCCCACGTTCAGCCGACCGCGGCGGTGCTGACGGCGCGCCTCGATCCACTCGCCAAAGCCCTTGGCCTTGAGGATCAGCCGCACCCGATCTCCCGGTGCCGGCACCCCGCCCTCATCGCCGATCCGGGCCTCCATCGTCGTGCCCGGCATGGCAATCGCATGGACGACCATCTCCTGCTTGACCTTGGGCCGGCCCTGGCGGTCGGTGCCGTTGGGGATCGGCTCCATCGCGCCGCTGCTGAGGTTCTTGCGCAAGCGGTCGCGCTGCTCCGGGCGCACGATCGCCAGGTAAGCCACCTCACCGAGGCGCTGCTGACGGATCACCGGCGCCGCGATGCGGCTGCCGTCGTTGAGTTCAATCGCCATGGGACTTGCTCGAAACAGTGGACGGGGAAGAGGGCAGGGGAAGCAGGGGCTCCAGGCCGGCACCCAGTCGCAACAGGTGATGGGCGGCACCGGAGAGAGACAGCTGGTTCTCGGCCGACAGCTGCTTCACCTGCCGGTAGACATCGCTGTGCACGCAAACGCACAGGTAGTGACGGCCGTGCTGCGACCGCGGCTGGGGCCTGGCGTAGGCGCGACGGCAGACGCTCATGGCGTTCCTCCTGCCAGCTCGCGCTCGAACACGTCGATGAAGTCCTTGTGGCGTCGCTGGGTGATGCGGTCCTTGATCGTCCGCACCTCCCGCGGCACCTGGAAGTGGTGGCGGAACTCGATCGTGAACCGCTTGCGCGCCTCCTGAGGCATCGCCCCGAGGAACTTGCGCAGGGTGGCGATCTCCTCGTCCGCCAAGGGCTCCAGGCCGGAGTCGCCCGCCTCGGGATCATCCGGAGCGCCGGTGTCCCACTCGTCGTCTGCGGCCTCAGGGTCGTCCGCAGCGGGGGCGGGGGCTGCAGAAGTTGCCGCGGCCTCAGTACCGGAAGCGGAAACCGAAGGCTGCGGTCGCGCCTGATCCGGCTCGATAGTCCGAGGAGAGTTGCCCACAGGAATGCCCAGCAGGCCCGCCAACAGGGAAGCGGTGAGCGCATGCCAGGCCGCACTGCCCTCCTGGGGCGCCTGGGCTTCGCTGAACTCCTCGGCGCCGCCGCGGTGCCGCAGGGTCACCCGCAGCACCTCGTGCTCCTCGTTGATCAGCTTCTGGGCGCTGAACGAGAAGCCCAGGGCAAAGGCCGGCGCCGCCGCCTGCACGACCTCCTGCATGGAGGTGTCGGCGATAGCAGCCATCTGGGACTGGAACTGGGCCAGGCCCTCGGCCCACTGGGCGCGGGCCTGCTCGCGGCTCTGCAACAGGGCCTGGTTGAGATCAAAGGCGGCGGTGGGACCTGGCGTCGGCTCCATCCGCCCGCAAGGGGTGGTGGTCATCGAAGGCACTGCGGGACCTGCGCCCGCTTGCCTCGAATATTAGCGGCTCGCTAATCCGAATCTGTAGCTTGCGCAACGCAAGGCATGGCGTACTCCGAACCTGCTCCGGAGCCTTTCGTGCCTGCCTCAGCTGGCACCTGTCTTGATGGACCACTCCTCCAGCCAGCGCTGCGGCAGCCACGCCTCTCCGTCCCACATGCCCTGCAGCTGCTCGGCGGAATACGGCTCAAAGCCGGCCAGCATCGCCTGAAAGGCCTGCCGCTGCTTGGCTGGGGCCACCTTGGCAGCGGAACTCAGGGCCTCCATCACGCCGATGCCGTGCTGCTTGGCGGTCTGCACCAGCTGGCCGCGCCACTGCTCGCTGAGCTTTGCCGCTTCTGCGGCATCGACCTTGGGCTGGGCCGGCACGGCAGGCGCCTGGTAGGCGCTCGGCACCGGCAACAGGCCCAGGTGACAGCTCCAGAACTCCGCCGGCCCCCACACCCGCTCCTCGTCATCCACCAGGGGTTTGGCCTGGCTGATCAGATCCTTCAGGGCCCTGGTGCGCACGCCGCTGAAGTCTTTGGCGGCCAGCCGGCGGTTGACCTCGGCAAGGGCAAAGAAGCTCTCCGGCCTGGGCTTGGGCGCCTTGCCGTTTTCGAACACGCTCAGCGTGCTGGGCGCCATCACCTCAAAGCCGGCCTCCTTGGCCCACTTGTAGGCCGTGTACTGCGTCCAGTTGTTGAGCTCCCGCCAGCGCCTGAGCATGCGCCCGAATTCCTGACCGGCCTCGAGCTGCTTGGCCTCGATGTACCGGTACTCAGAGCTCATCAGGGCTGCGATCTGGCCATTAGCGAAAGGCTAAGACATCCCAATCATGACCATGAACAGGTGACCTGACTGTTTCAAGGCGGTGTGGGCGCTGACGATCTTGTCCTGGACGGTCGGCCTGACTTGCCTCGACCAGCGCTGGTGACGGGGTGGTGGACGGAGCGCCGCCCTCTCCGCCAGGCGTGTCGCGACGGTTTCACCTTGCCCATCGACACCACCCAACCGCAGCTGACCACCGGTGCTGGCCAGCAGATGGCCTCGCGCAGCAGCCGCTCCAGCTGCTGGCGCTGCTCCGGCTCCAGCAACGCCACGGGCTCGACGATGCGGCTATCGGGCCCCAGGGTCCAGTCGTCACGTTGGCAGCCGTAGACCCAATCACGGCCGTCAGGCGCCTGCGCCCAATGCAGGACGCCGAGCTGGTCGCGCTCGATCGCGATCTCCAGCTGCCAGCCGCTGGCCAGATCGAGCCGCATTCGTCCCCACCAGATCTCACTCCAGGGCTTGTCCGCCAGGAAGGCCTCTCCCGCCAGCAGCTTTCGTAAAGCCTGCTGGATCTCGGTGGCGCAGCAACGGCTCAGGGGGTGCAGAGCGGGTGACGCAAGCCATTGCCACGGCACCAGAGCGCCCACTCCCCGAGGACGATCGGTTTGCCGCAACAGCGGCAATGGCCGGGATGGCGAACGCGGATGCGGCGAAAGCCATGGGGGTCGGCCGTGGGCTGCCTGTGGGGCACCCCTTTCGTCGGCACTCCTTGCGCTGACGCTGCAGAGGGAGGGTGCCCGCTGACCTGCAGGCCGTGCTCGCGGATCAGGCGGCAGGCCAAGTAGGCGCTGGTGCGCGCCTCCTCCAGATGGGGC
>CAMDLO010000099.1 GCA_945901765.1 Cyanobium sp. NIES-981 | reverse complement strand
TGTATCCGGGGCTACACCGCATCTGTCACAGGGGCACTCGCCCAGACCGCATCCATCCCGTACCTTCGGCGCAGCGCATTTGCGCTTTCCCTATCGGTGTGAGGATCCGATGAAACCCTTCCAACAGCTGATGCTGGCTGTCGCCAGCACCGGCATGATCGTTCCCGCAGCAGCTTCGGCCGCTGAGCTCAACATTTCCGGCGTCAACCAGTACGCCACCGAGGAGCAGGTCACCAGCATTTCCCAGTTCTCGGACGTGCGTCCGACCGACTGGGCCTACCAGGCCCTCTCCAACCTGATCGAGCGCTACGGCTGCGTGGCCGGCTACCCCGACGGCACCTACCGCGGCCAGAAGGCGATGACCCGCTACGAAGCGGCTGCCCTGCTGAACGCCTGCCTTGACCGCGTCACCGAAGTGACCGACGAGCTCAAGCGCCTGATGGCCGAGTTCGAGAAGGAACTCGCCGTACTCAAGGGCCGTGTCGATGGCCTCGAGGCCAAGGTGGGTGAGCTGGAGGCCAACCAGTTCTCCACCACCACCAAGCTCAAGGGTGAAGCCAGCTTCATCATCGGTGGCACCCCGAACTTCGACAAGATTCCTGGTCCGAATCCCGACAAGACCACCTTCAACTACGACCTGCGTCTCAACTTCGACACCAGCTTCACCGGCAAGGACCTGCTGCGCACCCGCCTGCGCACCGGCAACTTCAGCTCCCTGCCCTTCGGCAGCAGCAGCCAGATCTTCAAGCTTGACAAAGCTGAAGACCTCGGTGACGTGGTGCACGTCGACCGTCTGTACTACACCTTCCCGGTGGGCAGCGGCATGAAGCTGACCGCTGGTGCCCTGGTGCGGAACACCGAGATGCTCACCTTCCTGCCGAGCGCCTACAAGTCGAACATCCTCGACTTCTTCCAGCTGGCTGGTGCTTCCGGCACCTACAACAAGGCCACCGGCGCCGGCTTCGGCTTCCAGTGGAAGCAGAAGGTTGAGAAGGGCAATCCCTATGTGAGCTTCGACGTCAACTACGTGGCGGCGAATGGCTACGACGACTCGACCGTCGGCGCCTTCTACGACGACAGCGGCATCAACGTGCTGGCCCAGCTCGGCGCCAAGGGCAAGACCTGGGGCGTGGCCGTGGGCTATCGCTACGGCTCTGAGGGTTCCTCCGTTCGCGTGCCGAACTTCAGCCCCCGCACCCTCACTGACGGCCAGGACAACAACAGCATCTCGATCGCCGGTTACTGGCAGCCTCTCGAGGCTGGCTGGGCACCTTCGATCAGCGCTGGTTACGGCTACAACGGCACCAGCAACCGCAAGGGCGGAGTGCGCGATTCCCAGTCCTGGATGGTGGGTCTGCAGTGGAGCGATGTCTTCTTCGAGGGCAACGCCGCTGGCTTCGCTTTCGGTCAGCCTCCCTACACCAGTGAGGGCGGTACCGAGAGCTGGCTCTACGAGTTCTTCTACTCCTTCCAGGTGACCGACAACATCTCGATCACCCCTGCCATCTTCTGGGCCAGCGACTACCGCAACAACAGCGGCCGCGAAACCTGGGGCGGTGTCATCCAGACCACCTTCAAGTTCTGATCAGCCGGCCTGATCACCGGGTCTGATCGTCGATCAGACCCCTCCTCACACGCACTCTCACACTCACACGTACGGACCCCCTCTCAGCAGGGGGTTTTTTGTTGTTGATACCGCATCAATCTGGCGTGCAGCCTTACAGCCACCACGCCCGCAATCAAACCTTGAACATTCCTTAACCAGACGATAACGACATCAACTTACGTGGGTTGCTAACTATGTGGAGATCCCCAATGGTTCATCCATGACCTTCCCCAAGAAGGCCCTGATCTTCACTGGCATCAGCCTCGCCGGCGCTGGCCTGATCGCCCCTGTACTGGCTCAGTCCATCGTCAACGGTGCTGGAGCCACCTTCCCGGCTCCCTTCTACCAGCGCGCCTTCGCGGAAGCCAAGGGCGTGAAGGTGAACTACCAGTCTGTCGGCTCCGGCGCCGGTGTGCGTCAGTTCGTGGCTGGCACCGTCGATTTCGGCGCCACTGACGAGCCGATCAAGGCAGCTGAGGCAGCCAAGGTGAGCCGCGGTGTGATCCAGTTTCCCGCTGTGGGCGGCACCATCGCCATCGCCTTCAACAAGGCCGACTGCGCCAGCCTGAAGCTCACCCAGAAGCAGGCCGTTGACATCTTCCTGGGCAACATCAAGACCTGGGACCAGCTGAAGTGCGGCAAGGGCCCGATCACCGTGGCCCATCGTTCCGACGGCAGCGGCACCACCTTCGCCTTCACCAACTCCCTCTCGGCTTTCTCGCCCGAATGGAAGAGCAAGGTGGGTGAGGGCAAGAGCGTCAAGTGGCCTGTCGGCGTCGGCGGCAAGGGCAACGAAGGCGTGGCCGGCGTGATCAGCAACACCCCTGGCTCGATCGGCTATCTCAACCAGGCGTTCGTGAAGGGCAAGATCAAGGCTGCCGCGCTGCAGAACAAGGCTGGCAAGTTCGTGATGCCCAACCTCAAGGGTGGTGCCGCGGCGCTCAACAACATCAAGCTTGACGCCAACCTGGCCGGTGAAGATCCCAATCCCGCCGGTGCTGACAGCTACCCCATCTCCACCCTGACCTGGATCCTGGCCTATCAGAAGGGCAACGGCGCCAAGGTTCCCGCTATTCAGGCGGCCATGAACCACCTGCTCAGCCCCGCCGCCCAGAACCTGGCCGACGACCTTGGTTATGTCCCCCTCAAAGGTGGCATCCTCAAGCAGGCTCAGGCCGCTGTGAAGAAAATCGGCAAGTGAACCTCTGGGGCTTCGGCCCCACTGGTTGTGAACACGCTTGGGGGGTTCCTTTGGACCCCCCTTTTTTGCGACCCAGATCACAGCGTCATCATCCACCCTTAAGCCACGCCCCATAGGCTGCAGGTCGAGCCTCTCTGCTGGAGCCATGCCCGCGCCCCGTCACTCCACCATCGCCAGCCGGTGGCTGCGCAGCGGCACCGCTGTGCTGGCGGTTGCCCTGCTGACCGGTGCCTGCAGTGGAGCCCCTGGCTCAAGACTGCCGACCGTCAATGGTGCCGGAGCCTCCTTTCCGGCTGCCGCTTATCAACGCTGGGCCCAGGATTACGCCAAGGAAACGGGCAATCAGGTGAACTATCAATCGGTGGGCTCCGGCGCCGGGGTGCGCCAATTCCTGGCAGGTTCCGTGGATTTCGGCGCCACCGATGAACAACTGAAGGAAACGGACTTCACCAAGGAGGCTGCCGGCAAGCGGGGAGCGGTGCAGATTCCGATGCTGGGCGGCACCGTGACACCTGCCGCCAACAACCCCAGCTGCCCAGAGCTGAAGCTCAGCCAGGCCCAGCTGGCCGACATCTTCCTGGGCAGGATCCGCAACTGGAAGCAACTGGGTTGCGCCGATGGTCCGATCACCGTGGTGCATCGCTCCGACGGCAGCGGCACCACCTATGCCTTCACCAACGCCCTGGCCTGCTTCTCGAGCGACTGGAAGGCCAAGGTGGGCAAGGGCAAGGCGGTCACCTGGCCGGTGGGCGTGGGCGCCAAAGGCAACGAGGGCGTTGCCGGGGTGATCGCCAACACCCCAGGCTCGATCGGCTATCTCAATCAGGCGTTCGTGCAGGGCAGGATCAGAGCGATTCCTCTGCAGAACAAGGCAGGCGCCTTTGTGTTGGCCAACGAAAAAAGCGGTACTGCTGCACTGAATGAGGTGAAGCTTGATGAGCGGCTCGGCGGAGAGGATTGCAATCCTGCCGGAGCCGAGAGCTTCCCGATCGTGGCCTTCACCTGGATCCTGGCTTATCAGACCGGCTACGGTGCCGAAACGGCGCAGGCGCTGCGGCAATTTCTGACCTGGTCGCTCCAGGAAGGGCCCCAAGCCACGGCGACAAGCCTAGGCTTTGTGCCTCTGCGCGGTGAGGTATTGAAGCGGGCGCTGGCGGAAGTGGACAGGATCAAGGAGTGACTGCAGCATCAAGGAGTGACTGCAGCGGTAGCCAGACGCGGTGGCGGCGGCAGCTTCAGGCTTACCAGGGCCGCCAGACCCACCATCAGGGCTGATGCCCACAGGCAGGCCTGAATGCCGCCCACCAGGAACAGGGCGCCCGAGAGCAGGGTGCCCGCCAGCCGACCAGCGGCATTGGCCATGTAATAGAAACCTACATTCAGGCTCACATCCTCGGCCTCGGTGTAAGCCAGAATCATGTAGCTGTGGATCGAGGAATTCATGGCAAAGACCACCCCGAACACCGCCAGGCCCACCACCACCGTGAGGGCGGGGTTGCCCACTTCACGCCAGAGGGTGATGGCCATCAGGGCGGGAATGGCGGTGAGCAGGGCGGCCCAGAACTGCACGGCGCTGGGGCCGGGCGGACGGGTCTGGCCCCAGGCTTTGCGCAGGCTGGGCGCCGTTCCCTGCACGATGCCGTAGCCGATCACCCACAGACCCATGAAGCCGCCCACCTCCCAGAACCGCCAGCCCAGGCTGGCCTGCAGGAACACCGGCAGGGCCACCACGAACCACACATCGCGGGCGCCGAACAGGAAAAAGCGGGCCAGCGAGAGCACGTTGATGCCCTCGCTCTTGGAGAACAGGGCCTTGAAGGCAGGCTTGCTCTTCATCCGGCCGATGTCGCGCGGCAGCAGCAGGGTGAGCAGGAAGGCCAGGGCCAGCCACACCGCCATCACGATCACGGCCTTGTTAAACCCCACGGCGTAGAGCAGCAGGCCACCCACAAAGAAACCGAGGCCCTTGAGGCCATTCTTGGCGCCGGTGAGGATGGCCACCCAGCGGAACAGCTGCTGCTCCCCCTTGGCCTGGTCGTCCGGAGTTTCCGGCACAACCACCCGGATGGCGCTCTTGGCGCTCATCTTCTCCAGATCCTTGGCGATACCGCTGATCGCCTGGGCCACCATCACCCAGGCCACCGACAACGCCCTGGGCCAGGTGTCGGCCACCGGCACCAGCAGCAGCAGGGCAGCGATCTGCAACAGGGTGCCGATCCAGAGGGTGAGCTTCAGGCCGAAGCGCGCCCCCAGCCAGCCGCCATAGAGGTTGGTGAGAATGCCGAAGAACTCATAGAAGAGAAACAGGAAGGCAATCTGCAGGGTGGTGTACCCCAGCTGGAAGAAGTGGAACACCACAAGCATGCGCAGCGCCCCATCGGTGAGGGTGAACGCCCAGTTGTTGGCGGTGATGATCGCGTACTGCTGCAGGGGAGAGAGAGGCTGCAGCCTGATCAGCGGGCCCATCACTTCTCCTCCAGGGCGGCCACGTGGCAGGCCAGATCGGCCATGCGGCAGCTATATCCCCACTCGTTGTCGTACCAGGCGAACACCTTGAGCTGGGTGCCGTTCACCACCATGGTGGAGAGGGCGTCCACAATCGAACTGCGGCTGTCGTTCACATAATCGACCGATACCAGCGGCCGGGTTTCCACGCCCAGGATGCCCTGCAGAGGCCCTGTCGCCGCCGCGCTGAAGGCATCGTTCACCTCCTCCACGCTCACGGTGCGCTCCAGCTCGAACACCGCATCGGTGAGCGAGGCGTTGAGCAGGGGCACGCGCACGGCGTGGCCGTTGAGCTTGCCCTGCAGCTCGGGGAAGATCAGGCCGATCGCCTTGGCCGAACCGGTGGTGGTGGGGATCAGGCTCTGCAGGCAGGAGCGGGAGCGGCGCAGGTCGCTCTTGAAGCTGTCGATCACCACCTGGGTATTGGTCACGTCGTGGAGGGTGGTGATCGAACCGTGGCGGATGCCAAAGCTCTCGTGCACCACCTTCACCACCGGCGCCAGGCAGTTGGTGGTGCAGGAGGCGGCGGTGATCACCCGGTGGCAGGCCGGGTCGTAAAGGCCGTGGTTGATGCCGTACACAACGTTGAGCACCTCCTCGCCGGCCACGGCACCCTTCACCGGACAGGCCACGATCACCCGCTGCACCTCCAGCTCGGCGATGTAGGGCTCGAGGGTTTCCGGGGTTTTGATCTTGCCGCTGCACTCCAGCACCAGCTCCACACCGGCCTCGCGCCAGGGCACGGCGGCCGGATCGCCCGCCTGGCTGTAGCCGATCGCCTGGGAGTCGACCTGGATGCCGCCTGCGCTGGCGCTCACCGCATGGGGCCAACGGCCGTGCACCGAATCGAATTCGAGCAGGTGGGCGGCGGTGGCCGCGTCACCGGCCTTCTCATTGATGTGCACCAGCTCGATGCCCGGCCTGCCCCACAGGGCGCGAAACACCAGCCGACCGATGCGGCCGAAGCCGTTGATGCCCACTTTCATGGCCAGAGAAGCTGCTGCCGCCATTCTCTGATCAAGCGGAGTTGATGGGTCTTATGC
>CAMDLO010000098.1 GCA_945901765.1 Cyanobium sp. NIES-981 | reverse complement strand
TCCCCTCTCCTCGCCGACGACACAGATGGGCTGCTCAATCGCCAGGTCGGCACCAACCTGCAGGTGTTCTTCGCTGACGATGACGGCGATGGTGTCGACGAACCCATCCTCGCTGGCGATGCTCAACCGGTCGACGCCAACAACGATGGTGTGACCGATGCCACCCAGGCCCACGTCGGTGCTTTCTCGACCACTCGCAAGCCCAGCGCTCCTGCCGCCGACTTCGCAGCCTTCGCTGCAACAGACGGCGATCGCATCCTTCAATCCCAACTCCTGAGCGCATCCTCCACCAGCACCACACCCGCGCCGGCCACTCCCTCTCTCCTCAAAGGCATCACCTCCGTTGCCGTGCAACACGCCGACAGCACCGCGACGGCAGGCACACTCACCCTCCACCTGCCATCAGCCATCCCCCTCACCTCTGAGGCCGCCTTCCTCGCCTACAACACCAAAGCCAACCGGTTTGAGGAGTATCTCGACAACAACGGCAACCCCCTCTACGCCACCAGCAACTCCGCCACCAGCAACTCCGCCACCAGCAACTCCGCTGATGGCAACACCGCAGACGCATTGCTCCTCACCTATAACACCAACAACGATCGCTGGAACAACACTCCAGACCTCCCTGGATCATTCTCCATCTCCGGCTACCTCACCACAGCTGCTCGATCCTTCGCTGGCAGCTCCAGCACAGACCTCCTCAAAGGCAACGCCCTCTCAAACACTCTCCGCGGCTTTGCCGGTTCTGACACCATCCGCGACAACATCGGGGCTGACTTCCTCGCGGGCGACGCCGGCAACGACAGACTCATCGGCGGCATCGGCAACGATGTCATCCATGGTGGCAATGGACATGACATCATCATCGGCGGCAGAGGCGCTGACACTCTCGATGGCGGCTCCGGCAACGATCGCTTGATCTATCAAAGCGTTCTCGACTCCACTCCCGATCGCCCTGATAAAGTATCCTGGGATCTTCAAGATCAATTTGATTTCTCCAGCATCGATGCCAATCGCACCGCTCCGGGAAATCAGCCCTTCCTCTTCATTGCAGGCAAATCATTCTCTGGCCTCATCGGCGAACTCAGAGCAACCCCTACTCGCCTGCAAGCTGATCTAAACGGTGATAAAATACCTGATCTCGAAATATACCTCCAATCCACTTCCCTGCTCCAATTAAGCAACCTCATCCTCTGATCCTTGGTCATGAACTGACGTAACCCCACCTCTTACTCGTCCATGCCCCTGCCCACCGGCAGCCTGCTGGAGCTCACCCCCCAGGGCCTCTACTGCCGGGCGGCGGCGGCCTGGATCGACCCCTGGCGTCCCGTTCCGCGCGCCCTGATCACCCACGCCCACGCCGACCATGCCCGCCCCGGCTGCGGTGAATACTGGGCGGTGGGCGCCAGCGAAGGGATCCTGCGCCAGCGGCTCGGCGCTGAGATCAAGCTGATCCCCGCCGGCTACGGCCAGCTGCACCGCATTGGCGACGCCCGCGTGTCGTTCCACAGCGCCGGCCACGTGCTGGGCAGCGCCCAGATCCGGCTGGAAGCCGGCGGCGAGAGCTGGCTGGTGAGCGGCGACTACAAGCGCTGCGCCGACCCCAGCTGCGCGCCCTTCGAGCCCGTGCAGGCCGATGTGTTCATCACGGAGGCCACCTTCGGGCTGCCGATCTACCGCTGGCAGAGCGGCGACATGGTGGCCCGCGAGATTCTGCAGTGGTGGCAGGCGGCGCCGGAGCGGCCCTCCATCCTGTTCGCCTATGCCTTCGGCAAAGCCCAGCGCCTGCTGGCCGAACTGGCGGCGATCGGCGTGGGCACAGGCGGCCAACCCGGCGGCGCAGGCCACGAGATCCTGCTGCACGGCGCCGTGGAGGCCCTGATGCCGGCCTACCGGCAGGCCGGGGTACAGCTGCCCCCCACCCTGCCCGCCAGCGCCATCCCCCGCGGCGAATCCCTGGCGGGGCGGCTGGTGATCGCGCCGCCTTCGGCCCACCGCTCGGTGTGGATGAAACGCTTCAAGCTGCCGCAGACGGCCTTCGTGAGCGGCTGGATGGCCGTGCGCGGCGCCCGCCGCCGCCGCGGCTATGAGCGCGGTTTCGTGCTCTCCGACCACGCCGACTGGCCTGGCCTGATCCAGAGCGTGAAAGACAGCGGCGCCAGCCAGGTGTATGTGACCCACGGCAACAGCGACGGCCTGGCCCGCTACCTGCGCGAAGTGGAGCGGATCAGCGCCGAGCCGCTGGAGGGGGATTTCGCTGCGGAGCGTGGCGATGGAGAGGACATGCACGCTTCGCTGGATAAGCGGGACGTGAACGTGCTGACCAGAGTGACCACTTAAAATCAACTCAGTACACCGCCACAAACAGCCCGTTGGTGCCGGGCTGCTACACCCGGCGGCAGTCTCCCGATCCTTGTCCCCATGGCTCCAAAGCCGCCCTATCAACCCTCCTTACTGCGCCTGCTGCATGGCGGCACCGCCCTTGTGGTGATCGCGATGTGGCTGAACGGTTTGGTGATCTACGGGCACTACGACGGGCGCGGGTTCAACCTGCCCTGGCCCAACGCCATCGATCTCTTCTCGATTCACGAGGCGCTGGCCACGCTGCTGCTCCCCGTGGCGTCCGGTCTGATTCTGTACTCATTCACGATCGGTAACTGGCGCCTGCGCCATCCGGCCAACGCGGCGATGCTGTTGATCCTGGCGCTGCCAAGCCTCAGCGGACTCGGCATGCACCGCCGCTGGCTGGTCGAGAAACAGCTCGACCACTGGGTTTATCACCTGCATCTGCTGGGCTGGATCCTGCTGGCCCTGGGATTGGGCTGGCATCTGCTGGGAGCGCTGAGCCGCGGCGGCAGCGGTCTGATCGGCTCGATGTTGGAGGTCCGGCTCAGGGCCAACGACCGCCCTCTTGACTGGCCCGCCCAGGTCACGACCTGGCTGAAGCATCGCCACTAACCGCAGGGCCGCCTCGCGGCCGGCGAAGGGACGATGCTTCCCCTCCCGCTGGCCGAACTGCTCAGCCTGCGGGCGGTGCGGAGCCGCCGGCAGGGGCAATGCATTGGGGACATAGCTGGAGCTGCAACTGCCACTGGACGCCTGGATGGACGGGGATCTCAGCAGCGGCAACCTGACGGCGCTGGCGGGGACGATCGATTGAACTGGGCATAGCTGCGACGTAACGCCGCCCCCTTACTGCGCAGACCGGCCCAGGGCGTGAGATCAGCGGTGGCGATGCGCCACAGAGCGGGAGCGCACGCTCTCAGCTCTGTCGATCGGAGAGCGTGCGCAGGAAGGCCACAAGATCACCCTGTTCGGCGGCAGTGAGCTTCAGGTTGCCGAGTTCGGTTGTGTTCATGGTCTGCGGGTATTCCGGCTCGGGCCAGCAACCCTGCCGCTCGGCTTCTTCCACCGGAGTCCAGGGGCTGGCGCAGCGTGGCTTGCTGTCACGGCTGTTGTAGAAGTCCACAACCTGCTCGAGGGTCTTGAAGTAGCCGTTATGCATGTAGGCCCGCGTGAATTTCGGATCTGGGGTGCGAGCCACATTTCTCACAGTGGGCACCTTGAACTTACCCATCTGGTCGGGAGCATCTTCGCGATAGCTGTCCTGGGTAAGCAGGAATCCGCCGAGGCCGAGATCCTGCCACTGGCGGCCCTGATTATTAATCCAGGTCGATCGGTAAATCGGATTGGCCGGATTGCGCGGAATGCCGAGATTATCGTATGTGTAATCCGTGAACAGCGGCTTGAGTCCTCTGTTGTTGACCTGAGTTGCATGGCAGCTCGCACATTTTGCCTTGCCATTGAACAGAGAGAGCCCCCGTTTCTCACTGGCCGCCAAAACAGCCTTGCCCTGCAGGAAGTCGTCGTAGCGTGAGCTGAAGGGGCTCATCGCCGCAGAGCCTTCGTAGGCCATCAGAGCAAGTGAGATATTGCTGTATGCAACCTGAATCTGAGTGTCCGAGGAAAAATGTCGCGCCTGCCCTTCGAGCTGCACGGTCCCCTTCACCGAACTGCACTGGGTATCGATGTCCTTCGGCCAACGGATCAGGTCAATGCGTGAACCGAAAACGGATTGGTAACTGACAGGATATTGTCCCTTGCGATCCGGATGCAGCACGCGGTAAACAACACAGGCCGGTGCAGGAAGCTGTCCTTCGAGAGTGCCAATCGCCGGCTGGGTGGCCTGTTCCTGCCCGGCCCGGCCAGTCATGAAGCCGGTGGCGCGGCCGTCCCAGAAATTGCCACCTTCGAAAATCACACTATCGCCTTGGTGCAGTCGTTTGAGTGGGGGACTAAAGGCAGCATAGGCACTGGTCTGCACATTGCGGAAACCCATCGCGTTATCAGCGGAGGGTTCAAGCGCAAAGCCCTGAAAGGCGGAACCCTGATGCACCCCAGCCAGGCGATTGCCGAGATCGGATTCTGCTGTGCCACCCGCGCGAATTGCATGACAGGTGGCACAGGACATGTTGCGCCTGAGGGAGAGATTCTCATCTTCGAAGATGGCCTTGCCGAGGGATACCAACTGACGGTTCTGCGACAGCTGAAGCAGCGAGGCATCGGCCGCGATCGGCGCCGGGGTGGGGGCGGCATGCGCCGCCGGGACTGCGCCGAAAGCCATCCCGAACAGGATGGCGGACAACACCAGCGATTGAATGCCTGCCTTCAGCGAGGCCCAGGCTCGACCCCAGACCCACGCGCCAGAAACGAAATCAAGGAGTTCCTGTGAGATTCGGTTCTCCATGACATGGCGACCACCTCCTGTCATACAGGAAAACCTACTTTTGATACTTAACCCACCCTAAGTGTCCGATCCGGTTGCGTCAACATGCCCTTTCCAATTGTTTCCCTTTCCAATTGTTGACTCTACGAGTGATGTCGAGGCGGCGGCAGCCCGCAGCCGGATCGCCAGCCACACCGGTGGCCGGACCCAGTTGTGATCCAGCAGACGCCTGACCCGACGATGGTCATGCCCCCTCTAATTTTACAGCCTGCGCAACTGAACCGACCGGAAACGCAGGGGATCTGACGGCTCCGTCGACAGTTTCTACCCTCCGGTCAACCACCATCCCAGGCCATGTCCGAGCGCCGCCCCCGGCATCTGCCCGTTCTGCTGCCTGCGCTCGCCTTCGGACTGGCGTCGGTCCTGCCGGCGACCGGCGCCCTATCCAGGGCTCAGCCGGCCGACACCCTCTACACCGGCGGCACGATTCTGACCATGGCGGGCCAGCGGCCCACCATGGTGGAGGCCCTGGCGGTGGCAGGCGGACGCATCGTGCATGCCGGGCCACTGCGGACGGCCCCCCGCTCCGCCGCCACCCGGGTGGTGAACCTGCAGGGCCGCACCCTGCTGCCGGGCTTCATCGACACCCACGGCCACTTCATCTACTTCGGCAAGAACCTGATCGATGCCGACCTGTTCGGCGCCGCCACGATTCCCGAGATCGTGCGGCGCATGCAGGAGCAAGCCAAAAAAGTGGGTCCGGGCGAGTGGATCGTCGGCTTCGGCTTCCGCGGCAACGACCTGCAGCGCTACCCGAGTGTGGCCGAGCTCGATGCCGTGTCGGCCGACCGGCCGGTGATGGTGGTCGACAGCTCCGGCCATGCCGGTGCCATGAATTCCGCCGCCTTCCGCGCCGCCGGCATCAGTGCTGCCACGCCGGATCCGGCGGGCGGCAAGTTCGAGCGGGGGCCCGATGGCCGCAGCCTGGCGGGCAAGGCGGAGGAAACGGCCCTCAACCTGGTGCGCGAGAAGCGCCCGCCCTTCACCGGCGCCACCGCCGATGCGGTGGCCACCCGCGCCAGCGCCCTCTGGGCCAGCTATGGCCAGACCACCGCTCAGGACTGCGGCGTGGGCCTGGGCAGCGACGACATCGATCTGGTGCGCAACGCCATCGACAAGCGCCTGCTCTCGCTCGATCTCTACATCTGCGCCAAGGATTCCAACGTGGAGGCCATGGCCGGCGCCGCCGCCAAGGTGGTGGCCGACTACGGCAAGCTCACGCCCAGGGGCGATGGCGACTTCCGCCGCCAGGAAGGGATCGTGAGCGACGCCGCCGGTGGCCAGGCCGACACCAGCGGCCGGCTGCTGCAGCTCCGCCCCGACCTCGACAAGCGCTACGTGAACCGGGTGCGCCTGGGGGGCATCAAGTTCTGGCTCGACGGCTCGATTCCCACCGCCTGGATGAGCCAGCCCTACGCCGTGAACCCACCTGGCACCGAGCCGGGCTTCCGCGGGTACCAGCAGATCCCCGACGGGGTGCTGGAGGCGGCCTTCGAGCGCTGGTGGCGCAGCGGCGTGCAGATCAACATGCACATGAACGGCGACGCGGCCGCCGAGCAGGCCCTGCGGGCGATCGAGGCGGTGGTGCAGCGTCAGGGCATGGCCGACCACCGGCCGGTGTTCATCCACGCCAGCTACCTGCGGCCCGACCAGATCCAGCGGATGAAGGCGGTGGGCGCCGTGCCCAGCTTCCTCACCACCGGCCTGATCCC
>CAMDLO010000097.1 GCA_945901765.1 Cyanobium sp. NIES-981 | reverse complement strand
CCCGTTGGCCCCATGATGGTGCGGTGCTGGCTCCGGCCAGCTTCCTGGGCCTCAGTGCCGAAAGCGGACTGACGGGTGAACTCGATCTCCTGATTGCTGAGAAGAGCCTGGCGGCGCTGCCGTTGCTGGCGCAGCCGATTCCGCGGCGCGCCATGACGATGAGCGTCAACCTCTCCGGCATTCTGTTGGAGGATGTGGAGTTGCGTCAGCGCTTGCTGGCCTTGATTGATGACAATCCCCTCCCGCCTGGCTGGGTGTTGCAAGTGGAGCTTGTTGAAGACAGTTTTCAGGATGTCAGCCCTGCTTTTGACCAGTTTCTCGATGATCTTGCTTCCCGCGGTGTGAGCATTGTCATCGATGATTTCGGCACGGGCTACTCCTCTCTCTCTCGCCTCATCTCTCTGCCGATCAAGGGGGTGAAAGTGGATCGGGCCTTTGTGTCCCGCATTGGCGATCAGGATGAATCCCCGCGCACCCTGCTGCGCACCATGCTGACCATGCTGATGGATCTCGGCCTGGTGGTGACGGCCGAGGGGGTAGAGGAGGCCCACCAGCGTGACTGGCTGCTTCGCCATGGCGTGACCCGTGCCCAGGGGTATCTCTATTCCAGGCCCATCCCGGTCAGTCGCGCTATTGAGGAACTTCAGCGCCTCGACTACAGGCCAGGTGCCATCCCCGTTGATCCTGAACGCCTGAAGCTGCTGCGCCGTCGCCGTCGGCGCGGTTTCTTCCGGTTGCCATTCTTCGGTGCGCCCAAACAGGAACGTCGCAGGGGGTGAGCCGTTCCCAGACCGCCCCAATCAACCGTCGAGGCGGCTACCTTTCGCTGCCACCGCATCGAGACCTCCGCGCTGCCCATGACCGTCGCTGGTTGCCAGGCCTGATCTCCCGCACGGGCCCGCGCCCCTGCGGCTATCTCAACCTGCTGATGGTGGCCGTGGCCTTCAGCCACAGCCTGATCGCCCTCACCGCCCTGCACAGCAACGCTATGCCGAGGTGATTCACCGCCTCGAGGCCGGTGGCACGATACTGCCCGACACGCCGGAGAATCTCCAGCAGATCATCGGCATCTACAAGGCCTATGCCATGCCGATGGATTTCTATTGGCGCGACCTGCTCTACATCCCCGAGCAGGTGTTTCTCAATCCGCTGCCGGCCTTCAAGTACTTCCTCTCCCAGGAGTATCTGGACCGGCCCAACAGCTATGCCGGCGACCAATCCCAACTGCGCATCCTGAAATATCACGTGATCGGCGAAGCCCACACGCGCGAGGCCCTGTGCACTCAGGCGGAGTGGGAGAGCCTGGAGGGGGCGCCGCTGCCGGTGCGCCGGCAGGAGCCCTTCGAGCTCAAGAACGCCACCGTGATCAGCGCCGATATCGTCTGCGCCAACGGCGTGGTGCACGCGATCGACCGGGTGCTGCTGCCGGGTTGATCGCCGTGGCGGCCCGATCCGCGTGAAGCGGATTGTCCGAGCGTGGCTGGTGGCTGGGGGAAGCGGGGGCGCTGTCACCGTTGCGTCGCCGCCGTTCCAGCTCCTGGGCCGCTTCGCTGAAGCCCACCACCAGGATGCCGGTGGGGATGGCGATCGCAGCGATGCCGGCCAGGGCGGTGAGGCCCCCGAGCAGCCGTCCCGGCAGGGTGAGCGGCACCACGTCGCCGTAGCCGACGGTGGTGACGGTGCACACTGCCCACCACAGGGCGCGGGGGATGGAGCCGAACTGCGCCGGCTGCCGCGTCCCCTCTGCCAGGTAGAGACCGACGGCGCTGATCAGGATCACGGTGGACGTGAAGATCAGCGCGACCTCCAGGTCAGCGCGTTTCGCACTGAAGGTGTAGCGCAGCCGGAACACGGCTTCCCGAAAGCGGCGCGAGCGGCTCACCCGCAGGATGCGCAGCAAGCGCAGCAGGCGCACCAGATAGAGCTCGCTGCCGAGCAGGCCCAGCAGCAGGGGCAGCAGGGCCACCAGATCAATCAGGGCAAAGGGGCTCGCCAGGTAGCGCAGGCCGGCCTGCCAGCCCTGGCCGTAGCGGCCGCTCAACGGGCTCACCCACAGCCGCAGCAGATACTCCAGCAGGAACAGCAGGCTGATCGCCAGGTCCAGCCGGTCGAGGCTGAGGGCGAGCTGCGGCACGTTGTGGGCTTCGGTGTTCAGCACGGCGAACACGCAGCTGAACACGATCAGTGCGGCATAGAAGCGGGTGAAGGGCGTGCGGGGCAGCTCGCCGTCGGGGCGCTCGCCCACCTGGCGCCAGAGCCGATAGCGCAGCCGCTGCCATCCGAGCGGCCCGGTGCTGCGGCGGACTGGGGCTGGATCGACCATCGAAGCTCGCTGGCTGGCTCACCGATGCAGCGTCACACAATCTCCCCCGCCTTGCTCAGCCCTCAGCGCGTGGCGTAGGTGCCCACAAGCCAGGTGCGGTCGAGCACGTGCCCGTGCATGGCCCGCCGCACCGCCATCGGACTGGCTCCGGCCTGCAGCGGCAGGTGGTGCTCCAGGGCAAACAGCTGAAAGCAGTAGTGGTGGGGCGCGCCGGGCGGCGGTTGCGGCCCCTGGTAGCCCAGCCGGGGGAAGTGCACCACGCCGCCGCAGCGCCCGTGGCGGGCGCCGTTGGGCAGCTCAGGCAGTCGATCCAGGCCGCTGGGCAGGGCGTGGAGGTGCCCGGGGATGTTGAAGAGCACCCAATGGATCCAGGTGCCGGAGGGGGCATCCGGGTCTTCCATCCAGAGGATGAAGCTGCCCGTTCGGGCTGGTTCCCCTCGCCAGTGCAGGGGTGGCGAGAGATCGAGTCCTTCAGCGGTGTACAGCGCCGGCAGCGGATCGCCGTCGTTGAAGGCCGGTGATTCGAGCTGAAGGCGAGAGGGGGCGCCAGGCATCGGTTCAGGGGATGGGGGCAGAACGGGCTCAGTCGCTGATCCGCAGCTTGTTGAGCAGGAAAGCGAGCACGGTGGTGCGGCGGGTGACCACGTCGGCCCGCACCTCCATTCCCAGCCGCAGCGTGCAGCGGCCCTGGTCGCTGGTCAGTTCCCGGCGCTGCGGATCCAGTTCGATGCCGTAGCTGCGCACGGCACCGGCCTCAGCCGTGGCCCCGGCGGGCAGGGTGTCGGCCGACACGCTGCGCACCCGCGCCGGCACCACCCCGAATTCGCTGGTGGGGCATGCCGAGATCCGCAGGGTCGCCTGCTGGCCCGGCCGCACCTGGCTGATGGCATCGGCCGCCACCTGGGCCTGCACCCGCAGCCGGTGGTCGCCCGGGGCCAGCACCGCCAGCACAGCGCCCGGTTCGAGCACCTGGCCGGCGTGGCGCAGCGGTGTGCTCACCACCGAGCCGCTCAGGGGCGAGCGCACCGTGCCCTGGATCAGGTCCCGTTCCACCTGCTGCAGGCGCGCCCGGCGCTGCAGGGCCTGTTTTCTCAGTTCATCCGCCGCCGAGCTGGCCTGGGAAGCCCCCTGCCGCAGCCGGGCCAGTTCCGTGGCGCCACGGGCCTGCTGTTCAGACACCCCCTGCATCGCTTTCATCACCTCGGCGCTGCTCACCAGGCGCTTGGCCTCCTGTTGATCCACCAGGCTGCGCGGCACCGCACCGCTCTCCATCAGCAACCGGTAGCGGTTCACTTCCCGCTGCTCGTAGGCCAGCTGGGTGCGGGCCTGCTCCACGGCCCGCCGTGACGCTTCGGTGATCGAGCGCGTCATGCTGCTCAGCGAGGCGGTCTGGCTCTGCAGCTCCACCTGTTCCTGAGCGGCCTTGCGCGCCTGTTCCTCCAGCGTCGCCAGCTCCTGGAGCAGCTGACGACGCTCCGCTTCCAGCAGCTGGTTGTCGAAGCGGGCCAGCACCTGGCCGGCCTGGACGCGTTGATTCGGTTGGATCAGCACCGCGGTCAGACGGCCGCCCCGCTCGCTCTGCACCAGGCTGTTTTCCCCATCCGGCCTCACCACGCCGGTGGCCCGCACCGTCTCGCGCATCGGCCAGACGGTCAGCCCCGCCGCGCCCAGCAGCAGCAGCAGCCGCAGCTGCATCCCCAGGGCCCGGGTCCAGGGGCCCGGTTCCGGCAGAAAGTCCTCCCCTGAGACCGGGATCAGCAGGCCGGCGGGTGGATCCGCCGTCGCCAGGGTGGCGCTCGTCGGCGTGACAGTGTCGCGGGGCATCGGCATCACGGGGTCAGGCGGCCTGCAGATAGGGGGCCAGGTCGCGGTGCTGCCGCAGCTCCTGGGGAGGGCTCTGGCGCCGCACCTGGCCGTTTTCCATGAACACGATCCAGTTGGCCCGCAGGATCACCGCAGGTCGGTGGCTGACCAGGATCGTGGTGCGGCCGGCGCGGTGCTCCAGCAGCCGGTCCATCACCTGGGCTTCCAGCACCGGATCGAGGGCCGAGGTGGATTCATCCAGCAGCAGCACCGGGGGATCACAGGCCAGGGCCCGGGCCAGGGCCAGGCGCTGGCGCTGGCCTCCGGAGAGATTGGCGCCGAATTCCCCCAGCACCGTGGCGTAACCGTCGGGAAGCTGACGGATGAAATCGTCGGCAAGGGTGAGCTGGCACAGCTCCACCACGCGGGCGAAGCTGAGCTCGGGATAGGCGAACTGGAAGTTGGCCAGGATCGAGCGGTTCAGAAAGGTGTCGTCCTGGGGGAGCAGCACCACCTGGCGTCGCAGGCACTCCAGGCTCAGATCGCGGCCATTGAACGGGCCGTAGTGGATGGCCCCCTCCTGCAGGGGGTAGAGGCCGGCGATCAACTTGCTGAGGGTGCTCTTGCCGCAGCCCGACTCACCGATCACCGCCGTGGTGATGCCGCCGGGAATGCGCAGTTGCAGGTGCTCCATCAAGGCACAGCGGCCGGGGTGATGGAAGCTGATGTCCTCACAGAGGATGTCGGCATCGGCGGGGATGTCCGCCTCCTCACGGCCCTGAACCAGCGTCTGCTCGCAGGGGTGCTGCAGGGCGTCGTCGAGCCGGGCGATCACCACCCGGGAGGTGATCAGCTCCTGGCTGAGGGCGCCGAGCGCCGCCAGGAAGCCGAGCACATTCGCCCCCATGCCGTTGAAGGCGAGCAGCTGGCCGATGCTGAGCTCGCGGCTGAGCACGAAACTGCTGCCGTACCAGAGCAGGCCCACGGCGGTGACGTTGCCCAGGAAGCCCGCGGCCGTGCCCGCCTTGAGATCGAGCAGCCCCATGGTCCAGGACAGCCGCGCCAACCGGCCCTGGTTGCGTTGAAATTCCTGCCAGGCCTGCGGACTGGCCTGGGTGGTCTTGAGCAAGGTCTGGCCGCGGAAGAGCTCCACCAGGAAGCCCTGGTTCTCCGCCGACTGCACCAGCAGGGCCTGGGTGCGCCGGTGCAGGGCCGGCAGCACGGCCAGCTGGGCGCAGATCACCAGCATGTAGCCCAGCAGCGCCGCCAGCGTCAGCCGGCCGTTGTACTGGGTCATCCACACCAGGGAGATCAGGGCGATGCAGCACTGACCCGGCAGTCCCAGCACCAGATTGCCGATCAGGTCGTTGAGCATGTCGATGTCTTCGAGGCGGCTCACCACCTCACCGCTGCGGCGGCTTTCGAAATAGGTGAGCGGTAGCCGCAGCAGGTGCTGGCCGTAGTGCAGCACCATCTGCAGCTGCAGTTTCTGGCCGAAATGGCCCACCAGCACCCCCTGCAGCAGGCCGAGCAGCGAGCGCAGCAGGAACAGGGCGAGGATGCCGAAGGCCAGGCTGCGCAGCAGGCTGCTGTCGCCCCGCACGAGCACGTCGTCGGTGAGGATCTGCATCACCAGCGGCATCCCCAGGGCCAGCACCCCGATCGTGAGGTTGAGCAGCAGGGCCTGAACCAGCAGACCGCGGAAGGGCCGCAGCAGCTGCAGGGCCTGGCCGATGCCCCGGCCCTTGACCCAGGCGTCGGCATCGCCGTCGAGCGCCGGGAATCGCAGCGAATCGGGTTCCAGCAGCAGCATCACGCCATTGGTCCAGCCCGCCAGGAATGTCGCCCGGTCGAGCAGGCGCAGCCCGTGGGCCGGATCCGCCACCGCCAGCTGACGGCCAGCCCAGCCGTGCAGCACCACCCAGTGGCAGCCCTGCCAGTGGCAGATCACCGGCAGCGGCAGGGAGGCGAGGTCATCGAGCAGGGCGGGTTCCGCCCGCACGGCCCGGGCCTGGAACCCCAGGGCCTCAGCGCCGCGCTTGAGGCCGAGCAGGGTCGTGCCGTTGGCGCTGGTGCCGACGCGGTGGCGCACCATCGGCAGGGGAATGCGCTCGCCATGGCTGATGCAGACCGTCGCCAGACAGGCAGCACCGCAGTCTTCCTCGGCCATCTGCCGCACGCAGGGCATGCGGCTGGGGGTCTGCTGCAGTCCCCGTGACAGCCTCAGCATCCAGCTCGGCAGGGTGGAAGCCGTCATCGTTCAGGCGCTGCGGCGCAGGCAAAGGCCGTTCGCCTGAGCCGTCAGGATCGAACTGCCATGCAGGGCGATGTTGATGGCGATGTTGCGCTGATCGATGGTGTGCTGAGGGCTGTTGGGCTGATGGCTGTTGTCCTGATCGGTGCGCAGCAGCCGGATCAGGGTGGCCAGCAACCGGTTCAGACCGGCGCCCCGCCATCGGCCGCCCTGCCGCCGCTCCGG
>CAMDLO010000096.1 GCA_945901765.1 Cyanobium sp. NIES-981 | reverse complement strand
GCGGCAAGACCGGCTGGCGGGTGGTGCAGGAGGCCCTGCGGCAGGGGCTGGCGGTGCGGGCCCTGGTGCGGCCGGACTCCCAGCTGCCGCCGGGGCTGGAGGGGGCCGAGGTGGTGCGGCTGAAGCTGGGCGACACCGAGGCCCTGCACCGGGCCCTGGAGGGCTGCGACGCCCTGGTGATCGCCACCGGCGCCCGGCCGTCGATCGACCTCAGCGGCCCGCTGCAGGTGGACGCCCTGGGGGTGCGCCAGCAGATCGCCGCCTGCAAGGCGGTGGGGCTGGAGCGGGTGGTGCTGGTGAGTGCGCTCTGTGCCGGCCGCTGGCGCCATCCGCTCAATCTGTTCGGCCTGATCCTGGTATGGAAGCGGGTGGGCGAGCGCTGGCTGGAGCAGAGCGGCCTGCGCTGGACCGTGATCCGCCCCGGCGGCTTGAACGAGCGGGAGGAGGGGCTTGAGCGGGAAGGGGTGGTGTTCAGTGGCGCCGACCAGCAGGAGAGCAACAGCATTCCCCGCCGGCTGGTGGCGCGGGTGTGCCTGGAAGCCCTGCACAGCCCGGCCGCCGAGGGCCGGATCATCGAGATCACCAGCAGCCCCCAGCAGCCGCCCCAGCCGCTGGAAACGTGGCTGGCCGCCAGCTGAGATTCAGAACAACCCAGTTCAGAACAACACAGTTCAGAACAGCCCAGTTCGGAACAACCCAGTTCGGAACAGGCCTGCTCAGAACAGCCCCCCCTAGCGCACCAGCAGCTGCACCACCGCCCAGGAGCCCAGGGTCAGCTTGAGGGCCACCAGCACGTTGAGCAGGGGGATCAGCCGTTGGGGCCTGGGGGCTCCTGCAGGAAACGGGGGGTGCCCAGCGGCTGGGGGCCACGGCTGTAGGCCAGCCAGCGGAAGTCGCCGAGGGCGTGGGGATCCACCAGGCGCAGCAGGGCCTCGCGCCGCGGCAGCAGCTGGGCCAGACCGCCGGGCTCGCCCTGCAGCCCATGCAGCCGCTGGGCCAGCCCCAGGGCCAGCAGGGCCTCCCCCTGGCGGCAGCCCCCCAGCCCCTGCCAGCCCGTGGCGGCGGCGGCCCACTCCAGGCTGTCGATGCAGAGGTGGGCGGTGAGATCGGCCTCCCCGGGCGCGATGAGCGGATCGGCGCAGGCCTGCTGGGCGCGGTAGGCCAGCAGGGTGCCGTTGGCGCGCTGGGGGGCGTAGTAGCGCCAGGCCTCCAGGGCGTAGTCGATCACCAGCAGGGCGCCCGCGCAGAGAGCAGCGGCGGCCTGACCCAGCCAGGGCGCCAGGCCGGGGTGAAGTTCCGTGCACCAGCCGGCCGGGCGCTGGGGGGAGGGGGGCCGCAGACCCAGGGCTTGCAGGGCTTCGCCCGTGGCGGGCTCCAGGGGCTCGCCGGGCTCGAGCCGTAGTGAGGGCTCTGCCCCACCAGCCCCCCCGTGCAGCACCACCTGCTGCTGGCGCCAGAGGGCCCCGTCCCAGACGATCCGCTCCACCGCCAGGGCGTCGATCACCTCATGGGCCAGCAACACCCCCCGCAACGGCGCCTCGGCCAGCTCGGCGAAGCTGGCCCAGCGGCAGGGCAGCGGGCAGCCGTCCAGGCGCTGGCGCTGGCGGGCCGCCATGCCGCCGTTGGGCTCCACCAGCACCAGTTCGGTGCGGGCGGCCAGCTCGGGCCAGCCGGCCGCCAGGGCCGCCGCCAGGTCGGCCGCCAGGGAGCCCTCACCGGGGCCGGCCTCCACGATGGCCAGGGGGCGCTGGCCCGGCTGGGCCGGATCGAGCTGCAGCAGCCAGTCGGCCAGCTGGGCGGCCAGCAGGGCGGCGAAATCCGGGCCCAGGGAGGGGGCGGTGGCGAAGTCGCCGCGGGGACCGATGCACAGGCGGCCTCTGCCGTAGGCGCCGTGCTCGGGGTCGTGCAGCGCCCAGTCCATGTAGGTGCGGAAGGGCACGGCACCTCCGCACGCCAGAAGCCGCTGCGCCAGCCAGCCGGGAACGCTCACGTCAGACCCACAGCTCAGGGAGAATGCATCTTCCCTGGAGCAGCTGCATGGTTGGTGGATGGCGAACGGCGGCACGCCGGCTGCTGGCGAACCTGGGTGAGCGGCTGCGTCGCGGCCGCACGGCGATGGTGGCGCTGCTGCTGGTGAGCGGGCTCAGCCTCGGCGCCGCAGGACCGGCCCTGGCGGCCGACAACCCGGAGCTGCTGCCCGATCACCCCACACCCGTGATTGATCTGGCGCGCTCCTTCACCGACAACCAACGCGCCCGCCTGGAGGAGCACCTCAGCCAGGTGGAGGTCAACACCGGCTGGAAGCTGCGGGTGCTCACCCAGTACGAGCGCACGCCGGGCCTGGCGGTGCGCGACTTCTGGAACCTCGATGAACGCAGCCTGCTGCTGGTGGCCGACCCGCGCGGCGGCAACCTGCTGAACTTCAACGTGGGCGATGCCCTGTTCGCCCTGATGCCGCGCACCTACTGGGTGGAGCTGCAAACCCGTTTCGGCAATCAGTACTACGTGCGCGACCACGGTGAGGACGGGGCGATCGTTGATGCGCTCGCTGCCGTGGAGCTCTGCCTGGAGCGGGGCGGTTGCCAGGTGGTGCCAGGCCTGCCGAACGAACAGTGGGTGCTCACCCTGGCCACCTCGATTCTCGGGGGACTGATTGTCGGCTTCGCGGCCTATCCCCGCCAGCCGGGGCGGACGGTGGAATGGGGGTGGGTGCTGCTGCTCTCGCCGCTGTGGGTGATCCTGTTCGGCGTGTTCGGTGTGGCACCGATCGTGACACGCACCAATGAACTGCTGCCCTTGTTGCGCAATGCCCTGGGCTTCAGCGGTGCCGTGCTGGCCGGCTATCTGATTGCCCAGACCATCCTTGGCCGCGGCCGCCTGAGCGCAGGCGACAGCGGCGAGGGTTGAGGATCAGCTGCGGCTGCGGGGGCCGACGTCGTTGAGCTGCTCCAGCTGGCAGCGCAGCGATCCGGCCGGTGTGCAGGCCGGCTTGGCGGGCTCCGCCTGCACCGCTGCAGTGGTCTGACCGAGCTGGGCCTGCAGTTCGGCGAGATTCTGTTCGTAGAAGCGACGCAGATCCTCATAGCGCTTCACCGGCTGACCGTAGAAGCTGCGGCCCGCCAAGGTCGGGAAAGAGGCCCACTCCGGGGCCAGGCGATGGGCCAGTTCGGGGGTGAAGATCCCCTGGTCTGCCAGGTTCAGGGCGCCGCGGCGCTGCACCAGGAACAGGGCGGCCTGGTCCTGCACCTGGGGTCCGAAGGCGTCCGGGCCCTGCAAACGGAAGCCGAGGGCACGACTCACCATCGACCAGGTGGGCGGCATGAACTGGTATGCACCAGCGGCGGCGCTGGCGTAGCGGGTTGAGCGGATCACCCGATCGGGATGGCGATCAAGGGAGGGCATCAGGCCACCGCCGAACATGATCCGGTAGCCGATGTCGTGGCCGTTGGCCCAGGTGCCTTCGGCGTAGCGGATGGTGTTGAGCAGAGCCCTGCGCTCAGGGGTGATGGCGAAGACCCGGGGCGCCGGTGGCGGCAGGGGAATGGCGATGGCCAGCCGCTGGCTGGGCTGCAGCTGGAGAGAGCCAGGCTGCTCACTGGCCTGGGCCGAGAGGGGGCCGGAGAGAAGGAGGGAGGAGGCGGCCAGCGAGGCCAGGGCGAGTCGACCCACCAGCTCAGGGGCCTTGACAGAACAACGGCGAGCGGTATGGCGAGACGATGCTGTTGTTTTGGAGAAAGCTGATTTCAAATCCAAAAACAATCAGGACGCGTTGAGATTGCCTAAAAAACAGCCCAATCGCATTTGATAACGTGCCAATCACATAACCGTCCACCAGTATCAACAATCACGCCAAACGGTTGAATTCAGCTTGGGCAAAGGAATTCCGGCGATCTCAACAACAGGAATGCCGATCAAGTCGGCCAGACTGATTGGATCTGCTGATCAGCGCAGCTCTGCCGCGCAGGCGACCAGGGCCGCCGCCGCCTGGCCGGCGCCGCCGCGGGGCAGCGGTCCCAGCTGGGGTGGCAGCAGCGGCTGATCGAGCTGCCAGTCGCCGGACTCGAACTGCTGGCGGCTGAGCAGGCGGTGCCAACCATGACGCTGCAGGTCGCGCTCCAGCACCGGCGCCTCGGCGAACCCGTCGCGGTGCACCAGATGAATGCCCACGCCGTAGGTCATCGCCTCACAGAAACTGCTGTAACCCGGTTTGGTGATCAGCCGGCCGCACTGGCCCATCAACTCCAGGGGCCGCACCGCCGGATCGAGGCAGCGGCCGTTCGGCACGGCCGCCAGCTGGGGGTCATGGCCGATGAACACATGCTCCGGCCAACGGGCAGGCAGCTGTGGGTCGAGGCCGAATCCCAGGCCGCCGAAGCTGATCAACACGACCCGGTCTCGCTCCCTGGGCAGGGCCAGCTGGCGCGCCAGCTGCGGACCATCCAGGCGCGGCTCGCCGGCGGTGAGGCCGATCCGGCAGCTGGGGATGTCCCAGTCCATCGGCAGAGCCAGCGGACAGTGCAGCAGCAGGGTGCCGCGACGGTAGAGAGCGCGGCAGTGCTCCACCCAGGGCTGAAAGGCGTCGCCGAACGCGGCGTAGATCCCATCCCAGCCGAAGCTGGCCAGCCAGACCAGCGGTGCATCGACCTGCCTGGCCAGCAGCGCCGCCGCCGGCGGCACATCGGCAAGCACCAGCACGGGCTCTGGCTGGCGGGCCAGCCAGGCCTGCTCCGCGGCGAGCTGCTGCGGCAACCGCTGCTCCAGTTGCTCCAGTGCCTGCAGGGTGGCGAGCGGGTCAGAGCCGAGGGCATCGGCCTGCAGCACGCCCACATCCCACTGGCAGCGGCGGTGCTCCACGGGCAAGGGCCCGAAGGCGGTGGCGAGAAACGCCTCGGGCAGGGCGGTGGAGAGCACCAGCCGCCAGTCGGGCCGCAGCCGGTGCAGCTGGCTCAGCACGGCGGCGGTGCGGGAGCCGTGGCCGAAACCATGGCTGCTGATGCAGGCGTAGATCAGCACGGAGTGGAACAGGGGGTGGGATCGACCGGGCGAGCCGGAGCCGTGAACAGCCGCTCCTCATAGAGCAGGGTTCCATCCAGTCCGTACCAGCGATGGCTGGCGGTCAGCACCCGTGCGGCGCCAGCCGGCACCTCCAGCTCCACCCAGCTCAGATGGCGCAGCTGGCGGCCGCCGGTGTCCTGACCGTGGCGGGGCACGCAGGCGGCGTTGAGATAGACCGTGCCGTCCCGGTCCACCACCAGGCTGCGCCGTTCCCCCTGGCCGCGCTTGAGGGCATGGTGCATGTGGCCGAACACCACAAGAGGAAGCGGTCGGCTGCGCCGGATCTGACGGATCGCCAGGGCCAGGTCCAGATCGCCCCAGTCGCAGGCCGGCTTCTTCCAGTCGCGGCCGCAGGGATCACAGGCTTCACTGCCCAGGCCGCTGGGGCCGCAGTGGGCCAGCAGCACCAGGGGCTGGTGCGGATCGGCCTGGGCCGCCGCCGCCGTGATCCGGGCCGCCGAGGCCTCCAGGCTGAGCGGGCCGTAGACGGCCCGCACGGCGGCTGAGAGGTGGAAACCGCCGCCGGCCGTGCCGGGCCGGCCCCCCACCACAGCCAGACCGGGGAGCTGGCGCAGTCCCCAGCCGCAGTGCAGGGGGCCGAGGCCGTCGATCTGGCGCTGCAGGGTGCGGCCGCTGTCATCGCGGCCGGTGTCGTGGTTGCCGAGCACACAGGCGGTGGGCACGGCCAGGCGGCGCAGCAGGGCAGGAATGCGCGGCTTGCCATCGCTGAGGTCGCCCACCAGCAACAGGGCATCGGGGTCGAGCTGCTCCAGCAACGCCCCATCGTGTTCATCCCAGGCCCCGTGGGGATCTCCCACCACCGCCAGGCGCCGGATCCCCATCTATCACTGCCTAGGCTGAACCATCCTGCCCGTCGGAGGATCCCGGTTGGTTTTCGCGGCTGCCCAGACCCCAGATCACGCGCGCCCGGCAACGCAGCTGCGGGAGGAGATCGAGCGGCTGCGGCGCGAACGCAACGCCGTGATCCTGGCCCACTACTACCAGGACGACGCCATTCAGGACCTGGCCGATTTCATCGGCGATTCCCTGGAGCTGGCCCGCAAAGCCGCCAGCACCACCGCCGATGTGATCGTGTTCTGCGGCGTGCACTTCATGGCCGAAACGGCCAAGATCCTCAACCCCGGCAAAACGGTGCTGCTGCCGGACCTGGCCGCCGGCTGCTCCCTGGCCGACGCCTGCCCGGCCGAGGCCTTCGCCGCCTTCCGTGCCGCCCACCCCGACCACATCGCCGTGAGCTACATCAACTGCTCAGCGGCGGTGAAGGCCCACAGCGACCTGATCTGCACCAGCAGCAACGCCGTGGATCTGGTGAAGCAGCTGCCGGCCGACCGGCCGATCCTGTTCGGCCCCGACGAGAACCTGGGCCGCTGGGTGCAGGCCCAGAGCGGCCGGCCGCTCACCCTCTGGCCCGGCAGCTGCCAGGTGCATGTGGCCTTCAGCGAGCAGGCGCTGCTGCAGCTCAGGCTCGAGCACCCCGGCGCCGAGGTGCTGGCCCACCCCGAGTGCCAGCAGCACCTGCTCGATCTGGCCGACTTCATCGGCTCCACCAGCGCCCTGCTGCGCCGCGCCGCAGCCAGCGAAGCCGCGAGCTTCATCGTGCTCACCGAGCCGGGGATCCTGCACCAGATGCGCCTG
>CAMDLO010000095.1 GCA_945901765.1 Cyanobium sp. NIES-981 | reverse complement strand
AGTTGCGCATTCAGCGATCAGGGTTCATAATGGATAAACGGAGCTGAGCAATCAGCTTCCAGGCAGTCATCTCCTGACTGCTCCTGTTCACCCTCCGGAGAGGGTCACAGGACCTCCTGAGTTACACCACTCGGAGGGGCGCTACCCTGGAAGATCACCGCGATCCAGCTCCTCGATCGCCTGCCTTCGCTGCCGGTTGGCCTGCAGCAGGGCCAGTTGCTCGGCCACGAGCGCATCGCTGGCCAGACTCTCCAGTTCCGCCTGGGGCCTCACCGGCAGGGTGAGCTGCTCGATCAGCTCCTGGCGGCCCTCCGCATCTGGGGCATCCCAGGCCAGCCGCACGCTGGCGATCGCCTGGTTCGGCATCCAGGCGGGCAGCTGCAGCTGCACGCCGATCCCCAGCTCCTGGCCGCAGCGCAGGTTGGGCAGCTGCAGGTTGCCGGCCGTGGTCTGCGGCAGGTCGTTGAGCACATCCACCAGCTCGGCGCCGTGCTGGGCCCGGATGCCCAGGCTCACCTTGCTCCCCACCGTGCTCGCCAGACCGCTGAGTTCGCTGGCATAAAGATCGGCCAGCTGCTGGGGGGATTCGATCTGGGCCAGGGTGCCGTCACCGGCGGTGGCCATCGCACCCATCAGGTCTTCATCGAAGCCGCTGCCCAGGCCAAAGGCGCTGGTGCTGATCCCACGCTGGGTCAGCCCCTCCACCTTGGCGGCGATGGCGGCGGCATCGGTGAGCCCTTCGTTGGCCTGGCCATCGGAGAGCAGCAGCACCCGGTTGAGGCCCTGGGGATTCAGCTGGCCGGCCACCTCAGTGGCACCCGCCAGCCAGCCCTCGAACAGGGCCGTGCAGCCGCCGCTGTGGATGGTGTTGATCGCGCTGATGAAGGCCAGCGGATCGCGCACCGGCATCGAGGGCACCAGCACCTGCACCGCGCTGTCAAAGGTGACGATCGCCAGCCGGTCGCGCTCGCTGAGCTCACCGGCCAGGAATCGCGCTGCTTTGCGGGCATTGCTCAACTTCCTGCCGGCCATGGAGCCGGAGCGATCGATCACCAGGGCCAGGTTCAGGGCTGGGCGCTGCCGGCCCACAGCGGGCGGTTGCTCGGGGGAGCGCAGCGTGATCAGCAGGTCGAGGGTGGTGGCGCCATCGGCCGCCACCGCCGGCCGCAGCGGCCGGAAGTGCAGGGAAGAATTCATGGGGATACGGGGTAAAAGAAAGAGGGGGGAGAGTCAGCTCTCGCTGTCGAGCTGTTCGCGCAGTCGATCGAGCAGGCGCTGCAACCAGGCTTCCCGTCGCGATCCGGCCGGCGGAATCGAGGCCGATTCGCTCAGGTGCACTTCCACCCCGGGGGCCAGGGAGAAGCGAAACCAGCGGCTGGAACTGGAGCTGGAGCGGCCGGCTGAGCGGGGAGAGAGGGAACGGCGAGGGGACGGAGAAGGGGAGCTGCTGCTCGGGGGAGAACCCAGCAGCGGCAGGAGTGAGGGCGGGCGATCCCTTGCGGAGGGTGCAGAGCGTTCGCGCTGAATGCTCTGCAGATAGGCCAACGCCTCCTGCTGCTCTGAAGAGCTGGGCTCAGGGGGTGCGCCGGTGGACGCAGGAGCCACTGGCTCCTCGAGGTGGCGTAGCTGCTCCAGCAGCTCCGCATCGCTGCAGGCCGCCAGCGGCGCAATGGCCGTGAGGCTGAGACCGCGCCGGGCCAGGGAGCGGATCAACAGCAGTTGCAGCAGATGGC
Organism: Cyanobium sp. NIES-981; assembly: GCA_945901765.1. Classification (GTDB taxonomy): domain Bacteria; phylum Cyanobacteriota; class Cyanobacteriia; order PCC-6307; family Cyanobiaceae; genus NIES-981. The sequence goes on along the minus strand of CAMDLO010000095.1, from coordinate 5,259 downwards.
GCTGGCCATACACCGCACGGCGGCCCTCTTTGCCGGGTCGATCGATCAGACCCTCTGTGGCATAGAGGCGCACCGTGCGCGGGGTGATCTCCTCGCCCAGCCGCTCACCGGCCAGCGCCAGCAGCTCCTCCAGCCCCAAAAGGGCATCGGAGCCAACTGCAGCGATCAGCGAGAGCAGGGAGGGGTCAGCCATGCCCCAAAGGTTGCACGGTTGCACTGCAAGTGTCAAGGTCTGGGGTTGGGGCTGAGCGGGCCGGCTGGGCGGTTCACTCCAGGTCGACGCTCTCCAGCAGCATCCGCGCCCGGTACAGGCGGTCAGCGTCGATCGCCCAGCTCACGATCTGGGAGTGCTTGGCCTCCTCGTCGTCACGCATCTCGGCCACGACCTCGTCGTGGAAGGACTCCAGCCGGCGCACCAGGAACACGGCGATCTGCTGATCTTCCGCAGCGCTGGTCTCCAGTTTCTCCAGCAGTTCCAGCACGTCTTTCACGTTGGGGCTGTCCTGCCGTTCGGGCTTCTCGGGGCGCTCGGGTCGGTTGGTCTGCATGGCGATCAGGGCGTTGGGGGTGTTGGGGATGTCACCAGCCAGGGGCAAGGAGGTCTGTTCACCGGTCATCTCGGGATGGACGCCGGCATCGGGGTCGAGGGGCTGGTTGCCCTGGAAGCGGTAACGGCCCCGTGGCTGGTTGGCCTGGGGACCGGGGGTGGCGTCAGTGGGCTGGGTCATGGCACCTCCGTTTCGTTGCCACCACCTTCGCCGGGATGGGCCTGTAGCGGTGGGGCTGTTCTGCGAACGACGGGCTGGGGTGCTGCTCAAAGCAGGCTTTCCAGCTGCTGCTGCAGCCGCTCGCGCTGCCCGCGCAGCTGATCCAGGCGCTCCTCCAGTTGATCGGCGGAGCTGCGCAGGATCTGCCACTGCTCCTGCAGGGCCTGCAGGGGCGCCAGCAGGTGGGGGAAGGGCAGCGCGGGGGCCTCCAGCTGCTGGCGCAGGTCGGCGATGCCGATGGCCAGCGGCGGCTGGCGGCGCTCCAGCTGGCGTACCGCGGCATGGAGCTCCTGGCGCAGGTTGTTCTGCAGGCCCCGGCCGATGCCCGGCAGGGCGGTGATCCGCTCGATGTGCTGCTGCAGCTGGTCGGCCCGCACCAGCCCGTGCCGCTCCAGCAGCGCCAGCCGCCCCTGGCCGAAGCCCTCCACCTGCCAGCTGCGGATCGGCTGCAGCGCCAGCTGCTCCAGTAGCCAGCGCTGCCGCTGCTCGGCCACCGCCCGCGCCTGGGCCGCTGCCACCATCACAGCCACCGGCTCGCCCTGCTGTTGCAGGGCGTCGGCGAGCGCAGCGAGATCCAGGGCGGCCAGCTGCTGGAGCAGCGCCTGCCGCTGACGCTGCAGCCATGCGCTCCGCGCCGTCGCCAGCGCGGCCGCCTGTTCGGCCAGCTCCTGCAGACCTGCGGCGGTGGCCTCGCGCTGGGCGGCGCGGCTGCGGCCCCCCAGCCAGCGGCCGAGGCGGTGACGCAGGGAGCCCAGTCGCCGCTGCAGGGCCGCGGCATCCAGCCAGGCCTCAACGCTGCCGTGGTCCTGGAGCAGAGCGGCGAGCTCGGGCTCCAGCTGCAGCAGCTGCTCGGCCAGGGCGGCCCGCCGCTGCAGCAGGGCACGGGCCTGCTGCAGCTCCTCCTCCAGTTGCTCGCGCAGCAGCGCAGCCGGCGTGCCCGGCGGCAGGGTGGGCACCGGTGCAGCGGGCTGCTGCCGGCCGGCCGGCGGCGGGCTGGGGGCGGGGAAGCGGCAGAGGGGCTGGCCCAGGCGCTGCTCCAGTGCGCACCACAGGCAGGCCCGGCCGCGGGGATGGTGATGGTGGGGAGTGCGGCTGCAGGGCACCACCTGCCGGTGCAGCTGGCGCAGCAGCAGCACCCATTCGGCGGCGCTGGGCCGCAGGCCCGGGAGGGGGCAGAAGCTGCGGCGCAGGGCGGCATCCAGCTCTGGCGACACCTGACGAGGCGTGGGGCGGAAGGGGCTGGGCTCCAGGCCGGCCGGCGGGGCGGCGCTGTGGGGATAGAGGCCGCGGCGGATCCGCGCCGTCACGCTGAGGTCGGGCTCCTCGCGGTGGATGGCGTTGTCGTAGGGGTGGTCGTGGAGCAGCAGCTGGTGGATCAGCACCGCCAGGGAGAAGGCATCGCTTGCGGGCTGGCGCCAGGTGCGGCTGAAGTCGCAGCCGATCAGCTCCGGGGCGGTGTATGGGGCGCGGCTCACCGGGCAGTGGAAGCGCTGGCCGCCGGCAGCGCTGAGCTGGAAGCTGTCGCTGTCGAGCAGCACGGCGCGCAGGATCGCCGGCTCCGCCGCGCTCTGCCCCTGCTCAAACACCACGTTCTCGGGGTTGAGGTCGCCGATCACCACGCCATGGCGGTGCAGCTGCGCCACCGCCTCGGCCAGGCGCAGGGCGGCGAGCACGGCGTCCTGCCAGCTGTAGCGCCGCAGCCGGGCGATCTCCTCGACGTTGAACAGCCGCAGCGCCGGCACGCTGGTGGCTGGATCGATCAGGCGCATCGCATAGCCGGCCAGCGCACCGCCTGCTCCGCTGCGGTAGAGCAGCTGCAGGGGCAGGGTGGCGCAGCCGCCGCAGCTGGGCGGCAGCTGCTGCAGGGCCCGCAGCCGCGCCGCATCGGGCTGGCGCAGCAGCTTGACGGCCACCGGCTGGCCGGCCAGCAGGGCGCGCACCACCTGGCCCTGGCCGCCGATGCCCAGCCGGCCATTGCGGCCCGCCGGCAGGGTGAGGCTCTGGCCGCCGCAGGAGAACAGGGTGGAGGGCATGGCCTAACGGCTGCTGATCACCAGGGAGCGGTCGTCGTCGCTGAGGGCGGCGATGGCCGGCTCGGCCAGGGAGCGCTCCAGCCAGGGGCGGTAGCCGCGCCAGCCGCGGCGGCGGCGGTGCTCGTTGTGCACCAGCTCGGCCAGCTGCTGGTTGGGCTGCAGCTGCTGGGGCTGGGCGGGCCGCGGCGCCAGGAAAGCCGCCTCCAGGCCATCGGAGAAGCCGATCAGGGCCTCCACCGCCGGCGCGGCGGTGCACCAGAGCGCCAGGTCGGCCGTTGGGGTGCCGGGGCGCAGGAAGCAGGTTTCGTTGGCGTAGGTGCCATGGGCGGGCGGCAGCGGCAGCTGCCAGCGGCCGCCCTGGCGCAGCAGCAGGCTGCAATCGCCCACCCGGGCCACCAGCAGCAGCTGGCGGTCCCACAGGCAGGCCAGCAGGGTGTGATCGGCCCCCCCAGAACGCCGCGCCGCTGCGGCGCCCCGGTGGCGGAAGGCGGCCAGAAAGCGCTGCTTGAGCGCGGGCGAGTCCAGGGGGCCCGCCAGGCCTGCCGCCTCGACGCACGCCAGGCGGCGGCGCAGCTGGCGGTGCAGCAACTGCAGGGCCTGGAAGCCCGAGCGGCAGGCGGCGGCCGCCGCGCGGGCCACTGCCGGCGTGCCGCCGGCGCCATCGCAGATCACGAAGCCCGCCAGCGGCGCGCGGCGCGGCGCGATCCAGAGGGCATCGCAGCAGGGTTCGTCGCGGGCGCTGTGGCGCTCACCGCGGATCACAGCACTGCTGCAGCGGCGGAGCATGCTCACAGCACCCAGCCGTCGTAGAGGTCGTCGCCGACGCGGGGGTTGACCAGCTGCACCGCCTCCCCTGGCGCCGACTGGGAGACGCGGCTGAGGCTGCCGGAGAGCCAGAGGAACATCTCCTCGAACTTCAGGTTGGCCAGATCCAGGCAGCGCCCCCCGAACGGTGCGCTGAGGGCGTTGAGCACCTCGCGGCCCTGGGGGGAGACGTCGATGCCGATGGTGAACAGGGTGAACCTCTGCTCGGCCGCCGCCAGCTGCAGGGGCTGCAGCAAGCGGCGGTAGCTGCTGGAGAACACGCCGTCCTCGTCGGTGGGCTCGCCGTCGGTGAGCAGGAAGATCCAGGGGCGGTAGTAGCTGATGCCGTGCTCGCGGTAGGTGTGCTTGCGCTCGGTGACCTTGAGCATCGCCAGCTCCAGCGCCTGCTGGAGCGGGGTGACGCCATCGGCCTCCAGCTGCAGCGGCGCCATCTCGCGCACAAGGGCGAACTCGCTCTGCACCGTCACCGGCCCGAAGCTGATCACACAGAGCTCGACGCTCTGGGCGGCCATCGGGTTGCGCAGGATGTCCTCGCGGAAGCTGCGCAGGCCGGCATTGAGGCGGCGGATCTTCTCGCCCTCCATCGACCAGGAGGTGTCGAGCAGCAGCACGCAGGGGGTGCGGCGCTGGCGGTTGGCCAGCAGGCTGCGGGCCTCGGGGCTGGAGAAGAGCATGGCGATGTTGGCGGCGCGTCGGGATGGCCCCAGCTTCTGCGCGGCAACGGCTCTCAGGGTGCGGGCTTGTGCGAGCGACGGACGCGATCAGGGCGGCTACCCGGCGCGATCAGGGCGCAAAGGAGGGGAGTGCCGAGAGCGCGACCAACCAGCGCTGACCTTGCGCGGGTGCCAGCTGGCCCTGCTCCAGCAGGGTGTTGCTGGCCGGCGCTGCGGCAATGTGAGCAAAGTATGATCACACCAATGCTCATACCTGTGATGGCCCCAGCCCTCTCTGAGCGCGTCACGGTGACCATGCCGGCCGAGCTGGTGGCAGGCATTGACCGCTTTGAACGCAACAGAAGCCGCTTCATCGCCGACGCGGTGCGCCATGAGCTCAAGCGCAGGCGACGGCAGGAGTTGCTGCGCTCGCTGGAGGAGCCCCATCCCGACAGCCTCAGCACTGCGGAAGTGGGGCTGGAGACCTGGAGCCAGGGGCTGCCAGAGGGCGATCACGACCTCCTCGACCCTGGTGGCGGCGTGCCCGTGCAGTGGAGCGCGGAGCAGGGCTGGCAGGAGCCGGAGGCATGAGCCTGGCCAGGGGCACGGTGGTGCTGGTGGATCTGGAGCCCACGCAGGGGCATGAGCAGCAGGGCACCAGGCCCTGTGTCGTGGTGAGCGATGGGGCCGTGAACAGCAATCAGCGTTTTCCCCTGATTGCGGTGGTTCCCGTGACGGGCACTCCCGCCAAGGGGGCGCTGTACCCCGATCTCGCAGCAGGCGCCAGCGGACTCACCAAGCCATCCACGGCCCTGGTGGATCAGGTGCGCTCGATCGACAAGCAGCGCATCCGCCGGCGTTACGGCCAGGTGTCTGCGGCGGAACTGGAGGCCATCGACAATGGCCTCTGCCTCTATCTGGGGCTGGACCCAGAGATCTGAGAAAGGCATTGGATCAGCGGACGAGGGCGCCTCAGGCGGC
>CAMDLO010000094.1 GCA_945901765.1 Cyanobium sp. NIES-981 | reverse complement strand
CGGGCAGCGCTTCGGCACCCGATTGCACAGGTCAACGGCCTCGACAGTGGTGAGCTGGGCGATCTGCACGTCCCCGCGCAGGTAGGCGAGAACGATGTCCTGGGGATTGGCAAAGACCGGCAGGTCGAGCCGCAGACCCTCGCGCCGATCGAGGCCCTGTTCCCGGGCCAGGGGGAAGAACTCATAGCCCGGCCACAGACTCACCGGTACGGTGACCGTCTCCGGGAAGACGCTGCGACAGCCGGCGAGGAGCAGGGCCGAGGCAGCCAGGCCCAGCCATCCCGCCCGATGGCCCCTCCATGCTGCCCTCCTGGTCGTGGCGACCCTCCCGGGATGTCCACCGCTGTCAGTCCTGGCAGCACCCATGGTGATGATTTGGATGGGCCACTGTTATCACGGAACAGCAAACTCAAGCGTTCGATGCGGGCAGCTGTTGACTCAGGAAGGCTTCCACCCGCTCCACGCCCTCTCCACTGCGGATATTGGTGAAGCACCAGGGCCTCCCGCCCCGCATGCGCTCGGTGTCGGCCTGCATCACCGCCAGACTGGCCCCCACCATGGGCGCCAGATCGATCTTGTTGATCACCAGCAGATCGGAGCGGGTGATGCCTGGGCCGCCCTTGCGGGGAATCTTGTCGCCCGCGGCCACGTCGATCACGTAGATGCAGAGATCGACAAGCTCCGGGCTGAAGCTGGCGGCCAGGTTGTCGCCACCGCTCTCCACCAGCACCAGATCGAGATCGGGAAAGGCCGCCTCCAGCTCGGCCACCGCCGCCCGATTGATCGAGCAGTCCTCGCGGATGGCCGTGTGGGGGCAGCCGCCCGTCTCCACGCCGCGGATGCGCTCGGGCGCCAGGGCACCGGCCCGGGTGAGGAACTGGGCATCCTCCTGGGTGTAGATGTCATTGGTGACCACCGCCAGCTGCAGGCGGTCGCGCAGCCGCCGGCAGAGGGCCTCCACCAGGGCCGTCTTGCCCGATCCCACGGGCCCGGCCACGCCCACACGCAGCTTGCTCATCGCCCCGCTCAGCTCCTGAACAACCGGGAGTAGAGCTCAGCATGGCGCAGCTGGGCCAGGCCGGCGCCCACCCCACCGCTCCAGAGGCTGCGGGGGTCGGCCGCGGCCAGCACCGCCGCCCGCTCGGCGATCAGGGGGGCGAGCTGCAGCTGCAGCCGCTGCCCCTCGGTGGCACCGAGGGGCACCAGGCGCACGGCGGCGCTGATCTGGTTGGCGGTCCAGCCATAGAGGTAGGCCTCCTCCAGCTCCGGCGAGCCGATCTCCAGGCACAGCCCCGCCCAGGCGAAGGCCGCTGGCCAGGCCAGCTGGGGGCAGGTTGTCGGAACCGGTGCATCCGCCGCGCCCGCGGGCAGCGGCCAGCCCAGATCCGCCAGCAGCTGCAGCAGCGAGGCCCCCATCTGGCGCTGCTGGGCCCGCAGCTCCGGCGCCTCCCGCAGGGCCAGCAGCCAGCCATCGAGCTCCAGCACGGCCAGGTGCGAATCCGGGCCGTTGCCCTGGCGCCAGCCGTTGAGCGCCTGGCGCAGCTCGGCGAGGGCGGCGGCCTCCAGGGTGAGGGTGCCCCGCTCCAGTTCGGCCCGCAGCCACTGGCCCAGAGCGGCCCCATCGCCAAGGCGACCCTCCTGCACCAGCACCTCCAGCCCCTCGGAGTAGCTGAACGCCCCCACCGGCAGCGCCGGACTCACCAGCTGCAGCAACCGCAGCCGCGACTCAGGCGCCATCGTGGTGCCCATGGGTGTGGGAATGGGCGTGGCCCGGCTCATAGGCCCCGGGTTCCGGCCGGAAGGGTGCCCGCAGCCGCCGCAGCGCCAGGCCGCGGCGCACGAGCAGGTCGGTCAGCACGCTGTCATCGAGCACCAGCAGCCGATCGGCGTGCACCTCCATCGCCACATGGCGGTTGCCCAGGTGATAAGCGGCCTGCAGCAGGGCCAGGCTGGTGGCAGCCCGGATCTCCAGCAGGTCTTCGTCGGCTGCCACCACCTCCACCGCCACCGGCTGGGCCACGCCCGGTGCCGGCAGCAACCACTCGCCCGGCCGCAGGGGCGCCTCGCGGGGGAGCTGCAGCAGCACCTCCTGACCGTCCTGGCAGAGCCGGCGCCCCCGCAACTGGCTGCGCTCATGGGCCTGCAGAGGCAGGCGCCAGTGCTGGGCCAATCCCTCCGGCCTGACGGCCTGGCGCCTCAAGAGCCGCAGCGCTTCAGACGGGTCGTCAACCACGGCAGCTGTGCATCATCAGGGAAGGTTGCTCCGGCCTGGCAGCAGCTCCAGGAGCTGCTGCGGGCTCAGCTGGGGGCGGAGCAACAGGGGCAAAGGCGCGACACCCATCGTCACCCCGCCACCAGCCTGAGCATTGGGCACGAAGGGCGAAGGGGCCCGCTGCTGCTGCAGATGGCGGTCAAAGAAGGCCAGGCTCAGGCCCCGCAGGTCCTTCTGGGCGAGGGACCGATCCGGGCCGATCAGAAACTCCGGCAATGGGGCGTGGCCGTTGAGAAACGACAGATGGGTGCCGTTGCGCTGCAACACCAGGACAGATTCAGGCTGGCGAATGGCCGTGTAGGGCCCCAGCTGCTGGGAGAGCGGTGGAGCGAACACATCATGGCTGCCGGCGATCACCAGCAGCGGCACGGCCACGGCCGCCATCGATCCCGCACTGAAGATCGGCGTGGTGACCGGATTGACGGCCACCGCAGCCCGCACCCGGGGATCGCGGAAATCCCGCCGTTCCACCACCTGACCCGGGGCCTGGCACTGCCAGATCACCGCTGGATTGACCACCACCCGGTTCGGATCAGCCAGGGCCGCACAGTGCTGACGCAGATGCCCCCAGTCCAGCGGGGCACCGGCCAGGGCCACCACGGTGTACCCCCCGAGCGACTGGCCCAGCACCCCCACCGCGTCGGTGTCCACCCGCCCGCTCCAGCGGCGTCCCACCTGATCGATCAGCTCGCTGACACTCTGGGGCTGGCCGGTCCAGGCGTTGGGATCCGGTATCGCGCCGGTGCCCCGCATCACCGCCTTGATCGCGACGTTGCTGGTGTAGGGAAAGTCGAGGGTGGCCACCGCGTAACCATGGGAGGCCAGGTGCTGGCCCACATAGAGCAGGGAGTGGATTCCGGTGTTCAGCCCGGGGGCCAGCACCACCAGCGGGAAGGGCCCCTGGCCCGCCGGCAACAGGGCCAGGGCCTCGATGGTGACGCCGGCGCGGCTGGCGAAGGTGAACGCTTCGGCGCTGAAGCGATGCGGGCCCTGAGCCGCCAGCTCAGCGAGGCTGAGGCCGCTGGGCGCCTGAACGGCACCCAGGGCCTCCAGGGCCGGGAAGAGCTGGTTGTCGAGATTGAGATCGTGACTCAGTTGCCGCGCCAGAGACAGAACAGCGCCGAGGTTCAGGTCGAGGCTCTGCAGCGGATAGGCCTCCAGCACATCGATCAACCCCGGTCGGCCATCGGCGGCCCTGGCCGCCGCCAGGATCAGGGCAGCGGAGAGGGCAGGCCTGGCCAGCTCCGGCGGCCGATCGAGCACCTTCACCAGCTGCTGGAGGATGCGTTGCCCCAGGGCGGTGGAAAGGAAATTGGCGACCATCACGGCCGTGACGGGCGCCCGCTGGTTGAGGGCGACGCGCAGGCTGCGGCGCTGCTCAGGGTGGAGGCGATGGAGAACCTCCCCCAGCCCGGGCTCAACCTGCCCGTGGCGGGCAAATCGCGCCAGCGCCTCCACCGGCACCGACCGTTCCAGTTCTCCCAACCGCGCCGTGATCCGCTGAGCGGCGGACGTGGGCGCTGCCACCGCCACCGCCACCCACCCGACCAGGGCCAGCGCCAGCGGCGGCGACCAGCAGCATCGCCATCGGCCCATGGGAACGGCCCCGTGCAGCGTCAGCCTAGAAACGGTTCTCGATCGCACGGATGATGGCGTCGCAGACGGATGCGGGCCCAGGTTGGCATGCCCGGGCCTGGCTGGAACTGGACAGCACCACCCCCGGCCTCCGGGTTCGGCACCGGGCGGGGGCGAGCGCCCCGCTGAAGTGGCAGCGGGCCAGCCACCACGACGATGGCTTTCTGGAATTGCCCCTGCTGCACACCGCCGGCGGCCTGGTGGGCGGCGACCGGCTGGAACTGGACGTGCGCAGCCAGCATCAGGCCCGGGCCCTGCTCACCAGTGTGGCTGCCCAGAAGGTGTACGGATCGGTGGGCCGCTTCCGCGGCCAGCCCGGCGGACGCTGGGCCCACCAGCAGTTCCGCTTTGAACTGCACGACGACAGCTGGCTGGAGTGGCTGCCCCAGGAGCTGGTGATGTATGCCGGCGCCCTGCTGGAGCAGCGGATCACGGTGCACCTCGCCGAGGGCGCCGGCTTTCTGTGTGCCGATGTGGTGCGGCTGGGCCGCAGTGCCGCCGGGGAGGATCTGGGGGAGGGATGCTGGCGCTCGCGGCTGGAGATCAGGCGCCGGAGCAGCGGCGACTGCCGCTGGGAACTGGCCGATGCCATCCAACTGGATGGGGCCAGCCTGCAGGGGGAGCACGGCATGGCCGGCCAGCCTGTGTTCGGCAGCCTGGTGTGGGTGGCGCCGTGCACCCTGGGGTCCCAGGTCCGGGCCGTCGTGCTGGAGCAGGCCCGCAGCAGCCGGAGCGATCTGGCGGGCACCCTCAGCTGCGGGCCGCTGGCGTGTGGGCTGATCGCCCGCTACCGGGGAGATTCCAGCCAGGCGGCCCGCTTCTGGTTCACCCGCATCTGGGCCGCCATCCGCCAGGCCGGCGGCCATCGCCCCCCCCTGATCCCGCGGGTCTGGCCCTTCCAGGAGTCCCCCTTGGCCACGGCAGCCGTTGCCACCTCAGGCCGTTCATGCTGAACCGGCCAGGTTGGCCCTCCCCTGCCAGATTTGGCTCCTGCTTGGCGATTCATGCACCTCACCCCTCAGGAAAAGGACAAGCTCCTGATCGTCACCGCCGCTCTGCTGGCGGAGCGGCGACTGAACCGCGGCCTTCGGCTCAACCACCCGGAAGCGGTGGCCTGGCTCAGCTTCCAGGTGCTCGAGGGCGCCCGCGATGGCAGGAGCGTGGCCGAGCTGATGGCCGAGGGCAGCACCTGGCTCAGCCGCGACCAGGTGATGGAAGGAGTGCCGGAGCTGATCCACGAGGTGCAGATCGAGGCGATGTTCCCTGACGGCACCAAGCTCGTCACCCTGCACGACCCGATCCGCTGATCCCCCCGCTCGCCCCGCCATGCCCCCCCTGATCCCCGGCGAACTGATCCCCGAGCCCGGCGAAATCGAGCTCAACGCCGGCCGGCCCGTGACCACGATCACCGTGGCCAATACCGGCGACCGCCCGGTGCAGGTGGGCTCCCACTTCCACTTCCACGAGGCCAACAGCGCCCTGAGGTTTGATCGCGACGCGGCCCGCGGCCTGCGGCTCGACATCCCCGCCGGCACCGCCATCCGCTTCGAGCCGGGGGACAGCCGCGACGTGCAGCTGGTGCCCTTCGCCGGGGAGCGCCGCGTGTTCGGCTTCAACGGGCTGATCAACGGCCCCCTGGACTAGCGCCAGGCACCAGACCCACCGCGCACCGACCTGCCCCCACGCCGCCGACCGCCGTCCCGCCTCCCATGCCCTACCGCATCTCCCGCCGCGCCTACGCCGAGACCTACGGCCCCACCACGGGCGATCGGCTGCGGCTGGCTGACACCGAGCTGATCCTGGAGGTGGAACAGGACTTCACCGTGTACGGCGACGAGGTGAAGTTCGGCGGCGGCAAGGTGATCCGCGACGGCATGGGCCAGGCCCAGGCCAGCCGCAGCGAGGGCGCCGTGGACACGGTGATCACCAACGCCCTGATCCTGGATTGGTGGGGCATCGTCAAGGCCGACATCGGCCTGCGTGACGGCCGCATCTGCGCGATCGGCAAGGCCGGCAACCCGGACACCCAGGCAGGCGTCACGATCGTGGTGGGCCCCGGCACCGAGGCGATCGCCGGCGAGGGCCACATCCTCACCGCCGGCTCAATCGACACCCACGTGCACTTCATCTGCCCCCAGCAGATCGAGACCGCCCTGGCCAGTGGCGTCACCACTCTGCTGGGCGGCGGCACCGGCCCGGCCACCGGCACCAACGCCACCACCTGCACCCCTGGCGCCTTCCACCTGGCCCGCATGCTCCAGGCCGCCGAGGGGCTGCCGGTCAACCTGGGCTTCTACGGCAAGGGCAACGCCTCCACCCCGGAGGGGATCGAGGAGCAGGTGCGGGCCGGCGCCTGCGGCCTCAAGCTCCACGAGGACTGGGGCACCACCCCCGCCGCCATCGACTGCTGCCTGACGGTAGCCGACCAACTCGACGTGCAGGTGTGCATCCACTCCGACACGCTCAATGAGGCGGGCTTCGTGGAGGACACGATCCGCGCCATCGGCGGCCGCACCATCCATACCTTTCACACCGAGGGGGCCGGCGGCGGCCATGCGCCCGACATCATCAAGATCTGCGGCGAGGCCAACGTGCTGCCCAGCAGCACCAACCCCACCCGGCCCTACACGGTGAACACCCTCGAGGAACACCTCGACATGCTGATGGTGTGCCATCACCTGGATCCGAAGATCCCGGAGGACGTGGCCTTCGCCGAGTCGCGCATCCGCCGCGAAACGATCGCCGCTGAGGACATCCTGCACGATCTGGGCGCCTTCTCGATCATCGCCAGCGACTCCCAGGCCATGGGCCGGGTGGGCGAGGTGATCACCCGCACCTTCCAGACCGCCCACAAGATGAAGGTGCAGCGTGGTGCCCTGCCCGAAGACGCCGCAGCCGGCGGCCGCCACGACAACACCCGCCTGAAGCGCTACATCGCCAAGACCACGATCAACCCGGCGATCGCCCATGGGCTCGACTCCCAGATCGGCTCGGTGGAGGTGGGCAAGCTGGCCGACCTGGTGCTCTGGAAGCCGGGCTTCTTCGGCGTGAAGCCGGAGCTGGTGATCAAAGGCGGCTCGATCGTGTGGGCCCAGATGGGCGATGCCAACGCCTCGATCCCCACCCCCGGGCCCGTGCACGGCCGGCCGATGTTCGCCGCCTGCGGCTCAGCCCTGGCCCCCAGCTGCCTGACATTTGTGAGCCAGGCGGCCCTCGATGCGGACATTCCTCGCCAGCTGGGCCTGACGCGCCCCTGCGTGCCCGTGCTGAACACCCGCGGCGGCATCGGCAAGGCCGCCATGAAGAACAACACCGCCCTGCCGAAGGTGGAGGTCGACCCCCAGTCCTATGAAGTGTTCGCCGACGGGGAGCTGCTCAGCTGCGAACCGGCCGCGGTGCTACCGATGGCCCAGCGGTATTTCCTGCTCTGAAGGCCCTTCAGAGGCTGTTGGGATCGCG
>CAMDLO010000093.1 GCA_945901765.1 Cyanobium sp. NIES-981 | reverse complement strand
AGGAGGCCAGCGACGGCTGGCTGCAATTGGACGGTCTGTTCCCGCAGCCGGACAGCGCCGCCGGGGGCGCACTGCGCGGGCCCTCGCCGCTGGCCCTGATGCCCTACTGGCGGGAGGGCCGCCGCCTGGTCGGGCTCAGCACTCTGGTGGAGCAGCAGCTGCTGCCGCTGAAACCCGGTGCCTCGATTGCACCGCTGCCGATCCGCAACGGCCATGTGGATGCGGTCGTGGTGGGCAACTACGCCAACGACCATCACTATCCAGGCCCCGACTGGCCCTTGGCAGCCAAAAGCTGTGCCTGGGGCGGGCGCTGGACCGGCACGCCCTTCTGCATTCCCTACGGCGCTCTGGTCAGCGCCGACACCGCCAACCTGCTGGCGGCCGACAAGGGATTCAGCACCAGTCATATGGCCAATGGGGCCACCCGCCTGCAACCGCAGATCCTCAATGTGGGCCAGGCCGCTGGCCTGGCAGCGGCCCTCTGCATCCAGCGGGGCTGCACAGCCGCCGATCTGCCGGTGCTGGTGCTGCAGCAGCAGCTGATCCACGACCCACAGGCGCCTGCCGGGCCGCTGCCGCTCTGGGACACACCCTGGCATCACCCGGCCTGGCGTCAGCGCCAACTGGCCGCACTGATGGATCCAGGCAGCCTTGATCAGCACGGCCAGCTGCCTGCAGCCCGGAAACGCACGGGCGATCTCGGCCCAGACCTGGCTGCGGACATTGCGGCACCGGAGCCCGGCGAGCGGGTCTGGAGCGGCTGGTTGCAACGGAATGCGGCAGGCCGCACCACCCTGCGGCCCCAGTCGGGGGCCTCTGGCGATGGTCCGGCTGATGGCTGGCCGCTCATCACCCTGGAGCCAGCCATGCATCACTGGCTGGCCGCTGCCGGGGAGGGGCCGGTCCGGTTGGTCGGGTCCGCCAATCCCTGGGGTCCATGGCTGCGGGTATCCCGCCTGGCCGAGGGCCAGGCCTGATCAGCGGCTGGCCACCAGGTGCAACTGGTCTCGCAGGGGGTCAACGTCCTGAACCCGCACCATCACGCCATTGCCAGGTTCGCTGCCCGCCGGACATTCCGCAGCGACATCCATGGCCAGGGCTTCGAGATGCACCAGGCCCAGGCCGTCCTGCGGCCGCAACCAGCGCAGGAACAGGCCCCGCCACGACTCTCCCGGATGGGATGCAAACCACACCTGCTGCCAGTGGCGCTGATCCTCCCGGCTGATCTGAACGGCCTGGCGCAGCGGAGACTCCAGATCGTTGAGCAAGGCCTGAAGCTGGTCGGCCCCCATCGGGGCACTGCCCTGACGCAGGGCCAGCAGCTGACGCTGCACCACCAGATCGGCATACCGGCGGATCGGTGATGTGGCCTGCACATAGGCCGGCAGGCCGAGGCTGAAATGGGCTGATGGTTGTGTGCTGGTGTGGCCTCGACTCAGGCAGCGGCGCAGAGCGGCATGGCGCACCGGACCGACCGGCAGCGCCTCCAGTTCGCATGACGCCGGCAGGGCCGCCGCCGGCTGACTGCGGTAGGGCAGCGCCAGGCCCTGCTCCTGGCCCAGGCTGGCGATCACCGCGCCAGCCAGAATCATGGCCTCCGCAACCAGCAACCGAGCCGGCCCCGGATCGCTGACCTCCAGCTGAGGCATTCCGTCGGCATCGCGGATGCGACCCTCTGGCTGGTCGAGCATCAAGGCTCCCTGGCCCAGCCGCCAGTTCCGTCGGCGGGTCAGCAGGGTGTGCAGAGCGACCAGATCGGCCTCCTGCGGTGGAGCCAGATCGATCAGGTCATCGGCATCGCCATAGCTCAACCGGTACGTGGGGCGGATCCAGCTGCGCTCCACGCCGCTGGCTTCCACGCCGCCCTGCTCGTCCAGCTCCACCCAGATGCTCCAGGCCGGGCAGCGCTGACCGGCCCGCAGGCTGAACGGCCCATGGCTCAGGCGGGTGGGGAACATCGGCAGGGTGCCACGGGCCAGGTACAGGCTCGTGGCGCGGCGGCGCGCTTCCAGGTCGAGCGGCGTGTCCGCAGCCACCAGCCGCCCCGGGTCAGCCACATGGATCCAGAGCCGTTGGCGCCCATCCGGCCTGGTCTCCAGTGCCAGACCATCATCGATGTCGCGGGTGTCGCTGTCGTCGATGGTGACGCAGCGCTGGGCCGTCAGATCGAGGCGCTCTGCATCACCGGGCTGCTCCTGCTCATGCGTCAACAGCAGCCGTTCCGCTTCGGCTTCCAATTCGGCGGAGAACCCCAGCTGCCAGCAGCTGCGTTCCAGAGAGGGCAGGTGATGGGGATGCCATTGACCGAGATCGACCAGCAGGTGCCTGACCGCCCCCGGTTCGGCCGAGCAGTGTGCCCCCTGCAGGCCGCGCAGCAGTTCCGGCGCCAGTGGGCGTGCAGTATCGCCTGAGGCCCAGGCCCGCAGATCAGCCAGTTCAGCCTGGTGCTCAGGTGCCAGATCTTCAGGTTCGATTCGCAGGCGTGCCCGCAACAGCCCATGCCAATGCTGAAGGCGCCGCTCGCCGAGCTGCCGTCGCCAGCGATCGCGCCGCAGGCGGCGCAGGTCCTCGAGCGGTCGGGCTGTGATCAGCCCATGCCGGCAGCGGAACCACGCCTGGGGGCCGTGGAGCCACAGCCAGCCTGCGGCCAGACAGGCTGGGCTGTCGTCGCCGTAGACCAACACAGACCAATCGGCCAGATTCAGGGGCTCGGTTCCCGGTTCAATCAGAAACAGCCAGGCAGCGGCCAAGTCGCGCCGGGCAGGACGTGCGCCGTTCAGCTCCTCCTCAACCAGACCCCAGGGGAGCTCACCAAGTCGGAGCGGGGGATCCACACCGGCTGGCAGCGCACAGATCAGCTGGACCTCTCGCTGGGGTACCGCGAATGGTTTGCCGCTGCTGCCTAGGGCCACCTGCAGTTTTGATCCCTGGGCTCCGCGCAGGACAGCAAGAGCGGCGACTGAACCGCCGGACCGCTCAAGCATCACACCAACCAGATCGCCGGGACGGCAGGAAAACTGGGCCAGGGGGAGGTCAGCCCTCGGGGTTGACAAAGGGCAGAAGCGCCACGATTCGCGCCCGCTTGACAGCGTTGGTGAGGTCGCGCTGCTGCTTGGCAGTCAGGCCAGTGAGACGGCGGGGCAGAATTTTGCCTCGCTCCGTGATGAACTTCTTGAGCAGATCGACATCTTTGTAGTCGATCGGATCACCGGGCTTGATCGGTGACAGGCGCTTTTTGAAAAAGGAACTCGACATGGATGAAACGGTGAAGAGGGTCTGCGGTTGCGCTCAGGCGAGCACGCTCACTTGATTTCCTTGTGAACGGTCGACTTGTTGCAGTGCGGACAGAACTTCTTCAGTTCCAGCCGTTCGGTGGTGTTGCGGCGGTTCTTCTCGGAGGTGTAGCGAGACACCCCGGGAGACCGCTTGGCGGGATTGGACCGGCATTCCGTGCACTCAAGAGTGATCACGATCCGGACGCCCTTGTTCTTAGCCATGAAGGACGTTGCGCCGCTTCTGCGATGCGAGTAGACAAGCGACCACCATACCCTGCGGCCTGATCTTCCCCCTGGCTCGGCCAGCCCCTCCCTCCGGCCTTGCTGCAGCCGGGGCCGGAAACAGCCCCCTGCCTAGGATCCGGCCAAGCCGATGCCGATCCGATGCGCGTTTCCCACCAGTGGCTGCGGGAGCTGGTGTGTGGTCCCGATGGTGGTGACGGGCTGGATCTGAGCATTGAAAGCCTGGCTGAACGGTTATCCATCGCCGGCTTCGAGGTGGATGCCATCGACGACCTTGCCGCCCAGGCCGCCGGCGTGGTGGTGGGCCATGTGCTGGAGCGTGCTCCCCATCCGGATGCCACCAAGCTCAGCGTCTGCCGGGTGGATGTGGGTGCGGCTGAACCTCTGCAGATCGTCTGCGGTGCTGGCAACGTCAGGGCTGGCATCCACGTGCCGGTGGCCCTGGTCGGCACCACCCTGCCTGCGGTCAACCTCACCATCAAACCGGCTGAACTGCGTGGGGTCGCCAGTGCCGGGATGATCTGTTCGCTGAGCGAACTCGGCCTGGCAGAGCAGTCGGAGGGCATTGCGATTCTCGATGAACTACTGGCCGAGGTGCCTGCTCTGGGCAGCCCGGTCGGGCCCTGTTTCGGCCTTGATGATCAGGTGCTGGAGCTGGCGATCACCGCCAACCGGCCCGATGGCCTGTCGATGCAGGGCATCGCCCGAGAGGTGGCCGCGCTCAGTGGTGGTCGCACCTGTTTCCCCGCCGCCGCCACGGCCTGTGCCAGCAACCCTCTGACCACGGACCCTGGTCGCTTTGCCTTGCTTGATGCAAGCGGCATCTTCAGCGTGACCGCCCTGCGGGACATCACGGTGGCTCCCTCGCCCCAATGGTTGCAGCGGCGGCTGCAGAAGGCTGGTGTGCGTCCGATCAACAACGTGGTGGACATCACCAATCTGGTGATGCTGGAGACGGGCCAGCCACTCCATGCCTTCGATCGTGATCGGTTGGCCGCCGCCGCGGGCGGTGAAGCCCGCAGCGACGCGCTGGCCCTGCGGCACGCCCATCCAGGTGAACCATTCATCAGCCTTGACGGTGAAGAGAGGCTGCTCTCGGAGCCGGCCCTGCTGGTGACCCATGCCGACCGCCCGATCGCCCTGGCTGGCGTGATCGGTGGGGCCGCTGATGCAGTGCACCCCGGCACCGCCTCGATCTGGCTTGAGGCGGCCGTGTTTCCCGCCGCCCTGGTGCGTCAGTCGGCCCGCAGCGTGGGGCTGCGGACCGAAGCCAGCAGCCGCTTCGAGAAGGGGCTGCCCCCTGAAGCGACCCTGGCGGCCGCCGACCGGGCCTGCGGCCTGCTGGTGGAGCTCTGCGGTGCGACGGTCGAAGGCCGCTGGCTGCACCCTGGCGCCGCCATCCCGCCGGCGCCGCCCGTGCATCTGCGCCGCGATGCTCTGCACAACCTGCTCGGCCCCGTTCAGAGTGGAGACGCGTTGCACGACCTGGAGGACGAGCAGATCCGTTCCACCCTGGAAGCGATCGGCTGTGAGGTGGAGGATCAGGATGAAGGTTGGCTCGTGCGGGTGCCGCCGTCCCGCGCCATCGATCTGCGTCGCGAAGTGGATCTGATCGAGGAGGTGGCCCGGCTGGTGGGCTACGACCGATTCGCCTGCCATCTCCCCGATCCGATCGAACCTGGAGGTCTGACCCCTGTCCAGCAGGCTGAGCGTCGGTTGCGGCAGGCGCTCTGTGCCGTCGGTCTGCAGGAAGTGTGCAGCTTTTCGCTCGTTTCCGCCGCCACCTCACGCATCCCCCTGGCGAACCCTCTGCTCGCCGATTACGGATTTCTGCGCGATGGCCTGCAGGGTGAGCTGCTCGATGCCGCCACCCGCAATCTGCAGGCCGGTCAGCCTGGTTTCTGGGGCTTTGAGATCGGTCAGGTTTTTCGCAGCGGCACTCCCCAATCCGGCCCACGCGCGCACACCCTGCTTGCCGGTGTGATCAGCGGAGAGCGCCGCGCTGAGCGCTGGAGCAACAGCGGCAAACCGGCGCCGCCCGATTACTTCACCGCCAGAGGGCTGCTGCAGGCGGCGCTCGCAACCCTGGGCCTCGCGCTTGAGGATCGTCCCCTGACCGACCAACCCCTGCTCCATCCGGCACGGGCTGCCCAGCTGGTGCTGGAGGGCCGTCCGGCCGGCTGGTTCGCTCAACTGCATCCCCTGAACGCGGAGCAGGCCGACCTGCCGGCGGCCACTTACCTGTTCGAGCTGGAACTGGACCCGTTGCTGGCGGCGGCCACCCGGCGCAATCGCTGGCAGCCCGCCTTCCGGCCATTCCCCACCGTGCCGGCCTCGGAGCGCGACCTGGCCGTGGTGGTGCCACGTGCCACCCGCGCCGCCGATCTGTTGCAGGTGATCCGCAAGGCCGGCAAGCCTTTGCTTGAACAGGCGGAACTGATCGACCGCTACGAGGGAACGCAGGTCGGCGCTGAGCAGTGCAGCCAGGCCTTCCGGCTGCGCTACAGGGATCCCGGACGCACCCTCACCGATGACGCGGTGGAGCAGGCCCACACCGCCGTGCGCAAGGCTGTGGAGACGACGTTCGGCGCCGTGCTGCGCTGAGCCGCTGGCCCTACGGGTGACGCAGCACGGCCAGGCACTCCACGTGGCTGGTCTGGGGAAAGAAGTCGAGTGGCTGCACCTGCAGGAGCTGATAGGGCAAGCCCGCACCGCACAGCCGCGCCAGATCACGGGCCAGGGTGGCGGGATCGCAGCTCAGGTACAACACCGTGGGCGGTGGCGCAGCCAGGATCGCTTCGACCACGCCGGGCTCCAGGCCCTTGCGCGGTGGGTCGAGCACGAGCGCATCAGCGGCCACGAGGGCGCCAGCCAGGAGCTCAGCCACTGCCCCCACGCTGAACCGGGTGCGATCGGCCAGGCCATTGATCCCGGCATTGGCGGTGGCAAGCGCCACGGCGGCGGCACCCAGTTCCAGCCCCAGCACCCGCCAGCCTGCTGCGGCGAGCGGCAACCCGTAGGTGCCGATGCCGCAGTACGCGTCCACCAGGTTGCCGGTGCCCTGGGGGGCCAGCGCCGCCAGCATCAGGGGCACGACCTGTTCGGCCATGGGTGTGTTCACCTGAAAGAAGCTGTCGGCGCCGATGCGGTAGCTCAGACCGGCGAACTGCTCGCGCAGGTGGTCTTGTCCAGCCAGGCAGCTGGTGAGTGGGCCGAGCAACACGTTGGTGGGGTTCGGCTGCAGGTTCAGACAGACCCCCACCACCTCCGGCCAGCGGTTCAGCCACAGCCGCGCCAGCTGCTCGAGACCGGGCAGATCAGCCCTGCTGCTCACCAGCGTGATCAGTACTTCACCGCTGTGGTGGCCAACCCGCAGGGCCAGATGGCGTAGGCCACCACCATCGCTGAGGTGTCGATCGACCGGCCAGCCCCCGGACTCCAGGTCCTGCTTGATCGGTGCGATCAGCCCATCCAGACGGGGATCGAGCACCGGACATTGGTTGAGATTGACAATCCGGTGGCTGCCCTTGCGGTAGTAACCGGCACGAATCCGACCGTCTGCGGTGCGCTCCAGCGGCAGGATGGCACGATTGCGATAACCCATCCCATTGCCGCTGCCGCGGGTTGGGGCCACGCAATCCTCCAGGCCGGTGAAGTGGCCGATCCGCTCCAGGCTGTCGATCACTTTCTGCCGCTTCCACAGGCGCTGGGCCTGCAGCGCCAGGTGCTGCAGGCTGCAGCCGCCGCATCGTTCGGCCAGGATGCAGGGGGGTCGGCACCGATCTTGCGAGCTGCTCAGCCTCGCCAGCAGCTCGGCATGAACCCGTCTGCCGCCCTCCTGGCGCAGCTGCAGGTGCACGCGCTCTCCTGGCAGCACCCCTTCAACGAACACAACGCCCTGATCGAGGCGGATCACGCCGCGACCGTCGTGGGCCAGACCGCTCACGAGCCGCTCCGGCCCCTCCTGCCCCGTCGCAGGCGAACGGCGACCCCCCGAGCGTGGCTGCATGGGAGCGGATTGCGGCTGTTCCGACCCTACGCTGTGCAAAGGGCCGTTACACCTGCGGGCGGAAGCTCGGCTCGTCCGGGCTGGGGTGCATAGGATGGCCCGACATCTGGTCGCTGAGATGAGCGTCGTTCGGGATCTGATTCTTCAGGCAGACGATCAGCTCCGTTACCCCAGTGGCGGCGAGCTGCGCTCGATGGTCGACTTCCTGAGCGGTGGGGCCAGGCGTCTGTCGGTCGTGCGTGTGCTGACCAGCAATGAGAAAAAGATCATTGATGAGGCGGCCAAGCAGCTCTTCACCCGCAAGCCTGACTACGTCGCCCCGGGGGGCAACGCCTACGGGCAGAAGCAGCGGGCCCAGTGCCTGCGCGACTACAGCTGGTA
>CAMDLO010000092.1 GCA_945901765.1 Cyanobium sp. NIES-981 | reverse complement strand
ATGGCCTTGTTCAGGCTGGGGGCCCAGCTGCCGCTGGTCACCGCACCCACCACCGCGCCGTTGTGCAGCACCGGGTAGCCGTGGCGCGCGATCGCCCGGCCCTGCAGCTCCAGTCCCACCAGCCGGCGCTCCACTCCGGCGTCGCTCTGGCGCTCCAGGGCGGCGCGGCCGATGAAGTCGACCGGCATCTCCAGGTGCACCAGCCAGCCCAGTCCCGCTTCCAGCGGCGTGGTGCTGGCATCCATGTCGTGGCCGTAGAGGTGCATGGCCGCTTCCAGGCGCAGGGTGTCACGGGCGCCGAGGCCGCAGGGGGTCACCCCCTCGTCCAGCAGCCGGTGCCAGAGGGCCAGGCCCGCCTGCCGCTCCACCAACAGCTCGAAGCCGTCTTCACCGGTGTAGCCGGTGCGGCCCACGAAGGCCTGGGCGCCGGCCAGGCTGAGCTCCCGGTGACCGAAGCGGGGCAGGCCGGCCAGGCTGACGCCCGTCAGGGTTTCCAGCCGTGCCGGTGCTTCCGGTCCCTGCAGGGCCAGCAGCATGCCGTCGCCCTTGCGGTCGCGGATGGTGATGCCGCTGGGTTCCAGGTTCTGGCGCAACCAGGCGGTGTCGGCCTCGGCGCAGGCGGCATTGATCACCAGCAGCAGGTCGTTGGTTTCGCCGGCCGCAGAATCGGCAGGGTCGGCGCGCCAGCCCCGGTCGTAGACGATCAGGTCATCGCGGATGCCACCGGCGTCGTTCAGCAGCACCGTGTAACAGGCCTCGCCGGGACCGATGCGAAACAGATCGCTGGGCACCAGGCCCTGCAGGGCATCCTTGGCGCCGTCGCCCCGCAGCCCCAGCACCCCCATGTGGGAGATGTCGAAGACGCCGCAGCTCTGGCGCACGGCCTGATGCTCCGCCACCAGGCCGCCGAACTGCACGGCCATCTCCCAGCCGGCGAAGGGCACCATGCGGCCACCGGCGGCTTGGGCGGCTTCGAACAGCGGCGTGCGCAGAAGGGCCACGGGCCGGATCAGGGGATGGGGCGGATCGAGCCTATGCAGGTTTCGGGTCCGTCAGGTTCCGGAGCGCGGACTCCTGCCGGCAGGGTCGAGCCAGGGCGCCTGCCCCGCAGGCAGGAAGAGATTCGGAAGATCCCGGTATCCGGCGCAACAGTCAAATTCAGCGTCATTAGTCTTGGCGCCCCGGCGAACAGCCCATGGGTCACCACTGCAGCTGCCGTGGCTGCCGCCACGCGGTGCCACCCCAGGAGGGGGGAATGGGTTGGTGTCGTCTGCGGGAGCTGGCGATCCATCCGGATCTGGTCGGTGAGCTCTGGTGCCATCACTGGACCGCTCGGGCACCGCGTCTGCCGACCCTGGCGACCGGGACGATGCCCCACCGATCGGCGGCTCCCGCCACCCGCCAGCTGAGTCTGGATGCCGTGCTGGCGCCGGAGGGCTGAGACGCTGCACCCCAGCAGCCAGGGTGCCAGAGTCTGAAGAAAATCGAAAGAATCCTGGAGATCGGCCGCAAAGACGCTCACGACGCACAGCCCGGTGCACGGCTGGGGTTGTAATGGATTGTTCCGGTTTGACCCTGGAGGGGACTGGATTGGTCGCAACCCCCGCGCTCACCAACCCGATCGACCTGTTGGCTGCCCAGGTGGACGCCGAGGTGCTGACGCTGCCCACCGGTGCGAGGGTGTTTGAGCGGGACAGGCCGGCTGATTCGATCTACGGGGTACGCCGCGGCATCGTTGAGGTGCTGGGCGAAGAGGGAGAGAAGCTCTGCTACCGCCCCGGGGAACTGTTCAGCTACCAGGACATCCTCTGGGGCCAGGGCTTCTACCGCAACACCGCTGTGGCCCGCACCCCCATCGAGGTGCTCCGCCTTGACCGCCTGCGCTTCCTCAACCTGCTGCACAACCATCCCACCCTGGCCTTGCTGTTGATCGGTCAGCAGCATGGCCGTCTGAGGGAGCAGCGCAGCAGCGGCACCTGCTGCTACTGAGCGTCGGCCACGGATCGTTGCTACCCCCTCAGCTGTTGCAGCCGAGCAGCAGCAGCAGTGACCGGGTCACCTTGGCGGCGAGCACGGCGCTGACGCCGCTGGGGTCGAGCTGGGGGGCCAGTTCCACCACATCCGCCGCCACCAGCCGGTGCTGCCGCAGTTCGGCCACCAGTACGGCGAAATCACCCCACTGGAACCCGCCCGGCTCCGGTGTGCCCGTACCGGGCATCACGGCCGGGTCAAACCAGTCGAGGTCCACCGTGAGGTAAAGGGGGCGGCCCCGCAGGGGCCGCAACGCCTCGGCCATGGCCGCGATCGGCACCAGCCGGCCGCTGCTGCGCAGTTCGCTGAATTCAGCGCGGGTGCCACTGCGGATCGCGATCTGGCGCAGCTCGCCGCTGGGCAGCACCTCCAGGCAGCGGCGCATGGCGCAGGCATGGCTGTGGCGGGCCCCCAGCCATTCCTCGCGCAGATCGGCGTGGGCATCAAGCTGCACCAGCACCAGATCCGGGTGCTGGGCGGCCACCGCCGCCACGGCGCCGCTGCTGATCGAATGCTCGCCGCCCAGCATCAGCGGCCGCAGACCCAGCTCGAGCACGGTGGTGGTGGCGTCGCGAACCGCGGCCACCACCGGATCCGGCGCGCCGTAGGGAATGTCCACCGCCCCCAGGTCGGCGAAGGCCAGATCGAGCAGGTCGCGGTCGAGCTCGGGGCAGTAGGTTTCCAGCCCGTTGCTCACCTCCCGCACGGCCGCCGGCCCGAAGCGGGTGCCGGGGCGAAAGGAGGTGGTGCCGTCGTAGGGCACGCCGAACAGGCCCACCACGCAGCCGTGGGGATCCCTGCGGGCACCCATGTAGATGGCGCCGTCGGCATCGAAGCAGGAGAGATCGGGGGCCATGGCTCAGGCGAGGGCACGCTCGATGGCGGCGGGGATGGCGTCGAAGGCGCCACGCTGCCAGCGGGGGCTCCAGATCTCACAGCCCTCGACCACCGCCGCGGCACGGGCGGGATCGGGTTGCAGGTAGCGGCGGCCATCGGTGGCGGCAAAGGTCCAGCTCCACCAGCCACTCGGATACATCGGCACCCAGCCATACATCGGATCGGCGTGGCCGAACACCGTGCGGATCATCTTCACCGTGTCGATGTGCACCTGGCGGAAGGCCTCGGGCGATTCGCTCTGGGTGGCGAACACGCCGCCGGGCTTGAGGATGCGCCGGCACTGCTCGAAGAAGGCGCGGTTGAACAGCCCTTCGGCTGGTCCGGCCGGGTCGGAGCCATCCACGATCACCACGTCGTAACTGGCAGCCGCGGCATTGGCAGCCCAGGCGATGCCATCACCCACCGTGAGGTGGAAGCGCGGATCGCTCCAGCAGCCTCCCCCGATCGAGGGCAGGTGCTGCTGGCTCCACTCCACCACCAGGCCATCGATCTCCACCATGTCGAGGTGCTGCACGCCGGCATGGCGCAGGCACTCGCGGGCGGTGCCGCCATCGCCGCCGCCGATCACCAGCACCCGCTCCACCGAGGTGGCGCTGCAGAGGGCCGGATGCACGATCGCTTCGTGGTAGTGCCGCTCCTGGCGCTCGGCGGTCATCCAGCAGCCATCGAGCAGCAGGCCTTTGCCGTAGCGCTCGCTTTCGATGATCGTCACCCGCTGGAAGGGCGACTGTTGTTCGGCGAGCACCCGGCCGGCCAGGCCGTAGCGCACGCCATCGAAGATTTCGTCGATCCACCCGGGGGTGGGGGCGGGAGCATCACTCACAGGGAGGGCGGGGTCGCTGCTTCCAGCTAAGCCTCCCACCCGGCGCTGTGGTCGCGCCCTGCAGGCATGCTTGGCAGGGGGTGCGGTTTCGGCATGTGGATCTGCAGCTGATCCCTGGTGTGGTGATTCCCGCAGCGGAGTTGCGTTGGCGCTTTTCGCGCTCCTCCGGCCCGGGCGGGCAGAACGTGAACACCACCGATTCGCGGGTGGAGCTGGTGTTTGACCTGGCGGCGACACCATCGCTGCCGCCGTTGCTGCGAACCCGGGCGCTGCGGCGGCTGGCCGGCCAGCTGCTGGAGGGCTGTGTGGTGGTCACGGCCAGTGAACGGCGGTCCCAATGGCAGAACCGGGTGGCGGCCCAGCGGCGACTGGTGGAGCTGCTGCAGACGGCGATTCAGCCGCCGCCGCCGCCCCGGCGTGCCACCCGGCCGACCAGGGGTTCGGTGGAGCGGCGCCTGGCGGCCAAGCAGCGGCGCAGTGCCGTGAAGCGCCAGCGCCGCATTCGCCTTCAGCCGCCCGACGATTGATCGCACAGAATTGATCGCACAGAATTAATCGCACAGAAGCGACGGTCAGCGGCGCCTGGATCACGGGATCATGGTCGCCAAATCAGGTTGATTTGGTGGGGCGAGATGGGCCCGGCGTGATGAATGCGGCCCGTTTGCATGGTTGCGGCGGTGGAGCGGCAAGGCTGCTGAATTGAATGGATTGACCAGGCAACAGGGGTAGCTGTGGGATGGCCGCAGCTGCGGTCATCATTCCCGATCAGGAGAATTTTCCATGTCCGATCTTATGATTCTCTCCGACCACGAAACGGCTCAGATCAATGGGGGGCTGTTTAACTTCACTCCGATCACGAGCATTTCGCGCGTCAGGAACACCTCCACTCAAACCGCTACCGCTGGCGGCGGTGCTGCGAGCAATGGTGCCATTGGTCTCTTTGGGGCTGGCGGCGGCGCTACTGGCGGTGGTGCCACTGCCAGCAACACCTCCACTCAGACTGCAACCTCAACCAGTGCCCTGAATGTGAACTACATCAGTCTCCTGTGAGCTGAGCAGGTTCCGATTCTGCCGTCAACCAAGGGACCTCTTGTTGAGGTCCTTTCCCTGATCATGTCACTCCTCTTTTGATCGTTCTCCTTCGCTTTGCTCATTCATGCTTACACTTTCTGATCAACAGGCAGCGCAGGTCTGCGGGGGATCCTCACTCGTGACGGTGAATGTTCCTGTGCTCACGTCCATCAGCCTCGGCACGAACGTGGCTCAGAGTCTGGCTTTGTCGTTCGGTGGCCCCGCCACCTCGACCGTCACTCAATCAAACACGCTCAGCACGCTGCAGAGGGTCCGTTTTCGTTCGTTGCCGTGACCCGTTGTTCTCCGTGGCGGGTCAACAGCTGATCCCGCCGTCGCCAGTGCCTGGGTTCCCGGAGCCCAGGCCTTTTTCAGGCTCGGCAACGGCCTGATCGTCGCCATTCAGCTGCTATTCGCTGCGTACCACACTCTCGGCCCGGATCGCAGCCTTGGCCTGGCGCCACAGCTCTTCGAGTTCCTGGATGCTGCGACCCTGAAGACTGCCGCCGAGGGCTGCTTCCACCCGGGAGAAGCGATCGAGGAAGCGGTGGTTGGTGCCGGCCAGGCCGGCTTCCGGGTCGAGGCCGCACCAGCGCGCCACGTTCACCAGGGTGAACAGCACATCCCCCAGTTCCTCCTGGGCATGAGCCTTGTTGCCGCTGGCCACCGCCTCCTTGAGCTCATCGAGCTCCTCGTGCACCTTCTGCCACACCCCGGCCATGTCTTCCCACTCGAAGCCCGCCGCGGCGGCCTTGCGGGAGATCGTCATGGCGCCCGCCAGGGCGGGTTGACCGCGCACCTTGCCGGCGAGACGGTCGCTGAGGGGGCTGGTGGACGGGGTTGCGCCGCGCGCCGCCTCCCGTTCCGCCTGCTCCCGGCGCTTGATCATCTCCCAGCTGGCCCGGACAGCGGCGCTGTCGCCAGCCTGGGCGTCGCCGAACACATGGGGGTGGCGGCGAATCAGTTTGGCGCTGATGGCTGCGGCGATCTGCGCCAGATCGAAACGCCCCTGTTCCTGAGCGATCCGGGCATGCAGAACCACCTGCAGCAGCAGATCGCCGAGCTCCTCGGCGAGGTGGCCATCGTCGCCGTGACGGATCGCGTCCGCCACCTCGTGGGCCTCTTCCAGCACGTAGGGCACCAGGGAGGCGTGGGTCTGCTCCAGGTCCCACGGACAGCCCCTCAGCGGGTCGCGCAGGCGGGCCACCACGGCGATCAGCTCGGCGAGCTCCGCCATCGCTGTTTCATCCCGGTTCAGCTCGTCGCTTCGGGCGGCTGGGGCTGAGTCCATCGGCGGGCCAGATCAGGCTTCACCCTCTCACGGTCTGCGGGCCCCAGGGACGGGCCAGGGGTTCACCGATGAACACCCCCTGCCCCGGCATCGCCACGCTGCGCCAGTAGGCCTCGACCAGGGTGTCGCCGCGCCGGTAGTAGCTGAGCAGGAGACCGGGGCTGGGGAATTTGGCAAGGAAGTTGCAGGGTTCCACCACCGTGCCGTAACTGCCTGTGGCGCCCGCCTCCAACCAGCGCAGGGCGCTCATCTGACCCGACGGGGTGGGTTCCGCCGTCAGTTCCCCGCCGAAGGAGGTGAGATGGTCGGCCACGGCGCCCGGCCGGAAGCGGAGCGTCTCGAGTCCAGCCACCTGCGTCAGACCGGTGAACAGGGCGATCACATCGTCGGCCCCTTCCAGCCGGTCGGTCTGCAGCACCTTCACGCTCAGGGCAGGAGCCATCAACTGCTGCACGCTGCCGTAGAGCACTGCCCGCACATTGCGGCGTCGGTCGCTGGTGCTCAGCAGGTAGGCGGTGCCGGGCGGAGCCGTGCCGTCGGCGGCACGGCCGCGCCGGATCAGCTGCTGGACCTGCTCCAGAGTCGTGCCCGCCAGCAGCATGCTGGGGCGGATGCCCAGCTGCTGCCAGGGCCTGTGCACCTCACCCTGGCCGAAATAGGGACTGGTGCGGCTGAGGCGGCAGCCGCGGGCGCACCAGCTGGCATCCACCCCCAGGCTCAGGGCGCTGGTGATCGATTGGCAGCCCACCCGCCAGGGAGCTGTCCAGGCGAGGGCGTAGACCTGCACATGAGCCGGCGTCTGCCGCAGGATCTCCCCCCGCAGCCAGCGGAAGCTGAGGGGACTGAGGGACTGGCGACCGGCGGGAAAGCGGATGCGGATCAGCTGGTCGGCTGGAATCCCC
Organism: Cyanobium sp. NIES-981; assembly: GCA_945901765.1. Taxonomy (GTDB): domain Bacteria; phylum Cyanobacteriota; class Cyanobacteriia; order PCC-6307; family Cyanobiaceae; genus NIES-981. The sequence goes on along the minus strand of CAMDLO010000092.1, from coordinate 1,781 downwards.
CGGGTTTGCAGATAGAACGCTCCGATCTGTTCACTGACGGGATCGTCGCCGTTCACCACCACCGCCACCTCCCTGGCCGTCAGCGCCGGCGGCCTGTCGCTGGCGAGGCCGTCGTCCACACCGCTGTGCGGCGGCCGCGCCGGCTCGGGCGTGAGCAGCAGCGCCAGTGTGGTGACCAGCAGCCCTGCCGAGACCCGGCGCCGATTCAGAGGCAGGCCGTTGGCTGGCATGGCCGGACGGGGGCGCGACGGCGAGACCAGACCGAAGCAGTCTCCGTCAGCCTACGGAGAGAGTGGTTGGTGACGGACTGGATGAGGGGGTTCAGCGCCAGCGGCGCGGCATGGGGTCGCCATCCTGGATGAGGTGCAGCCAGCTGCTGGCTTCGATGCCCGCCAACAGGCTGAGCAGCTGTGGTTGGTGCTGCCGCCAGAGAGCCTGAGCTGCCGTCAGCACCTCCGCCGGCGAACCCAGGCCCAGGGGCTGCAGGGCGGTGGCCCCCAGCAGCACGAGGCCGCCCAGGTAGGCCAGCCGGCCGGCGCTGCCCAGCACCGGGCTGTGGGAGAGCAGGGAGCGGTGGCGCAGCAGGCGCCGGTAAGGCCACCACAGCAGCCGCAGCGCTCCCCAGCGTCGGGTGGGATTGGAGCGGGTGTCGAGATCGGGGGAGAGCAGCAGACCGCCCAGCAGGAAGCCCAGGCCGGCGCAGCCCACCCCCAGGGCTCCCAGCCAGGGCCACCAGAGCAGGCCGAAGGGCAGGGCCAGCAGGCAGGTGGCGCGGTCGTGGGCGCGGCCGCTTGCCATGTCAGTGCAGCCGGGGGGGCGGCAGCTGGCGTCGCCGCCGGCCGCTGCCGTCGCCGGGCCGCCAGCGGCGGTGGATCCAGTAGTACTGGGCGGCATAGGCCTGGATCCAGGGCTCCTGCCAGTCGCACAGCGCCTGAGCCTGCTGCTGCAGACCGGCCGCGCCGGGTTGGGGCTGGAGCGGCGTGCCGCAGATCAGCCGGAAGCTGCCATCGGGCTCGCGCACGTGGGCCACGGGAAACAGGGCGGTACCGGTGCGCTGGGAGAGGTTCACCGGGCCTGCGGCCACCTGGGTGTCGAGGCCCAGCACATCGAGCAGCAGGGCGTTGCGACCGCCATAGAGGTCGGTCATCACCACCAGGGCGCCCCCCCGGTGGAGGCAGGTGAGCATGGCGCGCCGGTCGAACTGGGAGATCCAGCGGCAGCGGCTGTTGGCGCTGCGGGCGGCATTCAGAAGCCGGTCAGCCTCCGGATTGTGGGCGGGCCTGTAGATCACGGCCAGGTCGTCGAGCTGCTCGCTCAGCCAGCGCAGCCCCAGATCCCAGCAGCCCAGATGCAGGGAGCCGATGATCACCCCCTGGCCGGGGCGCCGGCCCAGGAGGGCCGCCAGTCCATCGCCCTCCACCCGGATGCGCTGCGGAGCCACCGGTTCGATGATGGATTCCAGGCAGGAGAGAAAGAAGTTCTCCAGCGATCGTCTGGCCAGCCGTTGGCGGGCCGCAGGTGGCAGCGCAGGGCCGTAGACCCGCTCCAGGTTGGCCTCGGCGGTGGCCAGCCTGCCGGCCAGCAGGGGCCGGCCCAGGCCCACGGCCCGCTGAATCGCCCGTTGCACGGTGCCGTGGCGCCGGCCGCGCAGCAGGGCGAGCAGCAGCTGCACCGCCCCGGCTTCCAGCCGCCAGCGCAGCCGCTGAACTCCGGAGGCCTGGGCCTGGCGCTGGGCCCGCCGCAACCGCGGCGCCGGCCTGGGGGATTGCGGTAAGGTCCGG
>CAMDLO010000091.1 GCA_945901765.1 Cyanobium sp. NIES-981 | reverse complement strand
TGCCCCAGCCCCACAAACCAGCGCGCACCCGCGCCTGACCGTTCCGCCGCCAGCGACCAGGCCGGCAGCGGCGCCTGCCAGCGCACCAGCTCCTGGCTGTGGGTGCCACCGGCAGTGGTGGTGAGCCGGGAGATGCGGCTGCGCCAGCGCTGCGGGGCCAGCTCCACGCTGCTGAGCAGCAGCCAGCCCTGGCCATCAGCTTGCAGGTCCATCGCCTGCTCACCGGCGGGCAGCAGCACCGGCCGCAGGTCGATCGCCCCCGGACGCAGCGAGCGAGCCACGAAGGCCTGGCGCCGCGGCGGCTCATCGGCAGCGGGGCCGAGGCTGGCGATCCAGGCCGCCCCCTCACCGGCGGTCGTGACCTGGCCGATCCAGGCGTAACGCTGGCCCGCAGCAGCCACCCCGGGCAGCAGATCCGCCGGCTGCAGGTCGCGCCGGGGCCGCCAGCGGCCATCCGCCTGGAGGTCATGCAGCGGCACAAACGCCCCCAGGCGCCCCCCTGCCGCCAGCCAGCGCCGCAGCCGCGGGCCCGGCAGTGCCTCCAGGGCATACAGCTGGCCCTGGAGCGGCACCAGAGCCAACGCGCGCCAGCCGGCCAGCCGCGCCACCTGCCAATGGTGCCCACCATCGCTCGAAACGGCCAGGGCCGAGCCGTGGCGCTCCCCCGCCGGAGCGCTGGCCACCGCATCGGCCACACTGCCGGCCACCACCAGCCGGCCCTGCTGCCAGGCCAGATCGGTGGCGTGGATGAAACCCGGCAGCCGCCGCTGCTGCCACCACAGCGGCCAGCCGACCTGACGGCGGTAGAGATTGCCCCAGCGCCAGCTGGCGCGCGGGTCGCTGCCCGGAATCCATAACTGGCGCCCGTGGTTCACGAAGCGGTGGATCTCCTCCTCGGCCAGGGTGGCTTCCTGCCGCCAGCGCCCTGCCGCCAGGTCGTAGGCCAGCAGGGGCACCGGGCCGGCGTTGGCCGTGGGGGCCTCGTTGCTGGCATGGCCAAGCCCCACGTAGAGGCGGCCGTCAAAGAGCTTCAGGGCCCAGGGGGTGCGCGGCAGGCTCTGCCAGCAGGCGGGGTAGCGCCGTACCGCCGGATTGCCCAGGCTGATGGCCCGCCAGCCCGGGCTGAGGCCTGCCAAGGGCAGGGGTTGGGGCCCTGGGGGCGAGTCAATCCGCTGCCAGGGCCAGGCGGGCAGCAGGGGGAACGTGCGAGCAGGCTCCAGATGGGGGCAGAGGCGGCGGGAGAGCACGCCGGCAGCAGCCGCACCCGCCAGCAGCAGCAGGGTCAACGCCGCAGCAGCCCGCCGCCCCATCCCAGGCCGCCCAGTCGCCTGGGGATCCTGGCGCACAGGCGCGGCGGGGTGCACGCTGGTGCCCATCTCGCCCGTCACGCCGATCGCCGCGTTCCGCACCCGCCTGCAGTCACGCCTGCAGCAGCTGCAGTTGCTGGGCCGCCTCGCCCGCGAGGCGGGCTGGCGCCATCTCGGCAGCCTGGCCCTACTGAGTGGCCTTGGCAGCCTGCTGGAGATCGCCGGGCTGGGGCTGGGCGTGTCGCTGCTGCTCGGCGCCGGGGACGGCAGCCGCCTGCAGCTGCCGGTGGTGTTGCCGCTGCGGCAGGGGCTGGCGTTGCTGGTGGGACTGATGCTGCTGCGCGGCCTGGCCCTGGCCCTGGTGGCGGTGGGTCAGGAGCGCCTGCGTTCGGGCTTCACCGACCAGCTGCGCGAGCAGCTGCTGGCCCAGGTGCTGCACGCCCCCTCCCGCCAGCTGGAGCAGCTGGGGCGCGGTGACCTGCTCGGCCTGCTGATGGCCGACATCAGCCGCAGCGTGCTCGCCCTCAGCCAGGCGGTGCGGGCCCTGCAGGCCCTGCTCGCCCTGGGGCTCTACGGCGCCGGGGTGCTGGCGGTGGGGCGCCAGGCGGCCTTGCCCCTGCTGCTCGCCCTGGCGGCCACGGCGGCGGCGGCGCTGCTGCAGCGCTCCGGCAGCTGGCAGCTGGGCAGGCTGCAGAGCCGCCTCAATGGCGCCATCCAGCGCACCGTGGGCGACGGACTGCATGGCCTCAAGGCCGTGCGTGCCGCCGCCGCTGAAGCCTGGCTGCTGCAGCGCTTCGCCTGCGACAGTCAGCTGTTCCGCCGCGTGCTGCGCCAGACGGTGCGGCGCCAGGCCCTGTTCAGCGTCTGGCGCGATGCCCTGGTGGTGCTGGTGGTGGGGCTGTGGCTGATCGCTGGCGGCGGGGCGCTCACCGCCGCAGCCACCGCCACCACCCTGCTGCTGGCCTACCGCGCCGGCAATGCCCTCAGCGCCGTGATCAGCGCCCAGCGCCTCTGCCTGGGGGCCCTGCCGGGCTACGGCGAGCTGTGCCGGCGGCGGCAGCTGCTCCAGCCCGGCCCAGCACTCACACCCCCGGCCGCCGAAGGTCAGGGCCACACCGTCCCCGATGCCGGCACCACCTGGCAGGCGCTGCACTGGAGCATCTCCAGCCCGCCTGCCGCCGGCTTGCAGCCCCGGGAGCTGACGCTGCACACAGGAGGGCTGATGGTGGTGACCGGCCCCTCCGGCAGCGGCAAGACCACCCTGCTCGACAGGCTGTGCGGCCTGCTTGATGAAGAGGGGAGTCACTGGCAGCTGCAGCCCGCCAACGGCGGCGAGCCGCTCCAGCTCAACGGCGCGGCCGGAGCCCGCCAACTGCGCCAGCTGCTGGCCTACGCGCCCCAGCAGGCGGTGCTGTTCGAGGCCAGCCTGCGCCACAACCTGCTGCTCGATCAGGACCAGCCCACCGCCGTGCTCAGCACCTGGCTGGAGCGGCTGGGGCTGGCTGGCCTGGGCCAGCGCCCGGGCGGCCTCGATGCCCCCCTGCCCCTTGCCCTCGACCACTATTCCGGCGGCGAGATTCACCGCCTCGGCCTGCTGCGCGCCTGGCTGCGCGACCGGCCGATCGAAGTGCTCGACGAACCCACCGCCTTCCTCGATGCGGCCGCCGCCGCCCGGGTGCGAGCGATCCTGCTGGAGCGCTGCCGGCAGCGCCTGGTGCTGGTGAGCAGCCACGACCCCGAGCTGATCGCCCTGGCGGATCAGCGGGTTCAACTCGACTGATCAGATGCTGAAGGGGTGCACCACCCCGCCGAGGCTGGGGGACCTCGCGACTGTTGCGGGTGGCCATGCTGAGGGCATCGAACTGGTCGCGCACCAGCTCGGGCAGGCCCACGCTGGTGCACACGGTGCTGACGCCATGTCGGGCGAGCATGGCTGGGGCGCCCATGAGCCGTTAGTAGCTGTAGTTGGCGACGAACAGACTGGTGTCGTCGGAGGGTTCACTGCCGGGCTCGTAGGCACCGCGGCTGGCCGCACCGTTGGCCCGCGCCCGGGCCAGCAAGGCCGCCTGACCGGCCGCCGTATCGCTGCCGCCCCAGCGTTGCAGACAGGAGTGCTGCAGAGCCCGGCCGTAGGAGAAACCGAGATGCCAGGGGGCGTAGCCCTGGGCTGCCACCTGGTTGATGGCATTGAGGCAGAGGCTGCCATCCTCCTCGCTGAGGCCGCCGCTGAGAAACAGGATCGCCGGCACCGCCGCCGGCACGGTGCGACTGAGGGTGCGCACCGTGAATTCACCCACCTCCTCAGCTCCGGCCTGCTCGGGACAAGCGGCACCGGGGCAGGTCATCGACGGCTTGAGCAGGCTGCCCTCCAGAAACACCCCGTTCATCGCCAGGGCCTCATAGGTGGTGCGCAGCACCCACTCCTGCACGGAGGCGGTGGTGGCGATGTCGTGGTCGCCATCCATCAGGATCTCCGGCTCCACGATCGGCACCAGCCCCTGCTCCTGCACGGTGCGGGCGTAGCGGGCCAGCCCCCAGGCGTTCTCCCGCACCGCCAGCTCGCTGGGGCAGCCCGTGGAGCTGATCTTGAGCACGGCCCGCCACTTGGCGAAACGCGCGCCCCGTTCGTAGTAGCGGGCGGCGCGCTCAGCCAGACCCTTGAGGCCGGTGCACCAGCTCTCACCGGCGAGGCCACCCGAGAGGGACTCCACCCCCTGATCCACCTTGATGCCGGGAATGATGTCCTGCTGCTGAAACAGGTCCACGATCGGGGCACCGCCCGTCGCAGCGGTGCTCGCCTGGAAGAGGGTTTCCTCAAAGAGAATCACACCGGAGATGTGGGCATTCAGCCCTTCTGTGGTGGCCAGCAGGCTGCGGTAGGCGCGGCGGTGCTCCTCGGTGTTCTCCAGGCCAATCGCCTCGAAGCGCTTGCCAATCGTGCCGGTGGATTCATCGGCCGCCAGCAGGCCCTTGCCAGCGGTGGCCAGGGCGGCCGCCGTGGCGGCCAGTTCATCGCGAAACGCATCCAGCGCCATGGCGGCACCCCGGGGATCATCCCCTGGCTAGGAGCGGCGAGGGCGGCCGTCAACGGTGCCTGGTGAGCTGCAGCACAACCACCGCATCAGGCACGGAACACCGACGAGGGCGTGCAGCCGTAATGGCGCCGGAATTCACGGCTGAAGGACACCGCACTGACAAAGCCGACGGAGCGGCCGATCGAAGCCACGCTGTCGCCGGGCAGAGGGTGCTTGAGCCGCTGCATGGCCCTATACAGCCGCCGCTGCCGCAGCCACTGCATCGGCGTGCAGCCGCAGGCGCTGCGGAAGGTGTATTGCAGGGTGCGCCGCGACCAGTGCACCTGGGCCTCCAGATCGGTGAGCCCGATCGGCTGATCAAGGTGCGCATCGATCCACTCCAGCAGGGGCTCGAGCCTGCGCCGCGCCGCCAGCGACGCCACCGGCTCGCTCACCCGGGGGCTGTCCTGCTGGAGCTCCGGCAACAGCAGCAGCACCAGCGCCCGCAGCAACACATCATCGAGCCGCAGGGCGAGCGCATCAGCGCCGCTGGCACAGGTGAGCTGATCGATGCTGAACAGCATCGCGTAGATGCCGTTGATCAGCCTGGCGCAGGCCGGGTCGCTGAGGAGCAGCCGCTGCGGCTGCTGAAACACCCCCAGGCGATGGGGAGAGAGCCCCTCCGGGCCGGCCATGGTGATGGCGGTGGCCACCAGGTGAGCGGGATTGACGTTGAGCGACACCCCGGAGGTGATGTCGTTCTCCAGTTGCAGGGGGGCTGGTGGCAGATACAGCACCGATTCCCCCAGGGGATTTTCAAAGACGGTCTGCTCGATCCGCCAGTGACCATTGCCGCGATAGGGCAGCAACAGCTGGGCCGATGGATGTTGATCGGTGCTGAGGGTGATCGCGGAACCCTGGGTGGCAACCATCAGCACCTGGCCCAGATGGAGGATCGCGGCGTCATTGCGAAAGGCCTGCCCGCTCTGCAACGGCTCGCAGATCCGCACCGGAGTGGTCGCGCACACGGTGCTGGCCCAGGCCTGGGGATCGTCGGTCGACTGCCGCAGCAGCGGATGGCCGAGCAGGGGAATCGACAGCAGGGCGGGATTGAGAAGCGCGGCCATTCAGCAAGACGATGGGGCTGATCGTGAAGGCAGCCAATCAGCAGCGACGCAGAGCCGGAGGAACACAACGGCTGCGTAAGCGTCCACGCGGGCGGCGCAGCGATGGGGGGGCAACAGAGAGGAAAGAATGGGCCGCCGAGCGGGGCCGCGCACAGGCAGCTCGGGCCATGATGCCTTACCCCTGCAAGCGCCATGGATTGCGCTCAGAGTCGGTTTTTCTGCGTTCTGATGCAAGCAAACCGAGCCAATTCATGCGATTTGTGGGCCCACTTCGGCTGGCAGATCGGTGGTGGGTGCGGTTGTTCGCGGTCTGGTGGGCCCGCTGCTCCCCCTGCTCCTGGCCGGCAGCATCGGCCCGGCCCTGGCCGAGCCCGCGCCCCTCGAGCAGCTGGAGCGCCTCGAGCGGGAACTGGAGGCCTCGCGGCAACGCCTGGCCGAGCAGCAGAGCCGGATTCAAGCCGAACTGGCGGATCAGCAGCGGCTGGCCGATGAGCTGGCGGCGCTGCGGGCCCGGATCACCGGCAGCCCACTGCCGGAGGCACCAGCCACGGCCCCTGCGACAGCCAGCGCACCGGCCAGCGGCGCCCCACCTGCGGTGTCCTACACGCCAGGGGCCGGTTTCAGTCTGCGCAGCGGCGACAGCCTGCTGCGGATCTGGGCCGAGGCCAAACTGCTGGGCTTCTCCAGCAACCGCTACGTGTTCAACCCGGGGCAGCCGCTGGTGGTCGGCCCCAAGGACCCCGATCCCTCCTACGACCTCACGGCCCAGCAGAGCACCGTGGGGGCGGCATTCCAGGGACCGCGCTGGGGCAGCTGGACCCCCGGCGCCTACGCCCTGTTCACCCTGCAGGACAACATCCTCGCCGAGGGGTATGGATTCACGCCGGTGGTGTTCTACGGCGACCTGAGCAGCAGCGGCTGGCGGATCGCCGCCGGCCAGCAGTTCGACCTGTTTGCCCCCCGCGATCCCGACAACCTGCCCAGCGGCAAGCTGGCCACCACCGGCAACCCGGGGGCCTACCGCCCCCAGCTGCGGCTGGAACGGCGGGACGCCCTCGGCTCCGGCGGCGAATCGCTGCTGCAGCTGGGTCTGTCCTCGCCGATCACCACCGCCCTGCCCAACAGCTTCGATTTCGACCGGTTGCCGGAGCAGAAGCTGGTGGAGGACAACGGCTGGCCGAACGTGGAGGGCCGGCTGAGCTTCGGCTTCGGTGCTCCGGCCGAGCGGGCCGGTGGGCGGCAGCTGCGTCCACTGGAACTGGGCGTGTCCGGGGTGGTGGGCCAGCTGCGGGTGTTTGACAAGATCCGGCTCACCGATCCGATCACCCTCAAGGCCGACCGCTCGGTGGTGAACGTATGGGGCGCCGCCCTCGACGGCCGGCTGGCCCTCGGCCGCCACCTCAGCCTGAGCGGGGAGCTGTACAGCGGCCAGGCCCTCGGCGAGTACATGGCCGGCATCCTGCAGACCTTCAACCGGCGCACCAACCAGGCGGTGCCCACCTCCGGCGGCTGGGCCCAGCTCGGCGCCGCCATCAACGACCAGCTGCGCGTCAATGCCGGCTACGGCATCGACACCGCCGACGACACGGGCCGCTTCGGCCTGACCCTGAACAGCACCGCCTTCGCCAACCTGATCTGGGATGTGAACCCCTGGCTGCAGCTGGGCCTGGAGGCCAATTACAAGCTCACCAACTACGACCGCTTCGGCGACAAGGACGCCTGGGTGGTGATCTCCCAGCTGCTACTGAAGCTCTGAGCCGCGCGCGTGCAGGTGTACACCAGCAACCCTGCCTAGGGTGCCGTCAGCTTCCTCCAAGCCGCCCATGCGCACCGCCAGCTTCGCCAACGGCGACCGCATGCCCCTGCTGGGCCTGGGCACCTGGAAGGCGGCGCCGGGGGAGGTGGGGGCAGCGGTGCGGGAGGCGATCCGGCTGGGCTACCGCCACATCGACTGCGCCAGCGTGTACGCCAACGAGCCAGAGGTGGGCGCGGCGATCCGCGCTGCCATCGAGGCCGGTGAGGTGCGCCGCGAGGAGCTGTGGATCACCTCCAAGCTCTGGTGCAATGCCCACGGGCAGGCCAATGTGGAACCGGCCCTGCGCCGCACCCTGGCCGATCTGCAGCTGGAGTGGCTGGATCTCTACCTGGTGCACTGGCCGGTGCCGATCAGGCCCGGCGTGGCTTTCCCCACCAGTGCTGCCGACCTGCTGCCCCCGGAGAGCATGCCGCTGGCCGACACCTGGGCCGGGATGGAGGCCGTTCAGGAGCTGGGCCTCACGCGCCACGTCGGCGTGAGCAACGTCTCCAGCACCAAGCTGAATCATCTCCTGGCCCACTGCCGGCACAGACCGGAGGTGAACCAGGTGGAGCGCCACCCCCTGCTGCAGCAGCCGCAGCTGCTGGCCGACTGCGCGGCTGCCGGCGTGCACATCACCGCCTATTCCCCCCTCGGCTCCGGCGACCGGCCGGCCGCCTTGAAGGGTGCCGATGAACCGGTGCTGCTCGACAACCCGGTGATCGGCGCCATCGCAGCGGAACACCGCTGCAGCTCCGCCCAGGTGCTGATCGCCTGGCAGCTGCAGAGCGGGGTCTCCACCATTCCCAAATCAGTGAGCCCGGAGCGGCTGCGCGACAACCTGGCGGCAGCCGATCTCCAGCTCACGCCTGCCGATCTGGAGCAGATCGCCGGGCTGGATCAGCACCGCCGCCAGGTGGACGGCTCCTTCTGGCTGCTGGAGGGTGGTCCCTGGACCCTGCAGCGCCTGTGGGATGAGGGCTGCTGAGGGTCTGCAGACGGCGCTAGCCATTCTGAACGCTGAGCGCACATGACCAGAAAAAAATGGGGGTGCCGAGAAGCCGAGTGTAGGGAGAGAGACAGACACGACATTTGTAGGGTGCGCAACTGCCTCTCCTGACTGAGAGTGGTGGCAGATCAGTGCAGACGTCTGCCCTCATGCCCTACGCCAGCAGCATCCAGACCCTGAACGACGCCAACGGCACCGCCTACGGGTTCCTGGAAGACAACGGGCTGCTGTGGCAGTGCCAGTGGAACCCTCAGGCCGAGCGCTGGGACAAGGCCCAGGTGGTGCCTGGGGCCTACGGCGGCGAGAAGCTGCAGGCATTACTGGTGGACAACCTCTGGCCGACCAGCGGATCGATAGGCGACCAGGAGGGCAATACACCGGGGATCGTGCTCGCCTACCGGATCGGTTCAGGCGAAGCCGCCCAGGTATATGCCACGCTCGGGCAGTGGAACAGCGACGGGCAGCTCAGCTGGCACGAGCCGCTGCTGCTCGGCGGCAGCGGCAGCGTCACCGAGGACATTGACCTGCGCAGCAACGGCGATGGCAGCTTTGAACTGATCAGCCAGCGGCGTACACCGGTGGCAGCAGATCCAGGCAACACGCTGCAGACAATCACGGGTGCCCGCTCAGATAGCGAGCTGATCAGGCAGAGCTTCAGGGTGAGCGGCAGTGGC
>CAMDLO010000090.1 GCA_945901765.1 Cyanobium sp. NIES-981 | reverse complement strand
GACACGGAGCTGCTGGATCTGCTGGCCGGGGATGGGGAGCTGCCGGATGAGCGACTGGATGGGGAGTGCCTGAAGGGGGACCTGAGGGCGCTGCTGGAGCAGCTGCCGGAGCTGCAGGGGCGGGTGCTGAAGATGCGCTACGGCATCCCGGTGGAGGGAGACACGTTGGTGGAGCCGATGAGCCTCAGTGCGATCGCCAAGAGCCTCGGCATGAGCCGCGACAAGACCCGCAATCTGGAGCGCAAGGCCCTCGAAGGGATCCGCTCTCAGTCGCGGCTGCTCGACGGTTATCTCGTTGCCTGAGCCAGCGGCGGGCCGCTGGCTCAGAAGAACTGGTCGAAATTGTCGAAGTCCACGGCGCTGAAGGTGCCGTCCTGCACCTGGCCCATCAGGCGCTCCAGCTGGACCCACAGCGCGCCGGCCGTACCCACCGACAGCACGAAGCTGACCAGCAGCGCCGCGCCGCTGGAGAACCCGAACACCTGCAGGCTGCCGCCGATGAACAGGGTGATGCCGATGATCACGCCGATGTAGGGAAGTGTGGTCGCCGCATTGCCCAGGGGCAGCAGGGCCAGCCGGTCCTGTTTCCACCCTTCGAGCCGGTTCTGCACCAGCCGGGCGAAGGTGAGGCCGCAGAGCACACCGATGGCCAGGCCGACGCCGGCCACCAGATAGGGCGGCTGACCAATCGGGGCGTACTCCAGCAGGAACTCGGCGGGGTCGAGGTCGCTGAAGCCCAGGGCCGCCAGATCGTTGGCTGCTTCGCTGAGGTTGATCGGGGCTGGGAAGGGCTCCTGCGGCACGGGGGCGAGGCGAGGCAGATGGGATCCGACCCTAGCGAGCCCCTGCCGGTGACCAGCTCAGGGCTCCCAGCGCTGGGAACCGAGAAACGTCAGCTCCACGTTGTCGCTGGCCTGATGATCCTTCGGGCCCAGGTTCAGGGTCATGCCGCCGATGTCCAGGTTGCGGATCGACTCCAGAGCCTGCACCAGGCTCTGGCGGGTCGGGTTTCTGCCGGCCCGCTGCAGCCCCTCGGTGGCCAGGCGGGCCGCCAGAAAACCCTCCAGGCTGGTGAAGCTGAACGAGACCATGGGGGACTGGCGCCGCATCAGCTTCTGGTACTCCGCCACCACCGGCACCCGCCGGTTCCAGGGAAACGGCACCACCTGGGCGATGCCGATGCCGGTGGCCCGCCCATCCCCCAGGGCTTCCTGCAGACCGCGGGTGCCCACGAACGACACATTCATCAACTGGGCGCGGCTGCCGCGCCGCAGCAGTTCACGGCTGAAGGCGGCAGAGCTGGGATAGGCGCTGATGATCAGCACGGCGCTGGGTCGGGCGGCCAGGATGCGATTCACGGCAGCCCCTACCTGGGTGGAGTTGCGCTCCACCGGTGCGGTCGCCACCGGCCGCAGTCCATGGCTGCGCAGGGCCTGTTGCGCCGCCATCAATCCGTCCTGCCCGAAGGCGTCGTTCTGGTGCAGCACAGCAATGCGATGGCGCGCATCGCGTACCAGTTGGTCGACGATCCGGTCGACCTCGGCTCCATAACTGGCACGCAGGTTGAAGACCGTGGGCCGCAGCGGTTCCCGCAGCAGCCTGGCGCCGGTGAGCGGTGCAACCAGCGGGATCCGATCCCGTTCCACCAGCGGCAGCACCGCCTTGGTGGTGGGGGTGCCGACGTAGCCGAACAGGGCCAGCACCCGATCCTGCTCCAGCAGCAGGCGGGTGTTGCGCACGGTGAGATCCGGGTCGTAGCGGTCGTCGCGGCTGATCAGCCGCACCGGCCGGCCGTGGATGCCGCCGCGGCGGTTCACTTCGACAAACCAGGCCTCTGCCCCCTCACGGAATTCGCGCCCCAGCTGGGCTGAGGGACCGGAAAACGGAGCCGACTGGCCGAGCAGCAGAGCCTCCCCGGTCTGTCCGGTCGCAGTCGGGGCGGCGCCGGCGGGGGTGCTGAGCGGCTGCTCTGCTGCGGGTGGACGGCTCAGCCCGACCAGCAGAGGCACCGGCAGGCCGGCCAGCAGCAGGGCCAGCAGCGGACGTGTCAGGGGACGGCTCCCTAAGGTCGGGCCAGCCGGCCTCACTGCCATGGCCCCGCGCAAACAGAAACGCTGGAACATTCTGGCCGTCGTTTCGGTTGTACTGGCCACCATTCTGGCCATGATGGCGCTTACCTCCATTGATGTGGAGGCCGTGCGCAGCCGCGATGCGCTGCGCCTTACATCCGCATCGCGGGCGTTGAGCACGGACCCCGCCCATCTGCGCTCCAGCGGCTGGAGTTCCCTGCGGGGGGAGCGGCTGAATGAGCAGGAGACGGCGGTGGATCAGCTGGGGCTCGAAACGGCCCGCTATCACGTGCAGGTAGGGGTTTATGCCAACAGCACCTATGACCTCGACCTCAGCACGCCCAGTTTTTCCTCCAACGGCTATGTGTGGCTGCGCTGGGATGAGCCGCTGCAGCGTTATCTCGCCGAACGCCAGACGGGCATTCACAACCGCATCAGTCTGCTGAATGGTCTGCTTTCCGATGCCGATCCGGTCATCGTACCCTTCAGCGATCAGGCGGAGCGTTTGGCCGATGGCAGCTACTATCAGCTCTTTACTTACATCGGCCGCTTCTATATCGACCGCGCCAGCTTCCGCCATTACCCCTTCACCACTGTCAGCCTGCCTATGGTGATCGAGGCCGATGACATTGACGGTCAGCTCGATTACCGGAACCTGCGCTTCGAACCCGATCTGCAGAACAGCGGCACGGGGCTCTACGCAAGCATCATCGGTTGGCTCAGCCGTGGTTGGTCGATCGCTGAATACCGCCATCACTACGCCACCAATTTCGGCCTGGGTGGACCGGAGAACGACTACAGCCAGGTGGTGTTCGACATGGCGTATGGCACCTCGGCCTGGGCTGCGTTCTGGCGGCTGCTGCTGCCCCTCACGGTGCTGATGGCGATGGTGCTGCTGGTGTTCAAGGTGCGCCCAGACGAACAGGATGCCCGCGCCAGCATCCCGGTGACCGTGCTGCTGACCCTGGTGTTCCTGCAACAGACCTACCGATCCGAGCTGCCCCAGCTCCCCTTTCTCACCTTCCTCGATCAGGTGTACGTGGTGGCCTATGTGGTCACCCTGGTGGCGTTTGTGCTGGTGTTGTGGATCGGTCGCCGCTACGGCGACCTGGAGGCCTTGCCGGAGGGGCCGGAGCGGGAGCGCCTGGCACACCAGCTGTATCGCCTCGATGAAATCTGGCCCCTGGCGGTGGTGCTGTTCAGCGCTTTGGCCGTTCTGGGGTGCTGGATCACCCTGCCGCCCGGGAGCTGAGCTCCGCTGAGGCCTTCGCCGCTGGCCAGAGCAGTTCCACCTCAGCGCCTCCCAGTTCAGCGCTGCGGCCGATCCGCAGTGCGCCGCCGTGATTGCGCATGGTGGTGCGCACCACGAACAGGCCCAGGCCACTGCCATGGGGATTGCTTGTGTTCAAGGGCAGAGCTGAATCAGCGTCAGCCTGGCCGAAGCCGGGTCCACTGTCGGCCAGCCGGAAGCGCACGACAGCCGCCGCTGCGGCCGCACCGGTTCCGTTTCCGGATCCGTTCGCGTCGGAGACCGTCTCGAGGCAGAGCCGCAGGGCGGGCGCCCGCCTGCCCGGAGCGGTCGTCATCGCCTGGATGGCGTTCTCAATCAGGTTGACGATGGCCGATTGCACCTGGGTGGCGTCGCCCATGATCAGCGTCGGTTGATCCAGACCGAGGCTCTGCAGGCTGATCTGGTGCTTCTGGATCGCCCGGTTGAAGAAGAGCAAGGCGCTTTCGATCACATCGTTGAGCAGCACCGTTGTGTGGGGTGTGTTGACGTTGCGCAGCAGCATGCGCATCGTTTCCGTGATCTGCACAGCCCGGTTGGCCTCGGCGCTGAGTGCCCGCAGGCGGTCGGCAATGGACAGACGATCCGTGGCGGCGGCGGTGCCTGCGCCGGGCTGCGGGCGCGGGACGGCTGCCGATCCCTCCAGCTCCTGCATGGCCAGCTGGCATTGCAGCAGGATGGTGCTGAGCGGTTGCTGGATTTCATGGGCCATCACGGCGGCCGTGAGGCTGCTGGTGAGCTTTCCTTCGATCAGGCGCTGCTGCTGTTCAGCCTGGTGGCGCCGTTGCTGGATTCGGGCGCGCTGGCTGCGGCGGGACAGCTCCATCCGCTGTCGCCGCCGCTCCAGCATCCAGAGGATCCGCCCGGCCAGGGCGATGGCACCTGCCACGGCCAGCGCCGCCGCGGTTTGCAGGAGCGCCGCCGGTAGAGCCTGCCACCGGGGTGGCGTGCGCAGCCACAGCCGGCGGCCATCGGCCGCGAGCAACCGCTGCTGCAGTTGGGGCGCAGCGGCTGAATCAGCCCGGTGGGGGGCTGGGTCTGACCGTGCGGCAGTGCGTACAGGTCATGGCGCAGTTGCCGCAGCAGTCGCCTGGACCGCTCGGGGATCAGTTCATCCTCAAGGGGCACCAGATAGGCCAGCGCTCCGTTGGCTGCGGCGGTCGCCTGGCTGTCGGTGATCGGTGTGACGGCACCCACATAGGGGACGCCTCGCCCGTTGTCGCAGAGAAAGAACAAGGCGTCCTGGACGCTGATCAACTGAGCCAGGGCGGGTTGGATGCAGCTGGCCAGCCGCTGCGTTTCGGGGCGATTCAGACCATGCCGGTCGGCGCTGAACAGGAGCCGGTCCTGCAGGTTGAACACCAGCATCGTGCCGCCCGCTGCAAACTGGTTGGCGGTGCGGATCTTGCGGTCTGGAAACGTGGGTTGTGCAGCCGGACGGGCCACATAGTCGTACATCTCCGTCCACTGCGCCCAGTCCCGCGCTGTCTGCTTGCTGGCCAGCACCTTGGCGCGCAGGATGCTGAGCGCTTCCTGCTGGTCCGCCAGCCGGCCGCGCTGCTGGTGCTGCACCTGCAGCTGCAGCACCAGTCCGACCCCGAGCAGGCCGAGGGCCACAGCAAGGCGGCGCATCAGCCGCTGGCCAGCGGAAAGGGGCCCGCTGGAGCGTTCTTCGCGGAGCCAGGAGCGCAGGGCGGCCCCCAGCCTCGATGCGGTGGTGGCGCCCATCGACAGCAATCAGGCGACGGCTGCCAGGGGGTTGAGCCGGGCCAGCATTCCACCCGCCAGCCGTCGGGGGGAGAAGGTGCGCCGCATCAGGCCGATGAGAGCGCGCAGATCATCGGTGTGCAGCCGATCACCCTGGACCAGGGTCAGCAGCAGCCTCTGGCGCAGGCTGCGCCCACCGGGGCCGAGCAGCAGCCGCAGCCCCGAGCCCATCACCGGCAGAACGTCGGGTCCCGCCGCATCGCTCTCCGCCACTGCCAGGAGATTCTCGAGGCGTTCCAGCCGCAGCCGTCCCTCGGCATCGAACAGCACCTCCAACAGCTTGTCGCGCAGTTCTGCGGTGTCGCCCGCCAGCAGCCGCCTGGCCACGTAGGGATAGGCGACCTGCAGGATGCGGAAGGAGGGATCCAGCCGCATCGCCAGCCCCTCCTGGCTCACCACTGCCCGGATGATCAGCGCGAAGCGCGCCGGCACCCGGAACGGGTAGTCGAACATCAGCTCCGAGAAGCGATCGGTGACCACCTTGAAGTTGAAGTCCCCGACATTCTCTCCGAGCGCGCCGCCAAGGACGCTCTCCAGAGCTGGCACGATCGGCTTCAGATCCGTATCCGGATGCAGAAAGCCCAGGGCGATGAAGTCGTTGGCCAGGGCTTGGAAATCGCGATTGATCAGGTGCACCACCGCGCCGGTCAGGGTGAGCCTGTCGGCATCGCTGATCGAATCCATCATGCCGAAGTCGACATAGCCCACGTGGCCCATCGCTCCGGTGCGCCCCGGCAGGGCGAACAGGTTGCCAGGGTGGGGATCGGCGTGGAAGTAGCCGAACTCCAGCAGTTGGCGCAGCCCTGAGATCACGCAGGTGCGGATCAGGGCTGCGGGATCGAGCTGCTGGGCTACAAGGGTCTGGCGCTCCTGCAGTTTGGTGCCCTGGATCCAGGTGGTGGTGAGCACCCGGCGGCCGCTGCGTGTGCGTTCCACGGCCGGGACGATCACCTCCTGGTGGCGAGCAAAGAGGGCGGCGAAACGCTCGGCATTGTCGGCTTCCCGGTGGTAATCGATCTCCTCGAACAGGGATCGGCCGAATTCATCGATGATCTCCGTGAGCCCGAAGCCGAGATTCAGGGGCAGCACGGGGGCCAGCAGCGACCCGAGCAGGCGGATCAGCACCAGATCACGCCGCAGGATCTGCTCAAGTTCGGGGCGCTGCACCTTCACGGCCACCCAGCTGCCGTCGGCGAGTCGGGCCTTGTACACCTGGCCCAGGCTGGCGGCTGCCACCGGATGATCGGGAAACAGGGCGAACAGGCGGGATGCCGGTGCCCCCAGATCAGCCTCGATCGTGGCCAGGGCCACCGCGTGCGGGAAAGGCGGCAGATTGTCCTGCAGGGCGGTGAGCTGCTCCAGCCAGTCGCGCCGCACCAGATCCGGCCTGGTGGAGAGAGCCTGGCCCATTTTGATGAAACAGGGGCCCAGGCCGGTGAGGGTGCTGAGGATCCGCTGGCCCAGGCGGCGCTGCACCCCCTCATCGGTGCTGCTGCCCTGCACCAGCAGCACCAGGCTGAGGCTGGTGAGCTGCCACAGCACGGTCAGCAACCGGCTCAGCAGCAGCCAGGGGCGCTGCAGCAGCCAGCGCAGATCGCCGCCGGGGTGGTAGCCGTTGATGGCGGAGGAGAGGGGCGCGGCTGTCAAGACGGGCGGCCGGCCGGGAGGCCCCGGCGAATCAGATTGGCAAACTCTAGGAACCTTGGAGTGACCGGGTGAATCGCCTGCCACGGTCCGCAATGGCCGCGCTGTCCTGCGGCATCGCGCCGCCGGAGCCGCTGGAGCCCCTGGAGCAGGCGTTGCTGGCCCGCTCGCGTGCGCTGGCCCTGCATCTGCCAGCCCACGGCCGCGGCCATGGGCTGGCGCCGGGGCTGGTTCGCCTGCTGCGCCGCTCCCCCGGCAGCTGGGATCTGCCGGAACTGCCGGCGATCGGGGCGCCGCTGCTGGCCGAGGGGGCGGTGGCGGCGGCCCAGCGCCGCTGCGCTGCCCTGCTTGGGGCCGACCATTGCTGGTTCGGAGTGAACGGAGCCAGCGGTCTGCTTCAGGCCGCCCTGCTGGGCCTGGCCTCGCCGGGCAGCCGGGTGCTGCTGCCGCGCAACCTGCACCGTTCCCTGCTGCACGGCTGCGTGCTCGGTGGCTTGCGCCCGCTGCTGTTCGACCTTCCTTTCGACGCCGCCACCGGCCTCTGGCTGCCGCCCGATCCCGCCTGGATGGAGCGGGTGCTGGCGGCTGCTCAAGCCAGCGGGCCCCTGGCCGCCGTGGTGCTGGTCTCGCCCACCTACCAGGGCCAGGCCGCCGACCTGGCGGCAGTGGCCGCGCAGGTCCATGCCGCCGGGCTGCCGCTGCTGGTCGACCAGGCCCACGGCCGTGGCGAGGCCGTCGCGGCGGGTGCCGATCTGGTGGTGCTCTCCTGCCAGAAGGCATTGGCAGGCCTGGCCCAGAGTGCGGTGCTTCTGGTTCGCGGCGAACGGTTGGATCGGACAGCCCTGGAGCGGGCGCTGCTCTGGCTGCAGACCTCCAGTCCGAGCGCGCTGCTGCTGGCCTCCTGTGAAGCCGCCATCACGGGGGCGGCCAGCCGCGCCGGCCGGCGGCGGCGTGACCGGGCCGAGCTGCTGGCGCAGCGGTTGCGGCAGCGCTGTCACCGGCTTGACCTGCCGTTGCTGGCCAGCGACGACCCGCTGCGGCTCGTGCTGCATTGCGCCGCCCTGGGCATCAACGGCCTGGAGGCGGATGCCTGGTTGATCGAGCGGGGGGTGATCGCTGAGCTGCCGGAGCCCGGCACGCTCACCTTCTGCCTGGGTGAACGCCCGCCAGGTGCGCTGCTGCGGCGTCTGCCGCAGCGGTTGCATGCGCTGGCGAGGGCCCTGGGGGGAGCACCGCTGCCCCCGTTCCGGCGTCCGCCCCTGCCCCTGGTGGCGGAACCGGAGCGACCGCTGGCGGAGGCCTGGCGCGCTCCGGCCGAGCTGGTGCCCCTGGCGGCGGCGGCCGGTCGGCTTGCCGCAGAACCGCTCTGCCCCTATCCGCCGGGCATCCCGCTGCTGATTCCGGGGGAGCGGATCGACCGAGGGCGGTGCGATTGGCTGCTGGAGCAAGCCCGCGCCTGGCCCGGTCAGATCGCTGATACGGTGAAGGTTGTGGCCTCTTGATGCGCCCTGCGGCGCCCACCGCCGTGTCTGGCCCCCATCATCCGTCCCATTCCGCTTATCACTGGGACTTCGTCACCCCAGGCCTGCCCGACAACGCTTTTGATGACGCGCCGGGTTTCAGCCCCACGCCGATGGAGCTGCGGGTGATGCTGCTGGCCCATCTGCGTCCGCGCGCCGCCTCTCTGGTCTGGGACGTGGGAGGGGGCACCGGTGCGCTGGCCCTGGAGATCGCCCGGCTGATGCCTGGCGGTGCCGTGCACACGCTGGAACGGGACCCGGAGGCGGTCGCCCTGCTGGAGCAGAACCGCAGCCGCTTCGGCATCACCAACCTGCACATCCATGCCGGAGCGGCACCCGCCGGATTGTCGCTGTTGCCGGCCCGGCCGGATCGGGTGCTGCTGGAGGTGGGCCGCCCCCTCGGCGATGTGCTGGTGGCGGTGTGGGAAGCCCTGCAGCCGGAGGGACGCCTGGTGATCAGCACCGCCAGCCTGGAGGGTCTGGTGGATGCCACCGATACGCTGGGACAGCTCGCCGCCCGGGATCTGCAGGTGGTGCAGGCCACCGTGCACCGGATGCAGCGGCGCGGCAGCCAGGCCAAGCTGGCCGCGGCGGAGCCGTTGTTTCTGATCGCCGCTGAGCGTCCCTGAGGTTGATCTCCGTCTGTCCTTTCCGTTGTTGATTCCGCTGCCCCGACCCCGCCAGGCCACCTCCCTGGCCCGGCTGCTCAGCGGTTGGGCTGCCGGGGGGATCGGGTTTGTGGTGGTGTGGCTCGGTGGCTGGTGGTTCACGGTTGCGGTGGGCCTGATCGTGCACCTCGGGTTGCTGGAGTACTTCCGGATGGCCCAGTTCAAGGGAATCCGGCCGGCAGCCCGCACCACCCTGGTGGCGGTGCAGCTGCTGCTGTTCACCACCCAGGCCGCCAGCCA
>CAMDLO010000089.1 GCA_945901765.1 Cyanobium sp. NIES-981 | reverse complement strand
TCGATCGCCCTGCTCGGCGGCTTTGCCGAAGTGGAATCGGATGAAGTCACCGTGCTCGTGAACGGTGCCCAGCTCGGCAGCACCATCGATGCCGCCGCCGCCGAGAGCACCTTCGAAGCGGCCCAGCAGGCTGCTGCCGCCTTCGAAGGTAAGCCCGCCAGCACCGAGAAGCTGAAGGCTCAGCAGGATCTGGCCCGGGCCCGGGCCTGGCTGCTGGCCACCAAAGCGAACTGATTGCGGCTCTCCAGCTGTGGCACCATGGTTGAGGAGGATTGGGTCTGCCCTCGATGAGTCTCATACCTGACAACCCGATCTGGGAATATCAGGTGATTCACCTCAATGTGAACGAGGCCGCTTCGCCTGCACCGCAGGCGGGTGCTGCAGCTGACCCGGCTCCCGACCCAGCTGCGGGCCAGGCAGGTCAGCCCGGTTTGGGGGTCTTCTCCAAAGCCTATCTCGAGCACGAGTTCCCCAATTTCTACGCCCAGCCCCACCCGGAAACTCCACCGACACCGACCCAGCCGGCCGGTGTTCACCCCGCCCAGCAGCTGCAGGGCTTTCTCAACCGTTGCGGCGAACAGGGTTGGCTGCTGATCGGTGTGTTTCCGATCGGCAAGCTTCAGATGATGATCATGCGGCGCCAGCGTCCCCGGGTGATCGTCCCACCGGCCCCGCCGGAGCCGGGCAACGCCCTGCTGACGTCGATCCTGAACCGGCTGGAGGCGTTGGAGGAGGGCAGCGACCGCTCACTGACCACCGCTCAGGCCGCGCAGGCGCTGGGGTTCAGCTCCACATCGCCATTGCTCACAGCTCTCCGCCGCTCAGATCAGAGTGATGGCCTGATCGCCCAGGGGGCGAACGGCAAGACAGCGATCTATCTGGGGCTGGGGTTGCCGGCCTCCGGAGGGAGGCGTTGTCGGCTCTGGCGGGTGTTGCCCTCTCCAGACAGGTCGATGCGCGCGGGCTGACCGGGCCGAAGAGCGGCAACGGTGCGGGTCCTGTTTGTTCATCAGAACTTCCCCGGGCAATATGTGCACCTGATCCAGCGGCTGGCCGCCGAAGGCGGCCACACCCTGGTGGGACTGGGAATCGAGCCGGCCGGCCGGCCCCTGCCCAGCGGCATCCAGTACTGCCGCTACCGGCTGAAGCGGGGCAACACCCCCGGCATCCACCCCCTCGCCCTGGAGACCGAATCCAAACTGATCCGGGCCGAAGCGTGCGCGGCGGCAGCGGTGGAACTGCGCCGGCAGGGATTTGTACCTGAACTGATCTGTGCCCACGCCGGCTGGGGTGAATCGCTGCTGCTGCCGGATGTGTGGCCCGGCGTGCCACTGCTGAGCTACCAGGAATTTTTCTACCAGCCCCAGGGCTTCGATGTGGGCTTTGATCCGGAGCTTCAGGCCCCGCCCGACTGGGCCAGCCGGGGCCGGCTGCGGCTCAAGAATGCAGCGCTGCTGCTGAGCCTGGAGGCTTCCAGCTGGAATCTCACCCCCACCCACTTCCAGCTGAGCAGCTTTCCGCGCCACTGGCAGCGGCGTTTCAGCGTGATCCACGACGGCATCGACGTGGCCGCCCTGCAACGGCCAGCCCCCTGGCCAGGGGAAGGGGTGCTGGCCCAGGGCGGGCTGGCGGCCGCTGCGGCGGCCGGCGCCCCACTGATCACCTTTGTGAACCGGCGGCTGGAGCCCTACCGCGGCTGTCACACCCTGATCCGGGCGATTCCGACCCTGCATCGCCTGCTGCCGGAGGCCCATCTGCTGATCATCGGCGCCCAGGAGGGGGTGAGCTACGGCGCCCCCTGCCCTCAAGGCAGCTGGAAGGAGCGCTTCATGGCGGAGATCGCGGGCCGGTATGACCCGGAGCGCCTGCATTTCACCGGGCCACTGCCACGCGCGGCATTCCTGGCGGCACTGCAGCGCAGCGCCTGCCACATCTATCTCTCCTACCCGTTCGTGCTGAGTTGGAGCCTGCTGGAGGCGATGGCCTGCGGCCGTCCGGTGGTGGCCTCGGCCACGGCGCCGGTGCAGGAGGTGATCAAGGCAGGCGAGCAGGGTCTGCTGGTGGATTTCTTCCAGCCGGAAGCCCTGGCGCAGGCCGTGCAGAAGCTGGTGCGTGATCCCGGTTGGGCCGAATCCCTGGGGGCGGCCGCGCGGCAGCGGGTAAGCCGGCGCTACGACCTGGAGCACTGCCTGCACCAGCACGTGACCCTGCTGCAGCGCGTGGCGGCAAACCGCTAAAGCGGCAAACCGCTCTAACTCATAAATGCGCTTGTGCACCGAAGTGCCAAAGCGCCACGCATGATGGTTTTGCGCTGAAACGCTTTTGCGTGGATTCGGGAAACTGCGAAGGAATCGGACTGGTGGTGGAGGGCGACAGCGCCGCCTTCGCTCCATCGAGCTGGGTCGAAACCCTGGAAAGCCCTTTCCAGGGCTTGAATCTGAACGGCCGCATCGCCGCGGCTTCAGCCCTGCTGGGGGACGTGCTGCTCGGAGCGCTGCTGGCGGATGGCAGTGAGCCAGCCCTGCAAACGGCCCCCATCAGCACCGATGCGCCGTTGTGCATTAGCGGCTTCACCGACTACCGCTAAACAAGGACTCGGCACCAAAGCGCCACGGCGGCGCGTCTAATTGGTGGATTAGTGCTTCGGTACCAGCCCATGGCCTCCCTTGACCGGTCGGTTGCCGTTCTCGACTCCGACCTGCTGATTGCTGACGACAGCGTCATCAACGCCCAAGCCACCGCTGCCGCCAACGCCGAAGCGACCACGGTGGCGGGCATCGCCGAAGCGACGGGAATCGTCACCGAGGCGGCGGGTCTGCTGAACAGCACGGTCAACGGCGGTGCCACGGCCGGTCTGGACATCAACCAGACCGCCACCGCCAGCGCCACCGCCGACACCACCAACCGACCGAGCCCGGTGGCCTCCGCCGGCAACAGCGGTGGCGAGGCGGCCTTGGGCGACCGGGTGCTCGATCCCGCCAGCCGCGCCACGCTCGGCTACATCGTCAACGCCAGCACCGGCGCCTACGCGGCCACGCCGGACAGCACCGTGGTGATCGGCACCCTGGCGGGCGGTGAACTGCTGGCGGGCTCCACCGCCTTCAGCGGCTTCACCGGCAACACCGGCGGCATCCTCGACCGCAACAACCAGCGCGACGACCTGGTGGTGGGGGATGACGCCACCGTCGATGTGACCGTCGCCAACGTGTCGACGGCCGGCGCCACCAACACCGCCGGCGATGCCTACGCCACCTCGGCACTGGGCGAAAGCTACGGCCTCAGCCAGGTGGAACTGGCCGCCGGCAATGACGGCACGCTCTCGGTGCTGCTGGATGCGGATTCCAGTGCCAGCGCCGACAGCGTCGGCGATCCCACCGCCAGCAGCGAAGGCGACGGTGCCGATGCGATCGCCGTCGCCACTGCCGGTGCGGTGGTCGGCATCGACGATCTGGGCAGCGGCAGTGGCGACTTCAGCTTCGGCGACAACGCCACGATCACCGCGCGGGCCGGCAGCAGCAGCGACCAGATCAGCCTCAATGCCGATGCATACACCGAAACCGGCCACGCCCAGGCGACGGTGAGCTCGGAGCGGATCGCCGGCATTCAGGATGAGCAATCCGGCGGCGTGGACGGCCAGGCCAACCTGCTGCAGGTGGGCAACGACGGTCTGGTGACCGCCACCGCCTATGCCGACAGCGACGCCAGCGCCGAGACCACCACCGGCAGCGCCAGCGCCAGCGCCGACCTGGGCCAGGTGGTGGGTCTTCAGGCCGACGACGTGGTGCTGGGCGACAACGGCCAGCTGCAGACCCAGGCCGGCAGCACGATCAACGTCACCGCCGAGAGCGTGAACGGCATCACCGCCGGCAACGGTGACGCCACGGCGAGCGCTGAACTGGCAGAGACCCGCGGCCTCGATCTCGAGAGCCTGCAGGTGGGGGCCGACGCCATCAAGGATGGCGCCTACGGCATCGTCGGCCGCACCGATGCCGACCTGGTGGTGACCGCCAGCTCCAGCGGCGCCGATTCCGACACCGACGAAGCGCGGGCCCTGGGCCTGGTGGGTGATGCGGTGGGTGTGGAGCTGGGCGATGGCAACGGGAGCGCCGGCACCCGCAAGGCCCTGAGTGTGGGCAGGAACGCCAGCCTGGCGGGTGTGGCCGAACTCACCAATGTGGTGAGCGCCAGCTCGATCGATGGCCGCACCGATGCGGTGTCCTTCGTCGGCAACGACGACGGCGCCGACGACGAGACGGGCGCCATCGGCGTGAATCTCAGCGATGACATGCAGATCGGCGCCGCAGCCGACCTGCTGGCCGATGCGGCCGTCACCCTGTCGGCCACCGCCACCAACGTCGGTGAGCAGACCGAAGCGGCCGACGCGGTGGCGGCGGCCGGGGCCGACTACGTGGCCGGCCTCGATGCCCGCAACGGCAATGCGGGCACAGCCGACAACCCCCAGCTGCGGGTGGGCACCAGCGCCACGGTGGTGACCGGTGCCACCGCCGATCTGAGCGCCAGCGCCACCAGCGTGTCGGGCGATGTCACGGCCGAGGCGGGCACCACCAGCGGCCTGGCCCAGGGGCAGACCAGCGGCGACAACCTGAATGTGGTGGGTCTGGCCAGCGACGGGGCGATTGTCACCGGCGAAGCGCTGACGCTCACCAGCGATGCCGACGTCGACCTCGACGCCAGCGGCAGCACGGTGCATGGCGACAGCCGTGCGACCAGCAGCTCCGATCAGGTGGTCGGCCTGCTGACGCGCGATCTGGTGGCGGGCACGGTGGCCACGATCACCACCACCGCCGATCAGAAGGGGGCGGCCACGGCCGGCTCGATCGATGGCGACGCCACGGCCACCGCCGCAGGCGGCAGCAATGCGGGCTTCCAGTCGAGCGGGGATCTGTCGATCGGCACGAACGGGCTGATCACGGCCCAGGCCAACCTGGATCTCGACACCACGGCCACCACGGTGGGCGATGCCAGCGGCAGCGACGCCGCCACCGCCACCAGCGGTGAGGCGGCCGCTGAGAACGTGGCGCTCGATCTCGATGGCGGCACCAGCCTGATCGGCAGCGACGGCCGGCTGGTGGGCCGGGCTCAATCGACGGCCGATGCCACGGCCACCGGCACCACCGCCGCAGCCACCGCCACGGTGCTGCAGGCGGCCAACACGGGTGTGGACCTGACCGGCCAGTCGCTGCAGTTCGGCCAGGAGGCCGCGATCGGCGCCGGCGCCTTCGGGGTGAACACCGCCACCGCCACCTCCGTGGAGGGCGACACCACGGCGGAGATCGCGGTGGCGGCCAGTTCCGGCCTGGGTGATGGCGACGGCACGGTGCTGGTGGGCAGCAACGCCGTGATCGATGCCGATGCCAGCGTCAGCAACACGGCTGAGGCCACCAACACCAAGGCGGTGAGTGGACCGACCCGCGCCAGCGTCGACAACGACCTGGTGCAGGCAATCAACCTCGATGGCGACGGCGATGGCCTCACGGTGGGCCTGGACCTGGCCCTCGACGCCGATGCGGTGAGCAGCCAGCAGGCCACCGCCAGCACGATCGGCAGCCCCGGCGGCAGCGACGAAGCGGCCGAGGCGGTCGTGGCCCTCAACGACAACATCAAGGGCATCACCAGCACCGATGTGGCGGTGGGCCGGGATGTGTCGCAGTTCACGGTGAGCAGCAGCCTGAGCGGCAGCGCCACGGCCAACAACATGAGCGGCGGCGCCGATGCCCGCGCCGGTGTGGGCGCTGAGGTGCGGGGCATGGACAACGGCGACGGCGACGGGCTGGTGATCGGCCGCAACGCCGTGAACGGTCTGCGCTTCGAGGCCACCAGCAACCTCGAGGCCCAGGCGGTGAGCATCGAGGACGCGGCACGGGCCTTGGTGGGATCGAGCACCAGCAGCGGCGGTGTGGCTGATCTCGACGGCAACGTGGCGGCGGTGCACAGCTCCGCCATCCAGGTGGGGGGCAGCGCCGGCACGATCACGGCAGTGACCAACTCCGCCCTGGAGGCCACCGCCACCACCAACGGCACCGCACCGGGTGAGCAGAGCGCGATCGCCCAGGTGGCCCAGCAGGCCGACGGCGTGGTGAACAGCGGCATTCTGGTGGGCTACGACGGCAACGTCGCCGCCACCACCACCCTCACCGGCCAGGCGACGGCGTCGAACATCGGCCAGACGGAAACGACTGTGGATGCGGCGGTGGCGCGCCTGCGGCTGGATGGCGACGGCATCGACCAGGGCCGGGCGGGCGACGACATCGTGATCGGGGCTGAGGGCAACGTGAACGGCCGCAGCTTCCTCGATGGCGGCGCCACGGCTGAATCGATCAGCGGACAGGCCACCACCTCAGCCGACCTCGATGGCGATGGCATCAGCCTGGGCCACTTCGATGCCGACATCACGATCGGCGAAGCGGGCAACATCAACGGCCTGGCGGTGCTGGGCAAGCTCACCGACGGGGTGTTCAGCGACCAGATCGACCTGATCGCCTCGAGTGTGTCGGAGGCGGCGAGTGTGAACGGCAGCTTCTCGGCAGCCGGTGTGCGCGGCAGCGACGCCGGTGCCGGCGCCGGCAACCAGACCGTGCTGGCCGCCGGCCCGCTGGATGGCGACGTGCAGGGCCAGGCGATCGGCGGCGGCCGGCTGGTGGCCTCCAGCACGGGCGATGCCTTCCTCAGCGGCCGCGACCCGGATGCCACGGCAACGGCGAGCGTATTGCCCTCCGAACTGGTGGGTCTGCGCGACGCCGACATCTTCGGCGGCCAGGTGGGCACCAATGCGGTGCGCGGCACGGCCTTCGGCAAGTTCGACACGCTGGCCACCTCCACCCGCGGCGACGCCCTGGCCAACAGCGATGTGGATGCCTACGGCATTTTCGATCAGAACGGCGATGGCGTGATCCGCACGGCGGGCAACCTCCAGGCGATCGCCACGCTCACCAACAACGTGCTGGCCACCACGGTGCATGGCAACGCCACCGCATCCGCCACCAGCGACGCGGTCGGCCTGAGCGGCTATACAGTGGAATTGATCGGCGGCGGAACGCTCACCGCCACAGCCAGCTCCACGGCCGTCTCCAGCAGCACGTCGGTGCATGGCCGCGCCGGCAGCTGAACGTCGCTGCCAGACAGCGTCGGCGGCCGGGCCCTGCCACGGCGGCCGACGCACCCCCCCCAAGCCCTGCGCAGAAACACCGAGACGCCTCATCACCAATGCGCACTGCCACTGATTAACTCCGGCAATTTGTCGGAACCGCACGGACCCCGATCTGCGCCTGTCTGATCCCGTCCAGGCCATGGCGGTCCTAGGACGGAATCGTTCCGTAAGCAGCGCCGTGGATCCCCCGCAACAGCTCCCCCATCAGGTGCACACCCATCAGGTGCACACCCATCAGGTGCACACCCATCAGGTGCACACAGCGGTGGTGGCGTCAGCGCAACTGCTGGCCTCACTCGGCTTCGAGGCGGGCGACACGCAGGTGCTGGCCCTGGCTCAGCACGACGGCGACGACCTGCTGGCGACGCTGGAGCGGCACCGGCACCTGCTGGGCGGGCTGCATACCCTGGTGCTGGCTGCTCCGTGCGTGCCGGAGGGACTGCAGATCGGCGCAACGCTCACCACAGCCAGCAGCATCCTGCGCCGCAGGCGGCGCTGGCGGCTGGCGCTGCCGGCGGGCCTGGCCCGGCTGGATCTGTTTGTGACGGCGGGCAGCTGCCAGCCGGAACTGGCGCACTGCCTGGCTCTGGTGAGCGGCGCCGAGGTACGCCTGGCGGAATCGTTGCGGCCACTGGCGCTTACCACCGTGGCGGATGGAGCGATGCGCTCACAGCAGGCTCGCAACCAGATCACCAACTTCCAACGCCTGAGCACCTGAGCGTCGCGGCGCCTGAGCATCTGAGCGTCGCGGCACCTGAGCACCTCTGCTCCTGAACACCTTGGCTGATCAGCGCTTCAGCGCCGCACCTCCCAGACGCCAACCGGCAAAGCGCCGCAGCACCGAAGCGAACCGTTGATTTGCCGGGTTCCCTTGGATTCCCTGACGGGAACCGCAAAGACGGATTTGATGGGTTGAGGAAATAAGGCAGGTCCATGTCTGCGCTGATCACCTCGACAGCTGGTAGCGCTTCGGCTGGCGAAATGCTGACCAGCGCGGGGCAGGCGCAGCAGCTGGTGCTGGCCGTGAGCGCCGATCTGCCGGAACTGAGCACGCTGCTGGCGGGCGTCACTGCGGATACGACGGTGCTGCTGGTGTCCACCGACGCCGACCTGCTGGAGCTGCTGCACTGCAGTCGCGCGGCGGCCCCACCCCCCGCGCGTCAGTGGCGCCTGGCCGTGGTGGCCCACGGCAGCCCCGGCCGGGTGGCGATCGGCCGCGAGGGCCTCAGCCCCGCCAGCGTGCAGGCCCGCGCGCAGGAGTGGTGTGCCTTGGCCCCGGCCGCCATCGACCTCTACAGCTGCCACACCGGCGCCGACCCACGCCTGGCCTCAGCCCTCAGCAGCGCCTGCGGCGCCCCCGTGCACACCAGCAGCGGCGTGGTGGGCCATGCGTGCGTGGGGGGCAGCTGGGCGCTCCAAGCGGCGCAGCAGGCTCCCGCGGCCGCTAATGCGGTGGTGCCCTTCAGCCGGGCGGCGCTGGCGGCGTGGGAGTTTGGGTTGGCTGATTTTTATTTCGGGACACCTACGACCCCCACCAATGGGGCAGGCACCGCCGGTGACCCTTACAACCAAACCGGCGTTGATAACAACAGCAGCACGATTTTTCAATTAGGAAACACCGTTGTCATCAACGAAGGGACACTTGGTGTCACGGCCACTCAGGCTGACTTGGTCACTTTCAATAGCAATAGCGCCGGAAGTTCAGGTACAGTCCAAGTTGATGCGACTGGATTTCCATCTACACTACTGAGTCTAAACGGTAGTGTCGAGCAGTTCACCGTCAATAATCTTGCAACAAACCTCGATGCAACTGGTGCCACCGGCACCACCAGCGTCACCACCGCTGATGCCTCCCTCACCATCAACGCCAACGCTGCCGCTGGCGCTCTCACCGTTGATGGCGCTGCCCTCGCTCAGGACAAAACCCTGACACTCACTGGCGGTGCCAATGGCACCACCGCCACCGTCAACAACCTGGTAGCTGATCTCGTCGCCACCTCCCTGGCCTCTCAGCTCACCGTCGACCTGGCCGATGCCGGCGACGGCACCATCAACATCACCACAGGCACGCACACCACCTCCATCAACGACAGCGCCAGCGGTGACACCGTCACCGTGAACGCCGCTGCTCTCGCGGATGA
>CAMDLO010000088.1 GCA_945901765.1 Cyanobium sp. NIES-981 | reverse complement strand
GAGATCACCGGCGAGGAGGTGAGCGAGGCGGTGCTCGATCGGGTGTTCGCCCGGTTCTGCATCGGCAAGTAGGGCTTTCTGGCTTCGGCGGGCCTAGACCCAGAGGCATCTGCTCCCTCCTGCCGCCCATGCCGCTGCCCCTCTTCCGCCCCGCCCTGCTCGCGGCCTTGCTGTCGCTGGTCAACCCCGTCGCTGCCGCCTCACCGCCGGCATCGGCGGGTCTGGAGCGCTGCAGCGCCCCCCGCCCCGGCCGCTACGTGCTGCTGGGCAGCGGTGAGCACCGCGGTGAGCCGGTGGCGGTGCTGCTGCAGGAGCGATGGCATGCCGACGGCCGCGTCGAGGGGGTGCTCTATCGCCGCCAGGGCCAGCGCTTCCAGGAGGCCCGCACCAGCGGCCGCTGGAAGGCCGATGCCCACTGCTGGGCCGCGGTGGAACGACAGCTGCAACCGGCCGGCTCCGTGATGGCTGAAGCCGTGGCGCTCGACCAGCGGGGCCAGCCCCGCGCGTCGCTGGTGCTGGCGCCCGATGCGGTGCTGTCGCTGCGCTACGTGCCCCAGCCGGATAACGCCTGCAGCCCTGCCCTGCTCGATGGCCTGGTGACCAGCCAGCAGCAGGGCCGCAGCTGGCAGGGCGGCCGCTGGCAGGCCAACGCCGTGGTGCAGCGCGAGTGGTGGAGCGGCGGCATCGTGCAGGGTTGGGCCGTGTCGAGCTACGCCGGCCGGCTGGAGCGGGCGGCCTACAGCGGCCGGCTGCAGCTCGGCAGCGACTGCCTGGGCACCATGGCCCAGCGCGACGCCCTCGGCACCGCCTACGACTACCGGGTGGTGGTGCTGGCTGGTGGCGGCGGCTACTTCTATCTGCAGACCGACCCCAGCAACCTCACCCTCGGCCTGCTGCAGCACCAGCGCTGATCGGGGAGAACAATGGGGGCTGGACTGCCGATCCCCGCCGCCGATGCCCGCCGATCCCACCAGCGCGTCAGCGCCCGCATCTCTTGAGGCGTCGCTTGATGGCCTGAGCCCGTCCCAGCGGGCTCTGCTGCGCATCGTCTGCTGGGTGGCCTGGGCCGACGGCGACTTCGCCGCGGAGGAGCGGGAGCTGCTCGACAAACTCGGCCGACGCCTGCTGCCGGTTGATGCCGGGGCCGCTGCGGCGGCCTCGGAAGCAGCCCTGGCCATCGAGCCCCCCGCGGCCGAGGAGCTGGCGCCGCTGGTGGCCGCCCTCGACGGCAGCGACCAGCGCCAGCTGGCGGTGAAGCTGGCGCTGCAGATGGCGAGCGTCAACCGGCGGCCCGGCGATGACGCGGCGATCAACCCGGCTGAGAAAGGGGCCTACCGCCAGCTGCTCGATGCCCTGGCCCTGCCGGAGAGCGAGGTGGAGGAGGCTGAGTGGGCGGCCCGCCAGGAGCTCGCCCAGCCCCGCAGCCTGCTGGAGCTGATCGGCGCCACCCTCAGCGGCTTCGGCGCCTGGCCCGCCCTCGAGAACGGCCAGCTGCCGCCTGGGTACTGGCTCTGATGGCCGGTTTCCCCGCCGCGCTGCTGCCGATCACCCCGGCGCTGCTGCGGCAGTTGGAGCAGTGGCTGGCCGAGGATCTGGGCCGGGGTGATCTCACCGCTGCGGCGTTGATCGGCCGCCAGGGCCGGGCCCATTGGCAGTGCAAGGCCAACGGCGTGTTCTGCGGCGGTGTGTTGGTGGAGCCCCTGTTTCGCCTGCTCGATCCGGCGCTGCAGGTGCGCTTGCTGGTGGCCGATGGCGAGCCGGTGTGCGCCGGCCAGCGGCTGCTGGAGCTGGAGGGTGCCGCCAGCGCCCTGGTGGCCGGCGAGCGCACGGCCCTCAATCTGGCGATGCGGCTGAGCGGGGTGGCCACTGCCACCGCCGCCCTGGTGGCCCAGCTGGCGGGCACCGGCGTGCGCCTGGCCGACACCCGCAAGACCACGCCGGGCCTGCGGCTGCTGGAGAAATACGCCGTGCGCTGCGGCGGCGGCGTGAACCACCGCCTCGGCCTGGACGACGCCGCCATGCTCAAGGAGAACCACCTGGCCTGGAGCGGCGGGGTGGGGCCGGCGATCGCCGCCGTGCGGGCCGCCGCCCCCTGGCCGGCCCGGCTGATCGTGGAGGCGGAAACCGCCACCGAAGCCGAGGCGGCCGTGCGGGCCGGCGCCGATGCGCTGCTGCTCGATGAGTTTCCGCCCGAGCAGCTGGCCGTGCTGGTGCCGCGGCTGCGCCAGCTGGCCGGCGGGGCGGCCCTGGTGCTCGAGGCCTCGGGTGTGCCCCCCGACGGCCTGGCTGCGGTGGCGGCCTGCGGTGTGGATCTGATTTCCACCAGCGCACCGGTGAGCCGCTCGGCCTGGCTGGATCTGAGCATGCGCTTCGAGCCGGGCTGGGTGTAGCCGCCGGCCTCGACAACCGGCCTTCCGCTCTGCAGACTGCACGGATACCTCCCGAACCGCTCCCCTGTGTTCCGTTTCGGTCTTCCCCGGATCACCCCCCGCCTCGCGACCCGCCTTGCCACCAGGCTTGGCGGCGCCTGCGCGGCCGGGCTGCTGCTGGCCGGCACCGCCGTGCCAGCCCGGGCTGCTGACGTGCTGGAGCGGATCGCCCGCAGCGGCGAGCTCGTGCTGGTCGGTTATGGCGACCTGCCGCCCCTGCTCAGTGCCCAGCCCGGTCGCCAGCCCGAGGGCTATGCGGCCCTGGTGGCCGAGCGCATCGCCGCCGAACTGAGCCGGGCCGTGGGCCGGCCGGTGAAGGTGCGTTTCCAGCCGGTACCGGCCGGCTCCAGCCCGATCCAGGCCCTCAGCAGCGGCAAGGCCGATCTGGCCTGCGGCTTCCCCTTCAGCTGGGAGCAGGACATGCGCATCGACCATTCCCTGCCGATCGGCCTTTCCGGTCTGCGGCTGCTGGCGCCGGTGGGTCGCTTCGATGGCTCACCCGCCTCTCTGGCCGGCCGTTCGATCGGCGTGGTGCGCAGCTCCCTGGCCGAGGGTGAACTGCAGGGCATGCAGCCCCAGGCCAGGTCGGTGCCGTTCGACAGCCTGCCGGCGGCCCTCTCCGCCCTCCAGAGCGGCAAGGTCGACGGCGTGATCGGTGATTCGATCGTGCTCGCCGGCCTGGCCCAGAGCCGCGGTATTCAGGGCCTGATCCTCTCGCCGGAGCTGCCCTATGAGGTGTACGGCGTGGCTTGCCTGGTGCCGCAGAACGCCTCCGCTTACCGCCATCTGGTGAACCTGGCGATCGCCCGCATGCTGCAGGACTACCTCGACGGCGAGCCGAAGACGGTTGCAGCAGTGAACCGCATCCTTGGCCCCGGCAGTGCGATCGGTATCCCGCAGCAGCGGCTGCAGGCGATCTTCGAGGGCGTGCTGATCGGTGTCGAGACCATCCGCATCGTGCCCGCCGCCGCTACGGCTCCCTGACGTCAGCCAGCACCCGCTTCTTCCCTTCGTCTCGCACCATCCAGTCTTCTGCCATGGCGTTTTTCTCCCGCTCCCGCCTGTTCGGCCTGCTCTTCCTGCTCACCCTGCCGCTCGATGGGGCGGCGGCGCTGGCCCTGGCGGCCAGCAGCCAGCAGCCGAGCCAGCCGCCCGTGTCCAGCCTCAGCCTTGAGGAGCGCCTGCAGCGCATCGGCGAGGCCGTGCAGCAGCTCGATCCCCAGGCCAGCGCTGAAGCTGCCGCTGAGGGAGTGCCCGACGACGCCCTCTCCTACGTGTTTGTGAACGCACCAGCGGCGGGCTGGGTGAACGGCGGCTTCCGCAACGGCGGCTTCTACAACGGTGGCTTCCGCAACGGCGGTTTCTACAACGGCGGCTTCCGCAATGGCGGTTTCGCCAACGGCGGCTTCCGCAACGGTGGTGGCTGGCGCAACGGCGGCTTCCGCAACGGCGGTTTCCGCAACGCCTGGTGATGGCGGCTGAAGCCTGCGGCCCGGTGCGGCTGCTGGTGATCCAGCCCACCCCCTTCTGCAACCTCGACTGCGACTACTGCTACCTGCCCGATCGGGGCAATCGGCGGCGGATCGGTTTTGCGGTGCTGGAGGCGGCGGTGGAGCGGGTGCTCGACAGCCCCTGGTTTGACGGCGGCTTCACCCTGCTCTGGCATGCGGGTGAGCCGCTCACCATGCCGATCGCCTTCTACGACGAGGCCACGGCCCGGATCCAGGCCCTGCTGGAGAAGCGCGGTCTGCCGCCCTCCACGGTGGTGCAGTCGCTGCAGACCAACGCCACCACGATCGATGGCGCCTGGTGCGACTGCTTTGAACGCAACGGCATCCATGTGGGTGTGAGCATGGACGGGCCGGCCTTTCTGCACGACGCCCACCGCGTCACCCGCACCGGTCTGCCCACCCACGCCGCCGTGATGCGGGGCATCGGCTGGCTGCAGCGGCGCGGGATTCCCTTCCAGGTGATCTGCGTGCTCACGGCTGAATCGCTGTCCCATGCCGAGGCGATGGCCGATTTCTTCCTGGAGTACGGCCTCACCGACGTGGGCTTCAACATGGAGGAAACCGAGGGTGTCAATGCCCACTCCAGCCTCGAGGCCAGCGGCGCGGCGCGGCTGGAGCTGGAGGAGCGCTACCGGGCCTTCATGGCGGCGGTCTGGCGCCGCAGCCGCCAGCAGCCCGACCGCCTGCGCATCCGCGAGTTCGATGGGGTGGCCAGCCTGGCCTGCAGTGGAGCCCGCCTGGCCGCCACCGACATGAACACGCCGTTCGTGATCGTGAACGTGGATGCGGCGGGCAACACCTCCACCTTCGACCCCGAGCTGCTGTCGGTGACCACGGCGGAGTATGGCGATTTCAGCTTCGGCAACGTGCTCAGCGATTCGCTTGAGGCGATGGCCTCCACGCCGAAGTTCCAGCGGGTGGCGGCGGAGATCGCCAGCGGTGTGGAGCGTTGCCGCAGCAGCTGCGAGTATTTCGGCCTCTGCGGCGGTGGCGCCGGCAGCAACAAGTACTGGGAGCACGGCAGCTTCGACTGCTCCACCACCCAGCACTGCCGCTACCGCATCCAGCTGGTCACCGATGTGGTGGTGGAGGGCATGGAGCGGGAGCTGGGGCTGGCGAGCTGACTGGGCGTCTGCCGTTGCCCTGCCCCTTCGCCGCCACCTCAGCCACGGAGTCCCTCTAGGCCTTTTGGGTCAGCTGGACGACCATGGTGATCTCCAGCCCCCCCCCCGGCCGAATCAGCCCGAATCAGCAGGCGATGCGGCGTAGCTGACGACCTCCGCGCGCCCAGGGATCTGGAACTTCCGGCGAACAGTCGACAGATCGGCGTTGCGTGTTCTGCACCCCAGCAGTGCCAGGCCCAGGGGCAAGGTGCTGCTGGAGCGAAGAGCTGAGCAGCAGGTATGAGGCATGTTGGGTATAAGGCATTCAATGCGCTTGCCCCCAAGGAGGGTTTTCTTTTACTTTGCTTCTATCAGCTGAGGCAGCTTCCATGTTCCCTTCAGAACTGAACTCTTGGGGCCATACAAACGCGCCACGAAGAAGAAGGGGCCGGCCGGTGCAGGCAGCCAGTTTGAGGCCTTGTCGGCGCCTGGATTCTCATTCTGGATGTAGATCTCTAGGGATCCATCCGCTCCGAGCTTGAGGCCTGGTGTGCGATCGCCAATTGAATAGCGGTTCAGAGGATTCTCCACGAGCAGGCGCTCCGGCAACTTGTACATCGTTATCGACCAGAACTCCGTTACCGGTGGCAGCTGGCTCGGCTCAAAACGCATCACCCAGCGTTTGCGACCATCGAGCACCTTGCCATCTGGTCCCGTCTGTTGGCTGGCGTAAAAGGCCTCTTCACTGCTGTTCCCATAGATGCCCAGCATGGCTCCCATGGCGCGGAAGGTGAGGTAGTCAGGCCCCAGTTCCTGTCTGGTGCCGAAGAAGCCCTGGGAGCTTGTCTGGGTGAGAGCTTTCGCTTTGAGCTCCTGGGCGGCGCTGGCCACGCCATCCTCCATGGCGGCTCGGATGGAGGGATCGAGCTTGGCTGGATCGAAGGGGACCCCTGGCCCGATGCCGATCCGCGCGAAGCGCACCATCATCTGGCGCTCCGATGGCACGGTGGGCATGAAGGGCAGGAGGGCGTTGAGATAGCTGATGAAGCCGATTCCTTCGGCTTTTTTGGCATCCCAGACGGGCCAGGCCACCGCCGGGGCTGCGGCTGGGGCTGCCGTGCCGGTGAAGCGGGACAGGGGAGTGAGGGTGTATTGGGCCTGGAGCGCCTGCAGCGCAGGAATGTCGGCAGGTCCGTTGAGCTGGGTGCGGGTGAGGGTGCCGACGAAATCGGTCTCAGCGCGGAACACTCCAGTGATGCCCTTGGGCACGGTGCCGTTCCAGCGAGGGCCAGCGAACAGGTAAGTGCCGGCCTGGCGACCGGTAGAGCGCACGCCGGTGTAGGCGAAGTTGTGGGTGTAGAGATCAAACCACTGGTTCACGTAGTAACGCGGCGCCGGCACGGCTGGCAGCGTCAGCACGATCGGTTCGGCCCGCAGATCCAGCCAGGCCCAGGAATAGGGCGTGTCGTTGTTGGGGGTGACGATATCGGTATCGTCTGGGGTGGCAGAGCGGGCGTAATGGCGGAACTGATTGAAGCCGCCCACGTAGCCAGGAAACGCCTTGTTCTGGGTTTGATTCCAGAGGGTTTGATAGCCCTGGAGCGGCGCATAGGCATAGAGCCAGGCCTCCTTGGCGATCGCCCTGGCTTCTGCGGGGGAGAGCGCGATGCCTCGCGGCTGGCTGATCGGAGCGAGGGCCGGAGCGCTCACTCCTGTCTGCGCCTGCAGGGGAGAAGGCACGCTGCTCAGAGCCAGTAGGCCTGCCAGGCAGGCGAGAGCACAGCGCCCGCCGGAGTGCGATGTCCGGAAGAGTCGGGTCATGGCTGGAGGGGTTCGATGTCGTTGAGCTGCCAGGCCTTGCTGAAGTAGGGCTCGGTGGGGCCGTAGAAGCGGAAGTAGGCAAACCAGCCCTGGCCCGGGATCGTCTGGATCCAGTTGGTGGCGCCGGCGGGTTTCACCGGCCCGAAGAACACATCCACCGAGCCATCGGCGTTGGTCATGAGGTCGGGTTTGCGGGAGCTGAGATCGGCGGCGCCCTGGGGTGTGATCACCGGCCCACGGCTGAGGTTGTCGTAGAGGGTGATCGACCAGAACTGCTTCACCGGTGCGCCGGCCGGCACCCGCATCCGGTAGGTGCGGCCCCCATCAAGCCACTGGCCCTTGGCGTCCTTGGAGGCCTCCAGGTACACCTGGCCAAAACCCACGATGCGGCCCTGCATCCCCACCGACATGCCGATCGCCTCGTAGAACCAGGAGCTGCGCTCGTCGAACTGCACGCGGCGCTTGTCGGGCGATTCCTGATCGAGGTCGAACAGCACGGCGTACTCCCAGTGCTTGTTCGGATACACCGTGGCGCCGGGGGTGCGCTTGTCGTAGGCGATGGTGCGGGCCATCAGATCGCCCAGCTGGGCCGCTTCGCGGAGGATCCGCACCTGGCGGGCATCGGGATTGAAGGGCTGGCCCGGCGCAAGGCCCAGCGGCGCCAGCATCCCGAACATCATGCGGTCGCGGGGGGCGACGGGCTCATTGGCATAGAGCTCACTGAGCAGGCGCCAGTAGGTGAGATCGGCGGGCTGGGCCGATTGCCAGGGGCGACCACCCACTTCGCTGTAGCCGGTGGCCGGCGG
Organism: Cyanobium sp. NIES-981; assembly: GCA_945901765.1. GTDB lineage: Bacteria > Cyanobacteriota > Cyanobacteriia > PCC-6307 > Cyanobiaceae > NIES-981. The sequence continues at coordinate 1,691 of CAMDLO010000088.1, read as the reverse complement.
ATTGGCCCGCTGGTTCCAGCCGTAGAGGCGGTGCTGGCGCACGGTGGCCTCGGCCACGGCCTTGTCCGGTGCCAGGCCGCGGGTGCCGAACCACACCTGGTTGCTGGGGGAGCGGAAGATTCGGTAGCCCGGCGCCACCACCTCGGGCCCACCCGGGGGAAGGATCAGATACTTTCCGCCGCCACCCTTGTCGGGGCCGGTCTGGCCCATGTCGGTGATCGGCTGCTGCCAGATGTCGAGCACCCCGCCGGCGGTGAGCCCGGCCGGCACCTCCACCACCAGGGGGCCCTGCTTGGCCAGATCCCAGAAACTGAAGGCGTAGAGGGTGGTGATATTGGGGGTGAGCATCCCCGCTTTGTCCTGGAGGGTGCGGTAGAGCAGTACGTCGCCGTTGCGCACCCCCATGGTTTTCGCCTGGGCGTCGTAGAGCGCCTTGAAGCCCACCGCCGGCAGGGCCCAGAGATAGGCCTGGGTGGCACGCTGCAGGTCGAGTTCGTCGTAGAGCTTCTGGGCGGTGGCGGCGGTGGGATAGCCGTTCTCCAGTTGGAGAGGCCCGAGCCTGGCCTGTTGAACGCTGGTCTCACGAACGCTCGACCGAAGCACCTCAGAAGCTGCAGCCTGCCTGGCCTGCACGCCACTGATCAGGCAGAGGCTGGCCAGGGAGGCCATCAGCGAAGTCCGAAGCAAAAAGGGCACCATTCGGTTGTGTCAGCGGCTAATCCTATTCGCTTGTTCAGCAGGAGAGAAGCCAATGCTCCGATATCAACGCGCCCCATCATCTGGTCGCAGGACGTGCTCAGTGAAGAACAACGCCTGGCCGTGGCGGCTCAGCTCGATGAATGTCACTGTCCTTGATCTCCAATCAAGGCTCTTGGGTTGATTCGACAGAGCAACGCCATTCGCAGCAGATCGATCAGGGGGCTGCACCTCGAATAGGTATCGCTTGATCTTGGGGCTTGCAGGACAGAACAAGGCCAGCCCGACATTTAGGCCTGTGCTGAGGGAATCAGTGCGGGTCTTCTTGTCTGCTGGTCACCTCCGGCTCGTGGTGTGAACTCCAGCCAGGTCAGATCACCGTGAACTGGCCTGTAGGACGGCATCAGAATGCTTCGGCTCCTACGGCATCTCCCGTATCAATGCAGGCATGGATGTTCTCTGGCGTGACGCCCGCAAGAAGATCCTCAAGCCTGAGCAGGCTTGGCACAGAGGGCCTCAAGACCAGCTCACCATCCTTCGCGGTGAGACTGACCTCGCTCCCAGCCCCCAAGCCAACCTCCTGAGCCAAGTCGCGAGGAATCCTCACACCAAAATTGTTTCGCCACTTTTAAACCTTAGCCTGCACAACCCAAGCAGCGGCTATGCGCTGAATACGCGACTCTTGGTCTTTGCTGCCTGTGCCCCATCTCACGCTGCCCCTGAGTGGCAGGCAAGATCTTGAAAATGAAGGCATGGAATCGGTGGTGGCCTGTCCACTCAAGGGGCTTGTTCGAAGTGCCCAATGAACAATACGGATTAATATATAATAATTTCCATTCAGAGCGGTCCTATATTGGCTGTTCCCCCGAGCGCACCGTAAACTGCAGGTATCAATGCAAGTGACACAACGGCTACATCAAGAAATACTTCTGCGAAATACCATATGACTGAGGCTGAATCGGAATAAAATTCATCTCAAGGGGCACGCAAAGATA
>CAMDLO010000087.1 GCA_945901765.1 Cyanobium sp. NIES-981 | reverse complement strand
ACAGGGGTAACGATGATTTTGCCGTCGCCGATCTCACCGGTGCGGGCGCTGGCCTTGATCGCCTCCACAACCTGATCCACGCTGGTGTCATTCACCACAGCAGTGATCAGCACCTTGGGAAGAAGTCGCGCCTCCATTTTGACCCCTCGATACACCTCCGTGTGACCCATTTGCTGCCCGAAGCCCTGCACGGGGGTGACAGTCATGCCATTGATTCCGATGGCGACAAGGGCGTCTTTTACCGAGTCGAGCTTTTCGGGCCGAATGACGGCTTGGATCTGTTTCACGCGGACTCGTGGGGGGAATGAAAAGTGGGTTTTATCTAAGGGCAGGTGAACAACCGTTCTGTAGCAACGGTTGCCAATGGGGCCGGAGCCGCACGGTTCGCCGGCAGGTCCTGCCCCTGCCATTTTGAATGGTTTGCCTTGGCGTCGTCACGAGGCAGGGTCGAAGACGTGGATCTCGAGCTCTCAGCAGGCGGGAGCAACGTCGATTTTGTAGCGAATCGAACATCAAGGGGGCAGGCTTCGGCGCATTGTCGAACCCGATGGGTGCCTTCAGGCATCCCCAACCGCGCAGCCGTCCTTACCGAACTGCCCATGACCATTGCTTCCCCCCCTCCCGGACGCGCTCGGCGTCTGCAGGAGGCCAGCCTGCTTGAGGCTCCGACCATGCTGTTGCGCAGCATTCGCGGCCTCTCCACCCGCCGGGGTCTCACCTGGCTGGCATGCGTTCCCGTCGCCCTGATGGGTCTCGGCCTGTTCAACCTGGCGGCCCACGCGGCTGAGCTGCCCGAGCTGACCCCGGCCTTCCTGGCCAACAACTTGTTCCTGTTGATCTGCGCCGCTCTGGTGATCTTCATGAACGCCGGCTTCGCCATGGTGGAAGCCGGAATGTGTCGCCAGAAGAACGCCGTCAACATCCTGGCCAAAAACCTGATCGTCTTCGCCCTTGCGGTGACGGCATACTGGTTCATTGGCTACAAGATCATGTACAACGCCAGCTGGGTGATCCCGGGCTGGCTGAAATTCGGCGGCCTGTTCTTCGACCCTGCCGTCACCCCGGAGATGGTGACTGAGGGCAAGCTGGTGCCCAGCGTTGACTTCCTGTTCCAGGCCGCCTTCGCGGGTACCGCCGCCACGATCGTCTCCGGTCTGGTGGCCGAGCGGATCAAGTTCGGCGAGTTTGTGATCTTCTCCTTGATTCTTGTCGGCATCCTCTATCCCATCTCCGGCTCCTGGCAGTGGAACGTGGGCGAGGGCTGGCTCAACAAGCTGGGCTTCATCGACTTTGCCGGCTCCACCGTTGTCCATAGCTTCGGAGCCTGGGCCGGCCTGATCGGCGCCATGCTGCTCGGCCCCCGCATCGGCAAGTTCGCCGGTGGCAAGCCCCAGGCCATTCCAGGTCACAACCTGGCGATCGCCACCCTGGGCTGTCTGATCCTCTGGCTCGGCTGGTATGGCTTCAACCCCGGCTCCTGGCTGTCGATGGCTCCCGAGGTGCCGTACATCGCTGTGACCACCACCCTCGGCGCGGCCGGAGGTGGCATCGCCGCCACCCTGGTCAGCCAATTCAGCGGCGGCAAGCCCGACCTTACCATGACCATCAACGGCATCCTCGCCGGTCTGGTGGGCGTGACCGCAGGTTGTGATGGCTTCTCCATGCCCGCCGCCTGGGTTGTGGGGTTCATCGCCGGTGTGATCGTGGTGTTTTCCGTGGCCTTCATCGACGGTCTCAAGATCGATGATCCGGTGGGCGCTTTCTCCGTGCACGGCACCTGCGGCATCTGGGCCACCCTGGCGGTGGGTCTGTTCAACACCGACAAGGGCCTGTTCACCGGCCACGGCTTCGGCCAGCTTGGTGTTCAGATCGTTGGGGTGATCGCCTTCGCTGTGTTCGCGATCGTCAGTTCCTGGATCGTCTGGTCGATCATTGGTGCCATTTTCGGTGGTATCCGCGTCACCGAACAAGAAGAGATCGAAGGTCTCGACATCGGCGAGCACGGCATGGAGGCCTATCCCGACTTCGCTGCTTCCGCTAAGTGAACCTTGCCCGCGTGCGCGACGCGCACTGAATCACAAGGTTTAGAAAGCTCCCGGGTGACCGGGAGCTTTTTTGTTGATGGTGGGCACTCAGGTGCAAGTGCTGGCTATGGACTCCTAAACCAGCCGGGAGCCCCGGGCCTGCTGCCGCTGCTGGGGATCGAACACGGCGGCGATGGTGCGGATCAGCCAGCGCCCCTCGGTGGTGACCCGGATTCGCCCAAGCGGCCCCTCACGCTGCAGCTGCACCAGTCCATCGCTGGCCAGGGCCTGGAGGTCTGCCCATTCCTGTGCAAAGCGCTCCTGATCGATCTCCACCTGGCCATGACACATCACATCCCGGATCAGGCGGCGGCGCTCCAGCACCTCCGGATCGCGCACCTCCAGGCCCCGTTCCATCGGCAGACGGCCGGCCTCGATCGCCTGCCGCCAGGCCCTCAGATCGCGCTGGTTCTGCGAGAACAGGTGGGGGAACTGGCTGATCGCCGTGGGCCCGATGCCCAGTAGATCCAGTTCACCGCCGGTGGTGTAGCCCTGGAAGTTGCGGTGCAGCCGGCCTTCGCGCGCCGCCACCGCCAGGCTGTCGGCTGCCAGGGCGTAGTGGTCCATGCCGATGGCCTCGTAGCCATGGGCGCTGAGCAGCCGGTTGGCGGCCTCCAGCATGGCGATCCGCTCCTCCTGGCTGGGCAGGTCGGCGGCGGCGATCTGCCGCTGCAGCGGCAGCTGCTCGGGCAGATAGGCGAAGGAGAACAGGGAGATGCGATCGGGACGCAACTCCTGCACCAGCTCCAGGGTGGCGTTGAAGCGCGCGGGGGTCTGCAGCGGCAGGCCGCAGATCAGGTCCACGTTCACGCTGTCGAAGGCGGCTTCCCGCAGCCACTCCATGGCATGCCGCAGCTGCTGGGCCGGCACCACCCGGTTCACGGCCCGCTGCACCTCGGGGTTGGCGTCCTGAATGCCGAAGCTGATGCGGTTGAAGCCCAGCTGGCGCAGCTCCAGGGCCTGGTCACGGCTGAGGAATTCCGGATTCACCTCGATCGAGGCCTCCAGGTTGGGCTCCAGATCGAAGTGGCGGGCGATCAGCTCCCAGAGCTGGCGTTGCTCAGCGGCGTTGAGGTAGTTGGGGGTGCCGCCGCCCCAGTGCAGCTGGGCCAGGCGCCGCCGCGCCGGCAGGGCGGCGCTCACCAGCGCCAGCTCCCGGGCCAGGGCGTGCAGGTAGGGCGCCACCACCTTGGAGCCCAGCTGGGTGGTGACCCGGTTGCAGCCGCAGTACCAGCAGGCGTGGCGGCAGAAGGGCACGTGTACATAGAGCGAGAGGGGGGCGTCGCTGGCCTCACCCAGCTGGCGGCGCAGCTGCTGCTCGCCCACCGCATCGCTGAAGGCGGCAGCGGTGGGGTAGCTGGTGTAGCGGGGCACGGGCTGGTCGTACTTGAGCAACAGGGCGTGGGGGCTGAGGCCGGTGGCGGTCATGGCAGAGGCGGGCTGTGGACTTGCGGGCTGGTCTTGCGGGCTGGACGGTGGGGCGGGCTTGGGAGGTGGTACCCGCTGGTGTTCAGTGGATTGCGGCCAGTTCGGCCAGCAGCCGCTGGGTGAGCTGGAAGGCGGCCTCGGCCTCCTCCAGCAGCTCCTGCTCCTGCTGCTCGCTCAGCTGCAGCTCTTCAAAGCCGTCATGCAGGCCCGCCTTGAGCTCAGCCAGGGGTCGCGCGAACACCCAGAAGCTCAGGCTGGGCAAACCAGCCCGCTCCAGAATCCCGGCGGCCTGCTGCGCCAGCTGCTGGCCGCCGGAGAGGTCGCCGCCGTAGCGCACGTAGGCGTGGGCCAGCAGCCGGTGGGGGGCTCTGACCGAAAGGGTGTGCAGGTGCTCCAGCCAGGCTTGGGCGGCGGCCGAGGCCGGGGTGGCGGGTAGCGCGGCCAGCGTGGCCAGGTCGTGGCCGAGGGCGGTGGAGCGGGCCAGGGCGTTCCAGGGGATGCTGTGCGCCCCCAGGGCCTGGGCCGCCGCCGGCCCCTGTTGCTCCAGCAGGCGATAGGCCGGCGTCAGGGCCCGGATCAGGGCGGCCAGCTGCAGTGGTGTGGCCTCTCCCGCCAGCAGGGCCCGGGCGAAGCCCATGCCTTCGGCCTGGTGGTGGGCCTTGCCGATGTGGGCGTGCAGCCTGCGCACCCGCGGGCCGAAGCCGCGGCGCAGCTGGGCGTCCTGGGCACTGGCGTGGTGGGAGATCGATGGGGGAGGGGTGGTGGTCATGGCCGGCGGAGAGGTGGATGGGACGCTGAACAGAGCATCGGAAAGATACAACGCTAATGTGTTGAAGCGATTTCGCGATCCCAGATTTATCGCATCCCTCTGATGGCATTCCTTTCTCCTGGTCCCAGCCCGCTCAGCGGCGATCCACGGGCCGACTCCCTGCCTTTGCTCCTGGCTCCCCTCGGCCAGCTGAGCGCTGATGGCCAGTTGCGCGAGCTGATCGGAGAGCGCCGTGATCGGCGCAACGGCACCGGTCCGATCTGGTACCTCCCACCCGAGCTGGTGGCGGCGCTCGGCCTGGGCCAGGGCAGCACCGAGGAGGCGGTGGTGACCACCGATGCGGCCGTCCTCACCTGGTTGCAGCTGCGCTTTGGGGGGCGCAGATGTACGGCTTCCCTGTCCACGCTCTGGCTGGATAGGGAAGCGAAGAGCCTGCCGCCGAGCCCCCGGCTGGCGCGCCTTGCCTAGGCGAGGGCCCTGGCGGCCAGCCGGTTCACCAGGCTGCGGGCCGCCTTCGAGCTGAAGCCAACCGCCTTCAGTGACTCCTGGAACAGCAGCGTGAAGTCGGCCACCAGCGCGCTGGGGTCGATGCCGATCGTGGCCAGGTCGGCGCGCAGTTCGTGCAGCATCCCCAGGGCCACGGGCACGGCCCGCAGCGCGCAGGCCTCCACGTCGGCGGCCACCGCTGCAAAGCGGGGCCGCAGCCACTGTTCGCCGTAGTTGAGGTGCTCCCGTTCGTCGGCCATCACCGCCGCCGTGATCGGCGCGGCGTAGGGGTCGGCCACCGGCAGATAGAGGCGGTAGGCCGCCACGGCAAAGCACTCGATGATCAGGCACTGGATCACCAGACAGCTCACCCGATCGCCGTTGGCCTCGGCCTGCTGGAACTGCTGGTGCAGGGGGGCCAGCAACCGCTGGGCCAGGGCCGCGTCGGCCTTCACGCCCAGGTTGTGGCCGCAGCCCACGAAGTCGCGGGCATGGCGGGCCTCCATGGCGCCGAGGCGCAGCAGCTCCTCGCGGTCGTGGGGCAGCAGCGCAGCCAGGCGCCGGAAGTGGCGATCCGCAAGGCCTTCGCCCACCACCACCATGCCGTTGATGCGGCTGTAGGCCTGGCGGTAGGCCGGGCTGTTGTAGGTGGTCATGCCGGCACCCCCTGCTCACCCGGCTGGGTGGCGCGCATCGGTTGACTGAACTGGCGCAGCAGCAGGACGGCGAAGCGCAGTTTCAGGCCCAGCTTCTGCAGGCCGCCGGCCTGCTTCATCTGGCGGAAGGTGTCCACGATCCGGTCGCGCAGGCCGAGGTAGTTGCTGGTTTCCAGCTCGAACACCCAGGGGAAGGCGCGACAGGCGGTGCGGTTGGTCTGCCGCATCACCTCGGCGTCGAAGAGGGCCGGATCCATGCCAAGGATTTTGTAGAAGTTGCCCCGCTCACACACCGTGAGGCTGTGGGTGAGGAACACGCTCCACAGGAAGAAGCGGCTGAGCAGCTGGCCGCGGATGCCACGGCGCAGCTGGGGCCAGCAGCGGATCAGCATGTTGAAGATGTCGCCGTGGCGGTTCTCGTCCTGACACCAGGGCTCGAAGAAATCAAACAGCGGCGCGAAGCTGTTGCCCGGATTGGCCTTCAGGTGGCGATCGATCAGGATGTAGCGCCAGTAGCCGATCTTCTCGGAGAGATACACCGAATAGAGCACCCAGCTCAGGGGGAACCAGGTGATCGGCCGCTTGGTGCTGAGGGTGGGCAGGTCGATCGTGATGCCCTCGGCCACCAGGGCGCGGTTGAGAAAGCCGGCGTGGCGGGCTTCGTCGCGGGCCATCAGCTGGAACAGCTCGCCCAGCTCGGGGCGGCCGGCCTGCTTGAGCCGGCGTGAAAGCTCCTTGAACAGCAGGAATCCGGAAAACTCCGACACGCAGGAGCGCACCAGGTAACTCTCGTAGGCCTCCTTCTGGTCGGGGCTGAGGTGGCTCAGGCGCTCGAGGGGGACTCGGCGATCGAAATGGTCGCGGTTGTAGTCGGCCTGCATTTCGCCGAGCATCGCCTCGAAGGCCGGACGCTGGGCGTCCAGAGAGGTGCGGGCGGCCTTGCCGATTTCGGTGGTGTAGAAGCGCGGCGTGAGCAGGTCTTCGCGCAGGTGGGGGGCGGCAGGGGTGGCGGTCATGGCGGGGTGGTGGCAGAGGGATGGGAGAGGGGGGTAGGTCTCAGCCCTTGGCAGTGGCCTGGGCCGTGCTGCGCTCACGGGCCAGGGCGTAGGCCAAGGCATCGGGACCGCGGCGGTGGGCGCTGAACCAGCCCTGCAGCTCCTGCAGCCAGGCCAGTCGGGCCCGGCGGCTGCCACTGCCGCGGCAGAACTGGGCCAGGGCTGACCGCGCAGCCTCCTGGTGGCCGCTGCGGTGGCCGGGGCAGAGGGCGCCGGCGGCCGCCAGCCACCGCTCCTCCAGGCGCAGGTGCAGGCGCAGATCCCAGAGCAGCCGGCGGCAGGCCCGTTGCTCGGCCTGGTCGGTCGGCGCCAGGACTTCGGCCGGCAGGGTCTGGCGGTGCTGGTCGATCAGGCTGGCCAGCAGGCCCTCCAGGCGATCGTGCTGGCGTTCCAGCAGGGGTTCCTGCTGGACCCAGCGGCGCGGCCAGCCACTGGCACCGGCGACGGCTGGGTGCATGGACGGTTGGGCTGCCCCTGCAGGGGCAGCACAGGCAAGAGCCATAAGCTGCGGTCGTTCAACGACATCACGACAGCGTGATTCTATCAAGCAGGGCTGGTGCTGATACGTTTTGCTGCTGTATCCGTGCAGCTTGGTTTCCTGTTAATCTCGGCCTGTAATTGACTGGTCCGAACCCGCTGGCCCGGCGATGGGTCAGGTCTCCCCCGCGCGACGGCGCCCCTCTCGCTCCAAGCCCCCCATCACCCCGGTCCATGGAAGCTCTAGCCGATTACTTCAAGGTGTTCTCCGAGCCCAACCGGCTGGCGGTTCTGGATGCCCTGCGCCAGGGCCCGCTCAACGTCACGGCGGTGGTGGAGCACACCGGCCTCAGCCAGGCCCTGGTGTCCAAGCACCTCAAGCTGCTCACCATCGCCGGTGTGGTGAAGCGTCGCCCGGAAGGCAGCCTGGTGTTCTATGAGGTGATCGACCGTGCGGTGTTCAAGTTGCTGGCCCAGGCTGAAAAGCAGCTGCTCGCCGCCCGCCGTCAGCAGCTCGATGCCCTCGCTGCCATCCTCTGAACACTGCCGGTCGGCTCAGCTGTCACCGTGACATCCCCGTCCCTGCCCACCAGTCTGCAAACCCTGAGGGCCGCCCTGGCAGCAGGTGAGCGCAGCTTTCCGGGCCTCAAGCTGGCCGACCTGGATGGTGTTGATCTCGACCTCTCCGGCTGCGGGCTGGAGGGGGGATGCTTCAAGGAAGCCCGCTTCGGTCGCGCCAGTCTGCGCGGTGCCCAGGTGCAGCGCTGCTGCTTTCAGCAGGCGCTGCTCTGGGGTGCCGACCTCTCGGCACTGCAGGCCCAGAACTCCCAGTGGCACGAGGCCGATCTCTCCGCCTCCCGCCTGCAGCAGGCCGATTTCAGCGCTGCCCTGTTGCATCGCTGCTGCCTGCGCGGCGTGGTGGCCGCGGGCAGTCGCTGGCGGGACGCCCGGCTGGTGGAGGCCGACTTTCGTTCCGGTCTCGACCAGCTCACCGATCTGGGCCAGGCCGACTTCCAGGGCGCCGACCTCAGCTTCGCCCTGATGCAGCAGGTGCAGCTGCATGGGGCCGATCTGCGGGGCGCCTGTCTGTATGGCACCAATCTCAGCGGTGCTGATCTGCAGCAGGCGGATCTGCGGGGCTGCGACCTGCGCGATACCCAGCTCAGCGGTGCTGATCTGCGGGGGGCGGTTCTTGATGGTGCTCTGCTGTCGGCCAGCCGCTGAAGCCGTTCTCACGTCCGTTATCCACGGTCAGGCAGCTGCATGAGCTCGCCTTGCAGCTCCTGATTGGTCTTGGCTATGCCGATAGCGTTGTTCTGTGGTCTTGGAGCGCCCCCTGCCCCCTCCGTCGCCGGAGCCGCCGCCGCTGGCCGAAGGGGTGGCTCGGATCAGGCTGCGCCAGCAGAGGCAGCCAGTAGCCAAGGTCGTGGCGATCCAGCAACCTCCAGTGGCCCCAGTCCAGGGCGAGCGCAGCGCCTGGGACCATCAGAAGCATGGCCTGAACAACGCCCGCTGCGTCGGCCGCCAGATGCGGCGAGGATGCTGAGCAGAAGCACCCATCGACCGCGCTTCACGGTTGGCTGCTACTACGATAGCGTGATACCCAGATGAAGGGTTTCCTTTGAGGTGTTCCCCTTTGTCTCTGTCCATTGCCATCCCTGCCATGACCTCCACCTCCCTTGCTCCCTCCCGGGGCGGCTCCTGGGAGTCCTTCAAGGACTGGATCACCTCCACCAGCAACCGCCTCTACATCGGCTGGTTCGGCGTGCTGATGATCCCCACCCTGCTGGCCGCCGCCACCTGCTTCGTGATCGCCTTCATCGCCGCACCGCCCGTCGACATCGACGGCATCCGCGAGCCGATCACCGGCAGCCTGCTCTACGGCAACAACATCATCACCGCCGCGGTGGTGCCCAGCTCCAATGCCATCGGCCTGCACTTCTATCCCATCTGGGAGGCCTCCAGCCTCGATGAGTGGCTCTACAACGGCGGCCCCTACCAGTTGATCATCTTCCACTTCCTGATCGGCATCTATGCCTATCTCGGCCGCGAGTGGGAGCTCAGCTACCGCCTGGGCATGCGTCCCTGGATCGCCGTGGCCTACAGCGCTCCCGTGGGCGCCGCCACCGCCGTGCTGCTGGTGTACGCCATCGGCCAGGGTTCCTTCTCCGATCCCATGCCGCTGGGCATCTCCGGCACCTTCAACTTCATGCTGGTGCTGCAGGCTGAGCACAACGTGCTGATGCACCCGTTCCACATGCTCGGTGTGGCCGGCGTGTTCGGCGGGGCTCTGTTCTCCGCCATGCACGGCTCGCTGGTCACCAGCTCCCTGGTGCGTGAGACCACGGAAACCGAATCCCAGAACCGCGGCTACAAGTTCGGCCAGGAGGAGGAGACCTACAACATCGTGGCCGCCCACGGTTACTTCGGTCGCCTGATCTTCCAGTACGCCAGCTTCAACAACAGCCGCAGCCTCCACTTCTTCCTGGCCGCCTGGCCGGTGGTGGGCATCTGGTTCGCCACCCTGGCGGTGATCAGCTTCTCGTTCAACGTGAACGGCTTTAACTTCAACCACTCGGTGCTCGACGCCCAGGGCCGGGTGGTCAACACCTGGGCCGATGTGCTCAACCGCGGCGGCCTCGGCATTGAGGCGATGCATGAGCGCAATGCCCACAACTTCCCGCTGGATCTGGCGGCCATTCCCTCGGAACCCGTGGCTCTGCGTGCGCCTGTGATCGGTTAGTGAGGCTTTGAACCTCGCCCAGCTCGATCACACCTCGTGATGCAGTTCTCCAGGCCTGGATCCTCTCCAGGCCTTTTCGTTCTGACGATCAACCGAGCCACAGATCTCCGTGCTCGTTGCCTGCTCCACCACTTCTCTCCATTCACGATCTGCCATGGACATCGGTATCCCTGAAGCCCAGCGGGCCGCCATCGCCGAGGGCCTGGGCCGCGTGCCCGCGCCAGCTCCTACTGCGGGCCATCGGCACTCAGCGGTTTGTGCCACAGCCCCAGCCATTCGTCGTCGCGCTCGATGACCGACCCTTCCGCCGGCAGCCAGATCTGCTGCTTCAGGCCGATCTGGCGCCAGTTCCGCGCCA
>CAMDLO010000086.1 GCA_945901765.1 Cyanobium sp. NIES-981 | reverse complement strand
TCAACCGGTGGTCACCGAGCGATAGGCCTGCCAGAACCGCTCCATCTGCGCGCAGGTGCCGATGCTGACCCGCAGGGAACCCTCGATCAACGGCTTACCCGCCATCGAGCGCACCAGGATGCCGGCCTGGCGCAGCCGATCCTCCACCTGCTCCGGCGGCAGATCGGGCCAGAGGAGCAGGTAGTTGCCGCCAGCGGCGTGGTGGCGCACACCGGCCGCCTGGAGTTGCTCGAGAAGCCAGCGGCGGGCGCGCTTGACCTCGGCCACGTAGGCGTCGGTGAAGGCCTGATCGGCCAGGGCGGCATGGGCGGCCGTCACCGCGAAGCTGTTGATGTCATAGGGGCCGGTGACGCGGCCGATGCGGTCGATCACGGGCGCCGCGCCGATGGCGAAGCCCATGCGCAGGCCCGCCAGTCCGGCGGTCTTGGCCAGGGAGCGCAGCACCACCAGGTTGGGGGTGGCGGCGAAGTCGGCCAGCGGCAGCACACTGTCGCCGCTGAAGGCCTCATAGAGCTCATCCACCACCACCAGGGTGTGGGGCGCCGCCGCCGCCAGCTCCAGGATCGGCTGGGGCGCCAGGCGGGTGCCGGTGGGGTTGTTGGGGTTGCAGATCAGCAGCAGACGGGGCGGCCCCTGGGCGGAGGTGGTGCCAACGGGCTCGAGGAGGGCGGCGCGGATCTCCTCCAGCGGGAAGGCGAAATCCGGCAACCGGTAGGGAATCGCCTCGATCGCCATGCCCTGCATGCGGGCGCAGGGGCTGTAGTACCCGAAGGTGGGACTGGTGGTGAGCAGGGTGTCGCCGCGGTCGCCGTAGGCGTGAAAGATGGCGTGGATGGCCGCATCCACGCCGTTGAACAGGCCGATCTGCTCGGGCTGCAGGGGGTGGGCTGGAGGCGCGCCAGCGGAGTGCTGGCCTGGATGCTGGGCCAGGAGGTTGGCGATGAAGGCCTCGCGCAGGCCGTCGTATTCCGGATAGACGGCGATCTGCTCGGCCGGGATCGCCCGCAACGCCTCCACCACCTGGGGGCTCGGCCCCACGGTGTTCTCGTTGAAATCCAGGCGCAGCATCCCCCGCCGGCCCTCGAGGGGAGCGCTGTAGGCCTGCAGGCTCTCCACCTCGGGGCGGGCGTCCGGCACGTTCACGCAAGAGGCCGGCACGACCGGCGGAGCATTGGGGGCAGCGTAGGCAGCCCCCCCAGCCCGCATCCGCCCACAGCGGCGCTCAGGCGCCGCGCTCCACCCATACCGACACGGATCCGGGCGGACAGCGGAACTCAGCCCAGCCATCGCCGTTGGTGCGGATCGGCTCCCGCCGGTGCTCGGTGATGTCCACGTAAGTGGCATTGGCCTTGCCGGTGGCCATCCACTTCGCCCCCTCCTCGCCGTTGCTCAGCAGCACCGCCAGGCCGCGGGGGTGGGCGGGGGTGCCGGCGCGGGTCCAGCCGATGCAGTTGGGGTGGTCGAGCCAGTCGCGCTGCTCGCCGTAGGCGTGGTCGCGGCGGGCGGCCAGCAGGCGATCAAGGATCCAGCGGTGGCTCACCAGTTCCACGTCGTACTCCTGGCCGTCGCGGCCGCGGTCGCGGTAGCGGGCACCCTCGTAGTCGGGGAGGAACAGGCAGGGGTAACCCTCCCGCCGCAGCAGGATGAAGGCGTAGGCCAGCGGTTTGAACCAGGGTTCCACCACCGACTCCAGGGCCTGCAGGGGCTGGGTGTCGTGGTTCTCCACCAGGGTCACCGCCAGCAGCGGCAGCTCACGCATCAGGGTGCCGTCCAGCAGACGGCGCAGGTCGTAGCCCGCGCCCTGACGGCTGGCCAGGTGGAAGTTGTGGTGCAGCGGCGCATCGAACAGGTGAATGCGGCCGCCGCTGCGGGAGGCGTACCAGCGCAGGGTGTCGAGATTGGTGGTCCAGTACTCGCCCACCACGAACAGCTGGCGGCCGGCATGGGCCTCCACATGGGCGATCCAGTCGGGGAAGAAATCGCCGCTGATGTGCTTGATCGCATCGAGCCGGAACCCATCAACCCCCACCGTGTCGAGCATCCAGGTGCCCCAGTGCTTGAGGGCGTCGCGCACCTCCGGATGGTCGATGTCGAGGTCGCAGCCCATCAGGTAGTCGTAGTTGCCGCGCTCCAGGTCGACGTCGTCATCGAAGGCCTTGCCCTCGATCCGCCACACCGCCTGCAGGCCAGGCTCGAGGCTGTTGTAATCAACGGCGTCGAAGTGCCACCAGTGCCACTGCATGGTGGAGTGGGCGCCGGCGCGGGCGGGATAGCTGTAGTGGGTCCAGCCGCGGATGGGGCGCTGGTCGCCGAGGGGCTGGAAGCGGTTCTGGGGATCGTGGGGGGTGGCGTTGAACTCCTCCTCCGCATCAGCCCCCATCAGGTGGTTGAACACCGCATCGGCATAGATCTGCAGGCCCGCGCCGCGGCAGGCGGCTGCGGCCGCCAGGAAATCGGCCCGGGTGCCGTACTTGGTGGCCACACCGCCCCTCTGGTCGAACTCCCCCAGGTCGTAGGGGTCGTAGATGCCGTAGCCCACGTCGTTGGCGCCGGCCAGGCCCTTGCCCGCAGGCGGCAGCCAGAGGGCCGTGATGCCGGCCTGGGCCAGGGCGGGTGCCTGCTGCTCCAGGCGCCGCCAGTGGCCGCCATCGGCGGGGGTGTACCAGTGAAAGGCCTGCAGCAGCACGCCGTTGAGATCGGAGGGCTGGGCAGAGGCGGTGGAGTGCATCGCGGATTCGGATCGCGACCCAGATCTAGCCCTGAAGGATGGGGTCCCAGCTGCAGTAGTGGACCGTTGCTGCGCCCCCTTGCTGAGCACCGCTGCCGTGCAGGCGGCGATGGCCGAGACAGCGAGGCCCAACCGCAGGAACTGCCGCCGCGGCAGCCGAGGGGCAGGTGCCGTGGCCGGCCGCCGCTCACCGCCGGCCATCGTCCAGCAGCTGCTCGATCTGATCGAGGGCCTGATCGAGTGGGGCGATCGCCTCGGTCATCGCCATGTCGGTGGCATCACTGCTGGGCCAGTGGCGCGCCACCTGAGCCTGCAGATGGCGCAGGCCGCCGTCGATCCGCTCCAACCTGGTGGAAAGAGCGAGCAGGCGGGCCTGCCGTTCATCAAGGCCGCGGCGGGCCGCCTCAAGGTTGCGGCGCAGCTGGTCGACCAGCCGCTGGCGCTCCTGCCGCAGGGTGGCGGAGGATTCCTGGCGCCAGGCCATGTGCTCCCGCTGCAGCCGTTGCTCCAGCTCCTGCACCGACAGCAGCTGGCCGCCGCCCGACTGCAGCAGTCGCCGCCGGGATGCAATCCGCTCGGGCAGATCCCGCAGCCGATCGCAGCAGAGCTGCACCAGGCCGAGGGGCTCCAGATGGGCAGGGTCCTGAAAGCGGGCCAACGCCTCGCGGCGCACCAGGTCGGCCTGAATCGCCAGTTCCCGGCAGCGGACTTCGGCGGCATCGATCTCGGCGGTCACCCGCCGGTCATGCGGGCGAGCCCGCAGGGCGGCGATCGCCGGCGCCAGGGGCAGGGCCACCAGCAGGGCCAGCCCCAGCCCCAGGGGAGTGAAGCGGGCCAGCAGCACCAGCACCAGGCCAGCCAGGGCAACGGCAATCGGATCGTCGAGAGGGTTGACCATGGTCTGTGGAATCCGGTTCAGAAGGCCAACTGCAGCGCTTCCATGCGGCGGCGGATGCTGTCGACCGTGCCCTCGACGAACTCGCCGCCGTTGGCTTCGGCGATCTGCCGCAGCGCATCGGCGTTGTAGTCACCGCCGCCGTAGCCGATCGTGAACACACCGATCCGCTCGTCGCCCTCGAAACCGCTGCGGCGCAGCTGCTCCTGCAGCGCACGCAGGCTCAGCTGCGAGCCGGAATCGACGCCGTCGGTGAGCACCACCACCGCCTGGATCTCACCAG
Source organism: Cyanobium sp. NIES-981 (assembly GCA_945901765.1). Classification (GTDB taxonomy): domain Bacteria; phylum Cyanobacteriota; class Cyanobacteriia; order PCC-6307; family Cyanobiaceae; genus NIES-981. The sequence goes on along the minus strand of CAMDLO010000086.1, from coordinate 6,185 downwards.
GCTGGCGGGTGCGCCGCAACCAGTCGCGGCCGGCCAGCACCGCATCGTGCAGCCGGGTGCCGCCATCGGCCTCCAGCCGCCCAATCAGGGCAGCGCTGCCCGGGGCCCCAGCCGGGCCGCCGCGCAGCACCACCGGCTCTCGCACGGTGCTGTCGAACTCGATCAGGCCCACCACATCGCGCGGGCCGATCTGGTTGAGGTAGGCCTGCAGGCTGCGCTGCGCCGCCGGCAGCTTGTCGCCGGCCATCGATCCGGAGCTGTCGACCACCAGGGCCACCCGGGAGGGTTTCTTCACCAGCTCGCGCCACTGGCGGATAATCGCCTCCACCACCTCCGGTCGGGGGGCGCGCAGGGAGTCGTAGGTGGCGGCCGGATCCACGCCCCGGGCCGCCGTCACCAAACTGGCCTGCACCGCCGGATTGGCGGGGCGCAGCCCCTGCTCGGCCACCAGGCGCTGCAGCTGGGGCTGCTGCAACCGCTCGATCAGCAGCAGCGCAGCCTGCCGCTCCTCTGGCGACACCCAGGGGGCCGCCGGCAGGATCGCCCGCATCGTGCTGGAGAAGGTGGCGCGGGGGTACACCGCCACCAATGGCTCCTGGCCGTCCTGACGGCGGCCGTTGGCCGCCACCACCGACGACTCATAGACCGATCCCACCGACGCCCAGAACACACCATTGCGCTGCATCGTGCGGGCCAGCTCGTCGGTGGAACTGCCGTAGCGGGTGACGTGTTTCTGGATGGCGGCCACCGCCGGGGCACTGGCCTGCACATCGGCGAGGCTGAGCTGCTCGGGCCGCTTGCCCGACACCTCCGCCACCATCGCCACCAGGGTCTGCAGGCCGGAGTTGGAGCGGCTGGGAGCCGCGTGCACGAAGCGGATCGGCTGGGAGGGGGCCGCCGCATCGAGCTGGCGATGGTCCCGGCTGCGGGCCAGGGCCTGATAGGGATCGGTGCGCCGCAAGCCCTGGGCGAAGGGGGCCGTGGTCATCAGCACCATCGGCGAACTGGCCAGGGCCGGTGCGTCGGCAGGCGCGGGGATCAGGTCACGCCCCGGGGCCAGGGCCTGCAGCCGATGCCGCAGCAGATCCAGATAGATCTCCCCATCCACCGACACCAGGGTGGGGATGCGGGGATCGTCGGCCCTGCCGCCCGCCTTGAGCACAGAGCGGGCATGCTCTTCCAGCTCGGTGACCACATCGCCGCTGCCGGCGGCCCGGCAACGCAGCCGCACCTGGGTGCCGTCGGCCAGGCGGGGCGGGCTGCTGTCGATCGCCCGGGCCCAGGCCTGGCAGGTGTCGCCCAGGGCGCTGCCCACCTGCATGGTGAGCTCCAGCTGCGGAGCGCCCGGGAACCAGGAACAACCGGCCAGCAGCAGCAGCGAGCCCAACCCACCGGCCCCTGCCAGGGGTCGATGCGCCCGCTGAGGCCTGTGCTGCCCTGCACCCATCCCGCGAACCCTCCCCCCGTTGGTGATCTGAGCGTGATCGGCGCGTGATCGGCGCGCGCCAGGAGGCCGCCGCGCAGCCGGCGCAACCACGCCCATCCTCACCAAGGCCTGGAGCGATGGCAACAGGCTCCAGCCCCCCCAGCGGCACACCTAGCCTGGGGAGCCCACGCGACCTCGGACGCCGGCTGTGTCTTCGCTCAACCGTCGTCGCGTCCTCTCCCTGGCGATCGCGGCGGCAGCACTGGCTCTGGCATCGCCCCTGCTGCCGGGTCCGCGGCAGACCCTGCTGGTGGCGGTGGGCTCCGAACTGGAGGTGGCGATGGGGAGGCTCGAACCCCTGTTCGAGCGCCGCCATCCCGGCATCGATCTGCGCTGGCAGGTGCAGGGCGCCCAGGACATGATCCATCGCCAGCTCGAGGCCGGAGCGGAGCGGGCGCGGGTGCTGATCCCCGCCAACCGGGATCTGCTGCAGGCCTATGCCGCCGCCCGATCAGCCCAGGGCGACGACCAGCCGTTTCAGACACCGCCCCGCCCGATCGCCCGCACGCTGCTGCTGGCCGTGGCCTGGCCGCAGCGGTCGGCTGTGCTGTTCCGCAACGGCCGGTTCTCCTGGCCGGAGCTGCGGCGGGCAGCGGCGGCCGGGCAGTGGGCTGCCCTGGGCGGCCCTGCGCCATGGGGCAGCTTTGATCTGCGCATCACCGACCCGCTGCGCTCCAATTCCGGCCAGCTGGTGCTGGCCCTCTGGAGCCGGGATCAGCCAGGCCAGGCGACGGTGACCGCCCTGAAGCGCGCCGTCTTCCGCCCGGCCCGCTCCACCGACATCCTGCTGCGCGAGTTCATCAGCGGCGGACCGAACGACGGAGATGTGGCCCTGGTGTACGAATCCACCGCCCTGCTGCGCCGCGACGAAGCGACGCGGCGATGGCCGGGGGGCTATCGCCTGCTGGCACCCGACCCGACGATCGAGATGGTGCTGGCGGCGGCCGTGCTTCGTGGTGAAGCCCAGGGGAGCGGCAGTGCGGCCGAGCGGTTCGTGCGCTTCCTCGGCGGCAGCGAAGGCCAGGCCGTGCTGCGGGGGGCCGGTTTCCGCGGTCCGAACGGGGAGGGCGGCAGCGCCGATGCAGACGGGGTGCGCCGTCTGCCGAGCCCGAGCCGCCCCGAGCTGGACGAGCTGCTGCGCCAGTGGCAGCAGGCGGGCTGAGGATCTGCACCATGTGTCGCCGGCGACCGCCGCCGGCTGGCGGCCCTGCCGAAGGTGGAGGGCTACCCCATTCCGTGCTGGCCGCCGGCCCTTGATGAAGCTCTGGATCCTGCAGAAGGCCGCCGCTGCCGGCCCGGGTTACGAGGAACAGCGCTTCCACGAGGAAGCCGCCATCCTCGGCATCGCCCTGGAAGTGGTGTCACCCGATGAGATCGACCTGATCGTGACGCGCGGCGGCCGCCGCTCGATCCGGCTGCGGGGAGAAGAGGTGGAGCTGCCCGACGCCCTGCTGGCCCGCACCGGCAGCGGCACCAGCTACTTCAGCCTGGCGATCCTGCGCCAGTTCGAGCACCTGGGGGTGCCGGTGATCAACTCGAGCCGGGCGATCGAGGCGGTGAAGGACAAGCTCTACTGCCAGCAGCTGCTCGCCCAGATCAACCTGCCGATCCCGCGCACGATGCTGGTGCGCTTTCCGGTGGACAGCGAGCTGGTGGAGCGGCAGATCGGCTTCCCCTGCGTGGTGAAGGTGCTGGCCGGCTCCTACGGCGAAGGCATCTACCTGAGCCGCGACCGCGAGAGCTTCCGCGACCTGATGGAACTGGTGGCCAGCCTGGATGCCGGCAAGTCGCTGATCCTGCAGGAGTACATCGGCGAGCGGCCCGGCCAGGACCTGCGGGTGTGGGTGATCGGCGGCCGGGTGGTGGGAGCGATGCTGCGCCGCAGCGTGGACGGCAGCTTCAAGGCCAACATCACCCGCGGCGGCCAGGGGGAGAACTTCCCGGTGGATGAGGCGATCGATGTGCTGGCGCGCGACTGCGCCCAGACCCTGGGCCTGGAGATCGCCGGCATCGATCTGCTGTTCGATGGCGACGGCTACCGGGTGTGCGAGGCCAACAGCAACCCGGGCTTCAGCGGCTTCGAAGCGGCGACCGGCGCCAACGTGGCCCGCCAGATCCTGCAGCACTGCCACTGGCGCATCCGCCGCCAGCTGGCCGTACTCGAACCGGCGGCGCTGCCCATGCGGGCCTAGACGCGGACGGCAACTGCACGGCTGGGCGGCCAGCATGGGTGGACCTGCCGTCGCGGCGCGGATGCCTGAACCGATGCCATCGATGCACGCGAGCGCCGGGGCCCGCGCGGAGCTGCTGGCCCTGTTGCGCCAGGAGCCCCGCGGTGCGGCCAACCGCCAGGGCGAGCGGGTGAACCAGCTCTGCCAGGAGCTGGAGCGTGCCCAACCCGCCGACCTGGCCGCGCCCGGCGCGGTGGAGCTGCTGGAGGGGGTGTGGGAACTGCGCTGGAGCAGCAGCCGCCAGCCCTACCTGGCGGTGGGGCCCTGGCTGGAGAACCTGCAGCTGCTGGCCCCCTCCCAGGGCCGGGGCATGAACCTGCTGCGCCTGCCGGGGGGCCTGGCGCCCCTGGCGGGCATCGCCGTGGAGGCGGCGATCGCGATCAACCCCGGCACGCCGGCTGCCGGGCCTCTGCAGCGGGTGGAGGTGCGCTTCCAGCGCGGCGGCTGGCTGGGGCCGCAGGTGGGACGCGGACGCCTGCAACTGCTGCGCGGAGTGCAACAGGCCTTCCCGGCCTGGCTGGACATCACCGTGCTCGATCAGGAGCTGCGCCTGTGCCGGGGCAATGCCGGCACCCTGTTCGCCCTGCTGCGCCGCCCGGAGCTGCAGCTCGCCGAGCTGCTGTTGCCGCTCACATCCGCTCCAGGGCCGGGATCCCCAGCAGGCCCAGACCCAGCCTGAGGGTGTCGGCGGTGAGGCGGCAGAGGGCCAGGCGGGAGCCGCGGGCGGGCTGCTCGGCCTTGAGCACCGGCACCTGGTCGTAGAAGCGGTTGAACACCTGGCTGAGCTCGAACAGGTAGCTGCAGAGGCGGTTGGGCAGCAGCTCGGCCTCCACCTCGGCGATCACACCATCGAGCTTGAGCAGCTCACGAATCAGGGCCCACTCCTGGGGCTCGCTGAAGTAAAGGCCCCCAGAAGCGATCGCCCCATCGCCAGCAGCAGCCGATCCGGCTCCCTGCAGATCACCGCCCTTGCGGGCGATGCCGGCGATGCGCACCACCGCGTAGAGCAGATAGGGCGCCGTGTTGCCGGTGAGGGCCAGCATCCGATCAAAGCTGAACTGATAGTTGGTGATCCGGTTGGTGGAGAGGTCGGCGTACTTCACCGCCGCCAGACCCACGGTGGTGGCCACCTGCTGGATGAAGGCCTCGTCTTCCGTGCGCTCCTCCTCGGCCAGGCGGCGGCGCAGGTCGGCCTCGGAGCGCTCCACCGCCTCATCGAGCAGATCCTTGAGGCGCACGGTGTCGCCGGCGCGGGTCTTGAGCTTCTTGCCGTCCTCGCCCTGCACCAGCCCGAAGGGCACGTGCTCCACGGTGGCGCCCTCGGGGATCCAGCCGGCGCGGCGGGCCACCTGGAACACGCCGGCGAAGTGGCTGGCCTGGCCGGCGTCGGTGACGTAGATCACCCGGCCGGCGCCATCACCCGCGGGGGCGGCGGCGAAGCGGTAGCGGATCGCCGCCAGGTCGGTGGTGGCGTAGTTGAAGCCGCCGTCGCTCTTCTGCACGATCAGGGGCAGGGGCTGGCCGTCCTTGCCGCTCACCCCCTCCAGAAACACGCAACCGGCACCGGCATCCAGCACCAGCAGGCCGGCGGCCTTGAGGTCGTCGACCACCGCCTGCAGGGTGGGGTTGTAGAAGGATTCGCCGCGCTCGCTGAGGGCGATATCCAGCCGGTCGTAGATCTTCTGGAACTCGCGGCGGCTCTGGTCGCAGAGCAGCCCCCAGGCCTTGAGCGACAGCGGGTCCCCGCCCTGCAGCTTCACCACCTCCTCGCGGGCGGTGGTCTGGAAGGCCTCGTCGTCGTCGAAGCGGGCCTTGGCCTGGCGGTAGAAGGCCACCAGATCGCCCAGATCGACGGCGTCAGCCGTGGTGAGCGCCTCGGGCGCCACCTGCTTGAGGTGGGTGATCAGCATGCCGAACTGGGTGCCCCAGTCGCCCACGTGGTTGAGGCGCAGCACCGGGTGACCGCGGAACTCCAGCACCCGCGCCAGGCAGTCGCCGATGATCGTGGAGCGCAGGTGCCCCACGTGCATCTCCTTGGCGATGTTGGGGCTGGAGAAGTCGACGATCACCGGCGCCGGCGGCTGCCCCGCCGCCGCCTCGGCCGCCGTGGGCACCCCCAGGCGCGGATCGGCGAGCCGCTGCGCCACCTCGGCCGTGAGCCGCTCGGGCCGCAGGGTGAGGTTGATAAAGCCGGGGCCGGCGATCACCGGCTCCAGGCAGAGCTCCGTGAAGGCCGGATCGGCCCTGAGCTGCGCCACGATCGCCTGGGCGATCTGACGGGGCGGCCGGCCGAAGGGCTTGGCCAGGGGCAGGGCGCCATTGGCCTGGAAGTCGCCGAACTCGGGCTTGCTGGCCGGCACCAGCTGGGGGTCGAGGGGCTGGGCCGCCTCCGGCAGGGCCCGCTCCATCGCCGCGCGCAGCTGGGCTTCGAGGCGATGGGCGATGCGCAGCATGGGCAAGGGCGGCTC
>CAMDLO010000085.1 GCA_945901765.1 Cyanobium sp. NIES-981 | reverse complement strand
CGGCCACTGATCGCCTCCATGGCGACCCTGGCCTTGAACTCGGGACTGTGGGTGCGGCGCTTGCTCATTGGTGGGAGCCCCGATCAGGGGCGGTACCCCGCCTCAGAGGTTAACGATGGGACCTGTCCAGAAAAACCAGTCCACCTCAGGGCGGTGCTGCCCCTGCTGGCGCTGGTGGCACCTTCACCGGCTCGGCCTTTGCTGGCGTGATGGATCAACACCACGGTGGCGCCGTGGGGCTCCAGCTGCTCCATCAGTTCGGCCACGGGCATGGCCACCTCCGGGGATTCTTCCTTCAGGCCCAGCGGGGCGATGCAGGCGGCCAGCGAGTCGATCAGCACAAACAGACCAGGGTGCTGCTGGGCATAGTCCGCAATCAGGTCGATTCCTTCCGGGTCAAGGTGCACCGGCTGGCCGGCATGGGCCAGGCCGATGATCGGCGGCAGGATCGTGCCCTGTGCATCCACCAGCCCAGCAGGCTGGAGCAAGCGGCCCCAGTCGGCTGACCCCTGATCGGTGCCGATCAACAGCACAGGCGGGCAGGGGCCCTGCAGCGGGCGATCAAGGAATACGCCAGCACCCTGATGCCATGCCGCAATCAACGCCACGATCAGCGAGGTTTTCCCTTGCTTGGGCAGGGCCACCAGCAGGTTCAGGCAACCGCGCAGGATCAGGCCATCACAGGCCCACGGCTCGGGTGTGAGGTCAAGGCGTGCACCAGGGCCCAGCAGGCCATCAGTGCCAAGCCTGCGGCGCCTGGCAGCGGTCAACATGCCGATCAGCTCGGCATCGCGGACGTTGATGATCAGCTCCTGCGCCATGTGCCGCAGGGTGGGCAGGCGATCAGCGAATGACACCTTGTCGGCCTGCAGCTTGATGGCCAGCTGCTGGAGGGACTCCAGCTTCTGCGCTGCGGTGATGCTGTGCGGCTTGCTGGTGGAGTGCTCCCCAGCTGCTGGAGGGTGGGCCTTGCGGCCTTCCTTTAGCCGGCGGCTGTAGTCGCCTTCATTGCCTTTGCTGGGGCTGTAGAGCGCATCAGGCGGCAGGCCCCACGGCTCGCCAGGGAATGCCTGGCTAAGCAACTCCAGGTTCTCGAATGCTTCTCGCTCGGCATTCATCCCGCCTCCGATTGAGGGCAGGCCTCACGGTTGGTTTTCATCAGAACACCTCCCCGCGGTAGCTCTCCAGCCAGTCCGCAGGCATGTGAGGCTCCAGCCAGAACGGCGGATCGCCCACATGCCAGACGCTGCCGGGGTCGTATTTCTCCCCGGCAATGGTGGAGCCGTCGCCTTCTTGGGTCCAGTCGGCTAGCTGGTGTACTGCGTACTGGAGCAGGGCAGCTGATAGCTGCTCAGGAGCAATGCTCAACCGCTGAGCGTGGCGGCGAATCAGTGGATGGTGCATCAGACTGTGGGGGTGTTGGTTTGCTTGTGACCGGCAGTTCGCAGCTGCCGGTTTTTTCATGCCGTGAGGACGCGGCGGCTGCGTTGCGCTAGTGCCTGATCACAGGAATCGACGTTCCACAGCAGCTGTGGGCGGCATGTGCCGCCACCTGCCGCGCGGAAGTGCTGACCAGGCTTGAGGGTGCCTTCCTTACGCAAACGTCTGAGCGTTGCGGCACTGATCCGCAGAGCTTCAACGGCCTCTGCTGTTGTTGCACTGAATGCAGGCATAGGGCTGATTGACGTTTGGGCCACGCACCGTAACGACGACGCAAGAAACCGCAAGCACTGCCACGGTGCGCACCTTCAGGCTATGGACGCTAATCAGCGCCAACTAGGCGACAGCCAGCCAAACGCTGCAGCCCAGCTAGTGCAGCCTTGGCCTCTGGAAAACAACCGAGCTGCAGTATTTATCGGGGCTGGCTTGTGGAATTAGCGCATCTGTTTCTGGGTTTTGGGTTTCTCCAGGCGGGCCGAATCTGTGGAAACCGGGGAATTAGGTCTGAGATTTCACACGCGCAATAACATCACCCAGCAGGCGAGGCGAATCCAGCCGGCGGCCATAGGTGCTCAGGTGCACGGCAGGGCTGTGCCCCATCAGTGCCGCTGCCTCTCGGGTGTGCATCCCCAGCTGCAACGCCAGCCGCAGGGCGAAGGCATGGCGGCAGCCGTAAGGCGTTAGCTCAGCAGCGATTGTGCTTTCAATAGCTGGCTGACCCTTAAGCCGCTGCAGCTGCTGCGCCATGACCTCGCCGGGGCTGGCGGCCTTTGTCATCGCAGGCGGGATGCCGTGCTGATTGAACCGTTCCACCAGGCCGCTGCAGTCGGCAGGCCAGCCGGCAGGTGGAACGGCAGGACATTGGCGTGCGCCGCTCCGGCCCTTGCTTGACTTCTTTTCTCTGGTGATTGTTGCGACCGGCACGCCTTGCTGTTCAGCCAGCTGCAGACCCTGCAGCTCGACAGGCCGCAGGCCGAACACCATCAGGCAATCCCAGGCCACCAGATCGGCAGGTGTGAGCTTATGGCGGGCGATGCTGCGTTCAATGCGCGCGCGAAGCTCCTGCAGCTCAGCATCAGTGAAGGCCCGCACGCCTTCAGGATCGGCAGCGGCCTTGCCATTGCCGCGCAGCTCGGCGGCATCTGCTGGCCACTCCCACCCGGCTTGCTTCCACATCCGCCGGATGCGATCGTGCGCCATTTGCCGGGCTCGGCTGTTTGGCTCCCAGGTCTTGAGTGTGGTCAGCAGTAACGATTCATCCGTTGGCCAGCTGCGTTCGCCTGCCGTGTTGATCAACCGGCGCAGCGGCGGGGCATAGATCCGCTGCCACGTGCGTTCGCTCACCTTCTCCCCCACCACCGCGCTGCGCAGCTGATCCATCAGCCGCTCCAGGGTGACGGGTGCTAGCCGGTGCGCATCATCGGCGGCAGGCATTGCATCAGGGTCGGGCCATCGCCACTGGCCAGCCATCACGGCATCAAACAGCGCGCAGCACTCGGCTAGGGCCTTTGCTGCAGTGGCTGGGCCTGGTGGTGTCGTCAGGGTGATGGCTCGGCGCTTGAGGGCCTCTGCTGGCGGTTCTTCAGGTCTTGGCGGCAGCTCGGCTGTCACTACCCGCAAACGGTCGCGGTTGACCTCCACAAACCAGCCAGAACGGCCCTGGCGGTGCCGCTTGAACTGTGCTGAGAGGTCGGTGAGCCAACGAGGTCGGGAGGCAGCCATTTTCACGCGCGCGTGAAATCTGCGTGAAATCCTGGCAGACCTGGACGGTTTTAGGGCGTTCTTGGTCGTTCTTGGCGCAATGGGGGATCCCTGAGATCCCAGGCCCTGACTGCCTGAAATCCCAGATCCCGTCTGGATTCTTGTCACGCCCCCTGATGGATTCGAACCATCGACCGGCTGCTTAGAAGGCAGCTGCTCTATCCAGCTGAGCTAAGGGAGCTCCCCAGCGATTCTGGCAGCGTGAGGTGGCAAGGCTGCGCCTAGGATCGGGGGCTTAAGAACAGATTGCTGAATGGCGGCCACCCGGCTGAGCGACGCCCAGAAGCAGCAGATCGTGGCGCGTTACCAGGACGGGGTGAGCACCGCCGACCTGGCCGAGGCCTTCGGCTGCAGCCCCAACACGGTGAGTCGGGTTGTCAAGGCGGCCCTCTCCCCCGAGGCCTACGAGGCGCTCAAGCAACAGCGCACGCGTGGTGTGCGCTCCGCGGCGGTTGGTGCTGCAGTCGCCATTGAAGAAGCCGCCACTGAAGAAGCCGCCATTGAAGAAGCCGCCATTGAAGATGTCGCCATTGAAGATGTCGCCATTGAAATCGTGCCGGTGGAACCCGCCGAACCGCCATCGGCCGAACTGTTCGAACCAGCCCAGCCAGCAGAACCAGCCCAGCCAGCAGAACCAGCCCAGCCAGCAGAACCCACCGAACCAGCCCAGCCAGCTGAACCCATCGCATCAGTCCGGCCCCCCGCATCAGTTCACCCATCGGCGGCAGCCGAACCCGAGGCCCCTGCGGCGGACGGGGATGGCGATGGGCCGGGCGTGCTGCCGATCGACGATGCCGACGACTTCGCGGCGGACACGACCGACGACGACGATGACCAGGACGACGACGAAACTGGCGAGGAGGACGATGCGCCGGTGGCCGGTGCTGGCCATGAACCGGTGCAGTGCCGCTGCATCAGCGAGGCTGACCTGCCGGACATCGCCTATCTGCTGGTGGACAAGACCGTGGAGCTGCAGCCCACCCCTCTGAGCGACTGCACCGAACTGGGACTGTTGCCGGAGGGGGAAGGGGAACGCCAGGCCCTGCTGGTGTACGCCAATCAGCGCCAGGCAAAACGCCACTGTGGTCGCAGCCAGCGGGTGATCCAACTGCCGGATGTGACCCTGCTGCGCCGCACGGTCCCCTATCTGCTCGCCAAGGGGATCAGCCGGGTGGTGATCGACGGCAGCCTCTACTCCCTGCCCGGCAGCTGATCGGCCGGCCGGGGGGCCAGCAGGGCGGCGCTGCAGCCGCCGCTCACCACCCCCACCGCCAGGGCCAGACCGATCAGAAAGCCCGCCGGCAACGCTGCGGTGCTGCCGAATCCCAGCCACAGCTTCGGCCGCTGCTCGAGGTTCTGGGCACCGAGGCAGAGAATCAGCAGCAGCAGCAGCCCGCCGCCGAGGCTGGCCAGCAGCAGTCGCAGTCGCAGCAGCATCGCGTTTCGGCCGGATCGAGCGGAGGTGCCGGCCTGATCAGGCCGTATCGCACCAGTCTGCTGCCTCAGGTCTGCTGATGCAGCAGGGCGTAGAGGGCCCGGCGGCTGTGGCCGCTGCGCCGCGCCAGCTCGCGGGTGGCATCCTTGCTGCTCAGGCCCGTGGCCAGCAACTGGCGCAGCTCGCTGCGCAGCTGGTCGTCGTCCCACACCGGCGGCGGCGCCGCTGGCGCGCCGCCCAGCACCAGCGTGCATTCGCCCTGGGGGGGCTGGCCGCGGAACCGGTCGAGGGCTGCCTGCACCGTGGGCCCCACCTGCTCTTCGTGGCGTTTGGTGAGTTCCCGCGCCACCCGCAGGGGCCGGTCGCCCAGCACCTCCAGCAGATCCTCGAGCAGCTCCAGCAGGCGGTGCGGCGCTTCGAACAGCACCAGGGTGCGCTCCTCAGCGGCCAGCTGCTCCAGTCGCGCGCGCCGCTGGCTGGCCTTGGCCGGCAGGAACCCCTCAAAGCAGAACCGTCCTGTCGGCAGGCCGCTGCTCACCAGGGCAGTGGTGACGGCGCTGGGCCCGGGCACGCACACCACCGGCCGTCCCGCCGCGCGAGCGGCGGCCACCAGCTCCTCGCCGGGGTCGGAGATGCCGGGCAGGCCGGCATCGCTGATCAGCGCCACCGCCTCGCCGGCCGCCAGGGCCGCCAGCAGCTCGGGAATGCGGCTGCTCTGGTTGTGCTGGTGGAAGCTCACCAGCCTGGCGGCTTCCCGCTCCCGTTGCCGCAGCCCCAGCTGGTGCAGCAGCAGGCCGCTGTGGCGGGTGTCCTCGCAGGCGATCCGGTCGACCCCGGCCAGCACCTGCCGCGCCCGGGGCGAAAGATCACCCAGGTTGCCGATCGGCGTACCCACCAGATACAGCACTCCGGCAGCGGGCTCGGGGGGGAGGGGCACCGGATCTCCTGCACAATGCTGGTCCCAGTCTGTGTTCGATGACCACCACCCCGTCCGCCGATGCTGGCCGCGGCCTCACCCTGCCTTCCGGGATCACCCTTGACGCCCTGCTGGCGGAGCTGCGGCGCCTCAGCTGGGGCGCGGCCGATATCCTGCGCGCCTACGGCCGCGGTGAGCAGCCCCCCTACGGCTTCCCGCCGGCCCTGAGCGTCGACGATGGGGGTGAAGGACCGGTGAGCGCCGCCGACCTGGCGGTGAACCGGTGGCTGCTCGATGGGCTGGACCAGGCCTTCCCCTCCACCGCCTGGACCCTGCTCAGCGAGGAGACGGCCAAAGACCAGCTCACCGCCGGCGAGCCGCTGGCGGCCGAATGGCTGTGGATCCTCGACCCCCTCGATGGCACCAAGGATTTCCTGCAGGGCACAGGCGAGTACGCCGTGCACCTGGCCCTGGCCCATCAGGGCGTGCCGGTGCTGGGGGTGGTGCTGCTGCCGGAGCTGGAGCAGTTGTGGCTGGGCATCACCGAGGAGCTGGCGGGGGCGCCGGGCCAGGCCTGGTGTGAAGACCGTGCCGCGGCGCGCACGCCGGTGGCCTTCAGTGCCCGGCAGGCGCTGGGTGAGCTGGTGCTGGTGGCCAGCCGCAACCACCGCGATGACCGCCTCGAGCAGCTGCTGGCGGCCCTGCAGCTGGGCGACACCAAGGCGATCGGCAGCGTGGGGGGAAAGGTGGCCACGATCCTGCGCGGTGAGACAGACCTCTACATCTCCCTGTCCGGCAGGAGCGCCCCCAAGGACTGGGACATGGCCGCCCCCGATGCGGTGCTGCGGGCTGCCGGCGGCGCCTTCACCCATGCCGACGGCCGGCCGCTCACGTACAACACCGGTGATGTGCGCCAGGCCGGCTGCCTGATTGCCAGCCACGGGCCCAGCCATGGCCCGCTGTGCGAGCGGGCCGCCGCGGCGATGGCCGCGATCGACCCGGGCTTCGCGGTGTGATCAGACCGGCGGCTCGCCCTGGGGCACGCCGCGCAGGGTGAGGTTGATGCGTCCGCGGTTGTCGATCTCGCGGACGCGCACGGTCACCTGGTCGCCCACATTCACCACGTCTTCGACCTTCTCGACGCGGGCCTCGCTCAGCTGGGAGATGTGGATCATCCCCTCCTTGCCGGGCAGGATCTCCACGAAGGCACCGATCGGGATCACGCGGGTGACCGCTCCGGTGAACACTTCCCCTTCCGACACCCGGCGGGTGAGGCCTTCGATCAGGTTGCGAGCCTGCTCGGCGGCCGCGCCGTCGTGGCTGGCGATGGTGACCATGCCGCCATCCTCGATGTCGATCTTGGTGTTGGTGCGCTCGGTGATGCCCTTGATCGTGCGGCCGCCGGGCCCGATCACGGTGCCGATCAGTTCCGGATCGATCCGGAAGCTGAGCAGACGCGGGGCATGGGGGCTCATCGCCTCGCGGGGTTTGTCGATCGCCTCGAGCATCTTCTCGAGGATGTGCAGGCGGGCGGGGCGCGCCTGCTGGATGGCATCAGCCACGGTCTTCACGGCCAGGCCGGTGATCTTCATGTCCATCTGCAGGGCGGTGATGCCCTTCTCGGTGCCGGCCACCTTGAAGTCCATGTCGCCGAGGAAGTCCTCGATGCCCTGGATGTCAGTGAGGATGCGCACCTCCTCACCCTCCTTGATCAGGCCCATGGCGGCGCCGCTCACCGGCGCCTTCAGGGGCACGCCGGCATCCATCAGCGCCAGGGTGCTGCCGCACACCGAGCCCATCGAGGTGGAGCCGTTGGAGCTCAGGCATTCCGACACCACCCGCAGCACGTAGGGGAAGGAGTCCTTCGCGGGCAGCACCGGCACCAGGGCCCGTTCCGCCAGGGCGCCGTGGCCGATTTCGCGGCGGCCGGGGCTGCGCATCGGCTTGGTCTCGCCGGTGGAGTAAGGCGGGAAGTTGTAGTGGTGCAGATAGGTCTTTTCGGTCGACGGGTTGAGATCGTCGAGCTCCTGGGCATCGCTGGGGGTTCCCAGGGTGGCGCAGGAGAGCACCTGGGTGAGGCCGCGCTGGAACAGGGCGGAGCCATGCACGCGCTTGGGCAGCACGCCGGCGGCGGCGCTGATCGGACGCACCTCATCGAGGTTACGGCCATCGACACGCTTGCCGTCCTTCACGATCTGCTCACGCATCAGCTTCTTGGTGAGCGCCTTGTAGCTGTTGCCCAGGGCCTTGCCACTGCTGCTCACGGCCACTTTCACGGCATCGTCGTCCTTGAGGGCGGCGATCGTCTGGGCCACCTCGGCCTTGATGGCGTCGAGCTTCTCGTCGCGCTCACCCTTGCTGAGGCTGAACTGCTGCAGCACCTCGCCGATGCCCTTGGCGCACTGCTTCTCCAGGAAGGCCGGCAGGGTGGTGTCTTCAGCGAGGGGCTCCGGGATTACCTGCTCGATGCCGAGCTCCTGAAGCAGGGTCTGTTGGGCCTTGATCAGTTCGCAGACCGCTTCATAGCCGAAGTCGATCGCTTCGATCACATCCTGTTCGGGCAGCTGGTTGGCGCCCGCTTCCACCATGATCACGCCGGCGGGGGTGCCGGCCACCACCAGATCGAGCTCGGAGCGGTCGATCTCCCGGTAGCTGGGGTTGAGCACGAAGTCGTCGCCCAGCAGGCCGACGCGCACGGCGGCCATCGGACCATGGAAGGGGATCTTCGCCAGCAGGGTGGCGAGCGACGCACCGGTGACGGCGAGCACATCGGGCGGCACCCGCTCATCGAGCGACAGGCAGGTGGCGACGATCTGCAGGTCGTCGCGCATCCAGCCCGGGAACAGGGGGCGCATCGGCCGGTCGATCAGCCGGGCGATCAGGGTGGCGCGCTCGGGCGGGCGGCTCTCGCGGCGGATGAAGCTGCCGGGGATGCGACCGGCGGCGTAGAGCCGCTCCTCGTAGTCGCAGATCAGCGGCAGAAAGTCGATGCCGTCGCGGCCGCCGGAGCGGGTGGCCGTGACGAGCACGGCCGTGTCGCCGCATTCGACCATCACCGAGCCCCCGGCCTGGGGAGCGAAGCGTCCGGTGGTCAGTCGGATCTCCCGACCATCGAAGGAGATCGACTGAGTTTGTCCTTGCACTGGGGCTTATTTCTCTTTGTCAACCCCCAGTCTCGCATTCGGGCGGGCGAGGGTCCTGGCTCCGGCGCAGCAGCATAAAAAAAGAGCGCCCGCAGGCGCTCCGGTAGCTCGGTTTAGCCTTCAGCGGCTTGGCCCTCAGCGGCTCACCAGCTCGACTTGACCACTCCGGGCAACTCACCCTTGTGGGCACGCTCCCGCAGCTGGTTGCGGCAGAGGCCGAAGTCGCGGTAGACGCCGCGTGGTTTGCCGGTGGCCCAGCAGCGGTTGCGCAACCTGGTGGGGGCGCTGTTGCGGGGCAGAGCCTGAATCTTGCGGTGGATCTCCAGCCGCTCCATCGGATCGGCAGCGGCCTCGAAGGCCGCCTTGAGGGCAGCACGCTTGCCGGCGAAGCGATCCACCATTTTCTTGCGCTTCACGTCGCGCGCAATCATCGACTTCTTCGCCATGCGGGCTGGAGAGGTATCGAACAGAAGGATTGATCGTACCCCCTGACCAGCCAGCCCGCTCAGCGACCCAGCAGTTGCTGCACGGCCGGCAGCTGGGAGGTGTCCTTGACGATCAGCACCACGCTCAGTCCCACCAGGAACACGAAGCCCGACTGCATGAAGGCGAGCTGGAAGCGCTCCGGCAGGGGGCGCCCGCGCACACCCTCGATCAGCAGCAGCACGAACTGGCCGCCGTCGAGCAGGGGCAGGGGCAGGGCGTTGAGCACCGCCAGGTTGATCGAGATCAGAGCGGTGAACAGAAACAGGCTGCCGCCCCCCTGCCGGGCCAGGTTGGCGCCCATCTCCACGATCTTCACCGGCCCGCTCACCTGGCCGGCGGTTTCCCCGAAGTGGGTGATCAGGGTGAGGAAGCCGCCGGCGGTGCGGCTGAGCAGGGCGGCGAAATCGCTGCTGGCCTGGCGGATCGGCTCGAGCGGGCCGCGGGCGGGGCGGAAGGCTTCGCTGCCGAAGGGCTGCAGCTGGGCGCCGATGCGGCCGATGCCGCCGGCATTGGCGGGGGTGAGCTGCAGCTCCAGCCGGCTGGAGCCCCGTTCAGCCTCCAGGGGCAGGCGTTGCCCGGGGGAGTTTTTCACCGTGTCGACCAGGGCCGCCACCGCCTGCTGGCCGCCGGCGATCGGCTGGCCCGCCAGGCTCACGATCCGATCCCCCGGCTGCAGGCCGGCGAGCGCGGCGGGTTGCCCCGCCTGCACGCCGCTCACCAGCACGCCGGGGCTGGCGCTGAAGCCGGCGGGGATGCCCACCACCACCCCCTGCGCCACCAGCACCAGCCAGGCCAGCAGCAGGTTGGCGATCACGCCGGCGGCGATCACCAGAGCGCGCTGGGGCAGGGGCCGGTTGCTGAGCAGATCCGGGTCATGGCGGGGAATGGCGCTGTCGTCGTCGTCGTCGGGAAAGGCAACGAAGCCGCCGAGGGGGATCGCCCGCAGCGCAAACTGCACGCCGCGGCGCCGGCGTTGCAGCAGCACCGGCCCGAAGCCGATCGAGAAGCTGCTGACGCGGATGCCCTGGGCGGTGGCGGCCAGGAAGTGGCCCGCTTCGTGCACCACGATCAGGCCCGCCAGGATCAGCAGTGCCGTGAGAACGCCCATGGGCAGGCCAATGCGATGCGAATCAGCCCATTGTG
>CAMDLO010000084.1 GCA_945901765.1 Cyanobium sp. NIES-981 | reverse complement strand
GAGCTGAACCGCAACCATGCGGCTGCCGGCGTGCTGCTGAAACGGCTCGGGGCCACCTTTCGGCTCAACGGCGCCGATCAACGCGGCGCCGAGCGGATCCTGCCCTTCGATCCGCTGCCCCGACTGATCAGCACGGCCGACTGGCAGATCCTGGAGCGGGGCCTGGTGCAGCGGCTCGAGGCGATCGACCGTTTCCTGGCCGATGTGTACGGCCACCAGCTGATCCTGCGCGACGGCATCATTCCCCGTGCCGATGTGGAGAGTTCGCAGGGCTGGCGACCCCAACTCCAGGGGTTCGAGCCGCCGCTGGGACGTTGGTGCCACATTTCCGGCCTCGATCTGGTGCGCGACGGCGACGGCACCTGGCGGGTGCTGGAAGACAACCTGCGCTGTCCCTCAGGCGTGGCCTACTTCCTGGAGAACCGGCGCGTGATGAAACGCATGTTCCCCAGCCTGTTCGCCGGCCGCACCGTGCAGCCGATCGACGACTACCCCTCCCACCTGCTGCAGACCCTGCGGCAGATCGCCCCCTGGACTGAAACGCCCAAGGTGGTGCTGCTCACACCGGGGGTTTACAACAGCGCCTACTTCGAGCACAGCTACCTGGCCCAGCAGATGGGCATCCAGCTGGTGGAGGGCCGCGACCTGGTGTGCCAGGACGAGCGGGTCTGGATGCGCAGCACCGCCGGCCTGGAGCAGGTGGATGTGATTTACCGCCGCA
Source organism: Cyanobium sp. NIES-981 (assembly GCA_945901765.1). GTDB lineage: Bacteria > Cyanobacteriota > Cyanobacteriia > PCC-6307 > Cyanobiaceae > NIES-981. Next base: position 9,764 of record CAMDLO010000084.1, on the reverse strand, counting down.
TCGACGACGATTTCCTCGATCCCGAGGTGTTCCGCAGCGATTCGATGCTGGGAGTGCCGGGTCTGATGCGGGCCTACCGGGCCGGCCGGGTGGCGATTGCCAACGCGCCCGGCACCGGCGTGGCCGACGACAAGCTGATCTACGCCTACGTGCCGGACATGATCCGCTACTACCTGGGCGAAGAGCCGGTGATCGCCAATGTGCCGACCTATCTCTGCTCCAGGCCCGACGACCAGGCCTACGTGCTGGCCCACCTGGGCGAACTGGTGGTGAAGTCGGTGGCGGAAGCCGGCGGCTACGGCATGCTGATCGGCCCCCACGCCAGCGCGGCGGAGATCGCCGCTTTCGCCACCAAGATCCAGGCCGACCCGCGCAATTTCATCGCCCAGCCCACCCTCGAGCTCTCCACCGTTCCCTCCCTCAGCGACGGGGAGCTGTTCCCCTGCCATGTCGATCTGCGCCCGTATGTGCTGCGCGGCCGGGACGCCTGGGTGAGTCCCGGCGGCCTCACCCGCGTCGCCCTGCGCCGCGGCTCGCTGGTGGTGAACTCCTCCCAGGGCGGCGGCTGCAAGGACACCTGGATCGTGAGCGAAAGCCCGGAGGTGGCGGCATGCTGAGCCGAGTCGCTGACTCGCTGTACTGGATCAATCGCTACGTGGAACGGGCGGAGAACATCTCCCGCTTCGTCGAGGTGAGCGAGGCGATGGCGCTCGACTGTCCACCGGGCAGCGCCGAGCCCTGGCTGCCCCTGATTGATGCCAGCGGCGACCGGGACCTGTTCGATTCCCTCTACCCCCAGGGATCCCCCGATGAGGTGGTGGAGTTTCTGGTGCGGGCCGAGGCCAATCCGAACAGCATCGTGAACTGCATCGACTTCGCCCGCGAGAACGCCCGCCAGATCCGGGAGGTGATCACCACCGAGATGTGGGAGCAGCTCAACGACATCTACTGGACCCTCCAGGAAGAGGAGGGCTTCTGGCGGCAGCCGCCCCAGGAGCTGCTGCGCCAGATCCGCCGGGCCTGCCAGCTCTTCTACGGCATCACCGACGCGACCCTCAGCCGGGATCTCTCCTGGCAGTTCAGCCGCCTCGGCCGCCTGCTGGAACGGGCCGACAAGACCACCCGCATCCTCGATGTGAAGTACTTCCTGCTGCTGCCCTCCCCGGATGAGGTGGGCGGTGTGCTCGATGAGCTGCAGTGGATCTCGCTGCTGCGCAGCGCCGGGGCATATCAGATGTTCCGCCAGGCTCGCCAGCAGGCGATCGAACCGAAGGCCGTGGCCGGGTTCCTGCTGCTCGACCCGATCTTCCCCCGCTCGGTGCGCTACTGCCTCGAGCGCATCCAGGAGACCCTGCGAATCGTGCAGGGCCAGGCCGTTCCCGGCGCACCGGACGAGCTGGAATGCCTGAGCGGCCTCACCCTCGCCCGCTGGAGCTACACCCGCATCGATGACCTGATCGCCGGCGGCCTGCACGAGGCCATCGACACGCTGCAGAGCGACCTCAACCGGCTGCACGGTCTGATCGAACAGCGCTACCTCACCCCTGCCAACATCCAGTCCACCGACGCCGGTCCGGCATGCGTGCTCGCGTAATCCACACCTTCACCTACGGGTACGACGCGCCGGTGCTGCTGGGTCCTCACCGCTTCGGGCTCAAACCCCGCGGCCACGGCTTCCAGCGGCTGTTGGATTTCCGCCTGGAGATCAGCCCTGAGCCCAGCCGCCTCTACCCACTGGTGGCAGCCAGTGGTGACGAGATCCTGCGGGCCCGCTTTCAGGGCAGCACCGAAAGCTTCCTGGTGCGGGCGATCAGCGCGGTGGAAACCGAAGCGGCGCCTCTGCTGCAGGCCTGCCTGGAGGAGAACGACCCCCAGCTGCCCTATCCGGTGGGTCAGCTGAACGGCGATCTGATGGGCTCGCTGGCGGGCTGGCTACCCAACGGTCAGCACGATCCCGCCGCGGTGGACCTGGCCCAGGAGGCGCTGATGGGCAGCGATCAACGGGCGCTGATGTTCCTGCAGCAACTGGTGGAGATCATCCAGGACCGGGTGAAATACACCCAGCGGCATGTGGGTCCGGCCTGGCCGGCGGGCCGCACCCTCAAGGAGCGGGTGGGCTCCTGCCGCGACCTGGCGATGCTGATGGTGGAAGCCTGCCGGTGCGTGGGCCTGCCGGCGCGGTTCGCGAGCGGTTATCACCTGGTGGAACCGAAACCGGAGCGCTATGACCTGCACGCCTGGGCCGAGGTGTACCTCCCTGGCGCCGGCTGGCGCGGTTTCGATCCCAGCGGCATGGGGGTGATCGACGACCGCTACATCACCCTGGCCACATCCTCCAAACCGGAGCTCACCGCCGCGATCACCGGCAGCTTCTCCGGTCCTCCCGGTGTGAGCAGCCAGTTCAGCTGGCAGATCGAGGCCGACAGTCTCGATGCCCCCCCGGCCGCGCCTCAGATTCCGCCCACCTGCCACTCCCCCAACGGAGTCGCTCCTGATCGGGACGGGCGCGATCCGCGCTGTTCCTCCTCCAGGTTGACCACCTGAGCACGCCCCCGGTCCTTGGCGACATAGAGAGCCGCATCGGCGGCGCTGATCAGCTCCGCCAGGCCATAGCCGGCCGAACCGCTGCTGCAGGCCACGCCGATCGAGAGGTTGACCTCCACCACCGGTGCCGAAGAGTCGAGGGCAGCATCGGACTCCACAGCGCCCAGCATCCGGATGCCCGTGGCCTGGATGCGCACGCGAGCGCGATCAAGGATGGCGGTGGCGGTGGCGCCAGGCAGCTGGGCAAGCACGGCGAATTCATCGCCGCCGATCCGGCCCACCAGATCCACACTGCGCACGGCAGACCTCAGCAGCTCCGCGACAGCACGGATCACCGCATCGCCGGCGTCATGACCGAAGGTGTCGTTGATGCGTTTGAAGTGATCCACATCGATCAGCGCCAGGGTGACCGGCAGTTGCCGCTGCTCGGCCTGGGCCAGGATCTGGGCAGCGGTTTCGTGGAACGCCCGGCGGTTGTAGATGCCCGAGAGGGCATCGATCTGGGCCAGTTTGAGCAGCTCCGGGATCAGCTCGCGGCGCAGCAGCACCATCAATCCAAGGCAACCCGCCAGCAAGGGCAGCAGGCCTGCGGCAAACATCTGCAGGATGAACAGCAGCACCTCGAGGCGCTGGGGGCGCACATCGGTGATCGTGATCAGGGTGCCCCGGTCACCGAAGCGACCCAGCCCTTCCAGAACGAGCGGATACTGGCGCATGGTCATCAGCACCTCCCCGCCGATCCACGGCACTGGACCCTGAAACACCACCTCCTCACGGGTGAGGCAACTGAGCAGGCTGGAGAAGGACGGACATTCAGCGAACAGCTCCCGCAGGTGCGCCTGCTCTGGTCGCTGCAGCACCTTGGCGAGCGGCTGACCGACCAGGGCGTTGTCGGAAGCGGCCAGCACGAAGCCCCGTTGATCGAGCACCAGGGCCATCTCCACCTCTAGGCCGGAGGAGGCCTGCTGCAGGCGTCGCTGCAGGTTGTGAAGCGGCTCATAGCTGGTGAGACCCACGCTCAGCTGGCGCTGCAGGTCCTCCGCGTTGTGGCGGAGCTGGCGGGCGCTCTGCGAGAGCACCAGCAGCCCGGAGACCACCGCCATCAGCGCCGAGGCGATCGACGCGGCCAGCACCATCTCCAGCCAGAGGCGACGGTTCACCCAGTTCCCCAGACCGACGGCCTGCTGCCGGGTCAGCTGGAAGAGGTTCTGAATCATGGAGCCTCCAGGAAGGCGGTGGTCGGGCGGGGCAGGGGAGCACCCGCCTCGAGGCGCCCGGCCTGCCGCATCAGCTGGGCCAGGCGCTCGATCGAGCGGGCCACGGGCCCGTCCGACGCCAGCAGCAGACGCTGCTGCGATGCATCCGGGTAGCGGAGCCCCCGTTCCGACTCCCGGAACTGATCCGATGTGATCTGTTGCCGCTGCGCCATCACCTCCACGGCTTCGCGCCGCCGCTGGCGGGCATAGGCCTGGGCTGCCCACCAGGTGCGCACCAGAGCCTGGAGATCGCGCCGACGGGTGCGGGCGAACTCCGGGGCCACAGCGATCACATCCACGATCTCGCCGGGGACGCGCCGGCTGCTGAACAGCTCCCGGAACCGGGGATCAGTCCGCAGGGGCGTGTCGTGGGGGGCATAGGTGACGATCGCATCCAGATCTCCAGCCTGAAGAGCCCGCACCAGCGCCACCGGCCCATCGAAGCGCAACTGCAGGTCCTCCAGACGGATGGGCTGGCCCGCGAAGCTGCGCAGCAGCAGGTATTCCGCCAGCACGGTGCGCTCGAGTCCGACCCGCTGACCCACCAGCTGGGCCGGAGCACTCAGGCCGCTGCGGCCGATCAGCCGATCGGCTCCGAGTGATTCATCCAGCACCAGCATCAGCTCCGGACAACGCTTTGGGGCCTCCTGACAGACAGCGATCGCCTCCGGCACCGTGGTTGCCATCACGTTGTGATCGCCCCTGACAAAGGCCTGGCGCTGGTCGGCCAGGGAACTGGTCTGCTTGATCACAAGGTCAAGCCCGAAGGGCCGGGCCAGCTGCCGCTGCTCCGCCAGGTAGAGGTACTCGTTGCCGGGCCAGGAGGTGATCGAGACCAGCAGCCGGCGCCCCTGGGTGAACCGGAACCAGATGGCGAGCGCCAGCAGGGAAACGATCCCCCCTCCGATCACCGTCAGAGCGACCCCGCGCACCAGACGCCGGCTGGGGCTTAGGGGCAGAGCGAGCGGCAGGCGACGGAGCATGGGCATCAACGCAGGGCGGCCTGCACGAGGGTCGGCGTGACCTGCGGCAGAGGGGCTTCTCCGGCATGCAAGCCGAGATGACGCTGCACATGCTGCACGGCGGCGAGGTTGCGGGCCAGGGGGCCGGCGCCCGCGAGCAGCCGTTCCTGCTCCCGCAAGCTGAAATACACCAGACCCCGCTCCGCCTCGGCGAACTCCTGCACGCTCAGCCCTTCCCGGCGCGCCATCGGGGCGCGGGCCTGATCGGGCCGGCTGCGGGCCAGGGCATGGGCCGCCTGCCAGGCCCGCAGCAGCCGCACCAGCGCGGAGCGATCACGGTTGAGCACCTGCGGACTGACCACCAGCACATCGAAGATTTCGCCGGGGATGGCCCGGCTGTCGAACAGGGTTCGGGCATGGCCGCGTCTGGCGGCAACCGTGCTGTAGGGGGGGTAGAACGCCACCGCGTCCACCGCACCCCGGGCCAGGGCATCCGGCATCGCGGCCAGGGGCATGTTCCGCAGGCGCACATCAGCCAGGGAGAGGCCCTCCCGCTCCAGCGCCCGGCTCAGCACGTAGGGCCCGAGCGTGGAGTGGGTCACCCCCACGGGCCGGCCACGCAGCTGGGCGATCGTGTCGATGCCGGCGCGCACGGCCACCTGATCCCCCCCTCGCGACTCATCCAGCACCAGCACCACCACCGGGCAACGCGACGGAGCGCGATAACAGAGGTCGACCGCCTCGACGGTGGTGAGCTGGGCCAGGTCCAGCTCTCCGCGCAGGTAGCCATGCACGATGTCCTGGGGATCGTTGAACTGCAGGATCCGCAGATCCAGCCCCTGCCTGCTGGCCAGCCCCCGCTCGCTGGCGAGATAGATGTACTCATAACCCGGCCAGTTGGACACCGGCACGGTGAGCTGGGCCCTCTGGGGATGACAACCGGCTCCAGCCAGCAGGGCCAGGGCCAGGCCACTGAAGCGGATCAGGCGGCGCCACACGGAGCAACGCTGCAACCGACCGGTGATCGCCGCAGGTCTGTTGCCGGCCTGCGGGGGGGCTGGAACAACCATGGCGAGGAGGGTGAAACCCGAAATTAGGCAGCCCCGGCAGGATCGGGGCGGATTGTGTCGATGCCGCTGGGGGCAAACGCCGTCATCCTGAGGGGGTGGAAACCCTGAACAGCCGAAGCGGATGCAGCCAGCCGGAGCAGCCGTGCCTGCCCAAGACCGCACCGACACGATCACGCCCCGACTGGGACTGCCCCAGCTCCCCTGGCTCGCCCTGCTCACCGGCCTGGCCCTGCTGCTGAACACACTGCCCCTGCCGCTGTTCTTCGGGGTCCAGCTGCTGCTGGGGTCGGTGCCACCGATCCTGGCGCTGCTGCTCTGGCGCACCTGGTGGGCGGTGCCGCTGGGAACGGTGGCCAGCCTGCAGACCTGGCGGCTCTGGGGACACCCCTGGGCGATCGTGATCTTCAGCCTGGAGATGGTGTGGCTCTGCCTGGGACTGCGGCGCTTCAACGGCCCACCCGCCCAGGACAGCAATGGTCGGGTGGTGCTGCAGGCGATCGCCTACTGGCTGCTGCTCGGCACCCCCCTGGTGCTGCTCTTCTACGGCCGGGTGATGGGGATCGACCCCGCCAACGTCACCGTGGTGGCGGTGAAGCAGAGCTTCAACGGGGTGTTCAACACCATGCTGGCCTTCGCCGGCCTGATCCTGGTGCGGGCGGTGCAGGCCCGCCGCGGCGAAGGACCGGGCCTCTCGCTGCGGGGGGTGATCGTGACCCTCACGCTGATGGCGATCACCCTGCCCACCCTGCTGATCGGCATCAGCGCCGGGCAGCAACTGGAGCAGGCCGTCCAGAGCGGAGCGCTCGATGGCCTGCGCACCGTCAGCCTGGCGGTGTCACGGGCCGGTGCCGGCGACGCCACCAAGCGGCTGCTGATGGACCAGCTGGGCGGGGATCTGGCCTACCGGCGCATCGAGGCCAGCGGACGCACGGTCAGTTCCGATCCCGCGCTGTTTGTTCGGCTGGACGACCAGTTCAGCGATGGCGGCCGCAACCACGTGCCGGTGGCCGACCTGGCGATCCTGATCCCCCGCGGCCCGATGCCGGCCCTGCGCAGATGGGTGAACGGCTACTGGAGTTACAGCCAGCAGTACGCCGGTCCGGGCGGACCCTACCTGGTGCAGGTGGTGCAGCCGGCCCGGCCGATGGTGGTGCGGCTGCAGCAGCAGAGCGCCGCCCTGCTGGGGGTGACGATGGCCGTGCTGGTGCTGGGGGCCCTGGTGGGGCACTGGCTGGGCCGGCGCTTCGAGCGGGAGTGCGCGCTGGTGCTTTCCCCACTGCAGAACACCACCAGGCTGATGCAGCCCCTGCGGCTCTCGCCGGTGAGTGAGCTGCGCAGCATGGCCCTGCTGGTCAACCACCGCATCCGCCAGGTGAACCTGCTGTCCGAGAGCCTGCGGCAGGCCAACGCCCGGCTGCGGCAGTCTCAGCTGGAGCTGCGGGAGCTGCTCACCTGCGATCCGCTCACCGGCTGCGGCAACCGCAAGGCACTGGGCCGACGCCTCGAAGAGGAATGGCTGCGAAGCCGCCGCAGCGGCGAACCTCTCACCTGCCTCTGCTTCGCCGTGGATGGGTTCGCCGATCTGAAGCGTCGCTGGGGACGCCGGGCCGGCGATGTGCTGCTGCAGGGGCTGGCCGAGGCCACTCGCAGCAGGCTGCGGGTGACCGATCACATCTTCCGTTCAGGTGCCGATGGCTTCACCTTGCTGGCCACGGGCTGCGGCGCCGACCATGCCATGACGCTGGCCCGCACCCTCCAGGAGGTGCTGGGCCAGGTCACGCTCACCCCACCGCCGGATCACCCTGCACGCCGATCGGGGCCGCAGCTGGGGCTGGATCCGATCCGGATCCGCGTCAGCATGGGGGTGAGTTGTCTGACGGCGCAGCTGGAGCGGCCTGAAGACCTGCTGCTGGCGGCTGAACAGGCCCTGGCGGCAGCCCAGCGAGGCGCAGGAGCCGGGCTGATCTTCCAGGGGACTCCCACGGCAGAAGCGGCCTGAACGCCGGGTCAGCAGCGGTTACCAGTGGAGACCGTGCAGCTTGGGGAGGGGCGCGGTCCTGCAGGTGGTCGCGTAAAGGCGCGGGATGCGGCGGCTGTTGTAGACCCGGAACTCCCGCAGCACGCTGGCGCCGGGATCGCGCACCGCCTGATTGAGCACCACCGAACCGTCCGGATCGGAGACGGAACGGTGGAAGGTGCCCGGCGGGATCCGCAGGATGTCGCCACCGTTGTCCAGCCGCACGATGTGAAACGGATAATTCCAGCCGAAGTTCACCAGGTAGAAGGTGCGGCCACCGTGCAGGGCCAGCAGGTTGTCTTCCTGGTGGGGATGCAGATAGAACTGCCAGGCGCCACTGTCGGCCTCATCCGGAGGCGAGATCGCCGCACCGCTGTGCACCACCAGATCGCGGGCATTCGATGCCGGCACGGTGATATCGAAGAAGCGCACACTTGGAGTATCGCGGAAGCGCTCGTAGGGGATCAGCTCGAACATCGGAGCCGGCCTCGGGCAGGGGCACGAAGCCGGCTCAGCACTGGGCTGGAGCCTGGGCTGGCGTTCTATCGGCGCGGGAAGCACGGCGAGGAGTGGGCTTGGGTGGTGGGTCAGTGAACCGAACGAAGCCGGGACCTGGCCGTTGCAGCAGCTACCGAAAGCCATTCAGGGGCAGACAGTTCCCGAGGTGATCGCGATCGAACCGGGCTGTCAGAACGGGATCGGCATCTCCACCGCCGCCGGCGCCGGGCTGCAGACGGCCACGCGCTGGGCCACCACCTGGCCCACCAGCACGATCGAGGGCGAGGCGAAGTTGCCGGCGGCGGCCCGGTCGGCCAGCTCCGCCAGGGGACTGAGCAGCAGGCGCTGGCCTTCCACCGTGCCCTGCTGGATCACCGCCGCCGGCGTGTCCGCCGCCAGACCGCCGGCCAGCAGTTCCTCGGCGATGCGGCGCAGGTTGTGCAGGCCCATGTAGATCACCAGGCCGTCGCTGCTGCGGGCCAGGCCGCGCCAGTCAACGCCGGGGCGTTGCTTGTCGATCTCCTCATGGCCGGTCACGAAGGTGACGCTGGAGCCGGCCTTGCGGTGGGTGACTGGGATGCCGGCATAGGCCGGCGCGGCGATGCCGGCGGTGACCCCGGGCACCACCTGAACCGGGATGCCCCGGGCCGCCAGGTGGGCGGCCTCCTCGCCGCCGCGGCCGAACAGGAAGGGATCGCCCCCCTTGAGGCGCACGATCAGGCGGCGGCGGCCGGCCAGCTCCGCCAGCACGGCGTTGGTGCTGGGCTGGGGAACGGAGTGGTGGCCGCGGCGCTTGCCCACGAAATGGCGCTCGCAGCCGGCCGGCACCAGGTCGAGCAGGGCCTTGGGCACCAGGGAGTCGTAGACGAGGGCATCGCACTGCTGCAGCAGGCGCTGGGCCTTGACGGTGAGCAGGTCGGGATCGCCCGGGCCTGCCCCCACCAGGTACACCGTGCCCAGGGCTGATGCCTGGCTGCTCATGGCAGGGCCTCGAGGGCGTCGAGCAGCACGGCCCGCAGCGCCGGCCGCTGCAGCAGAGGCAGGCCGATGGGGCCAGGGAGCCGGTCTGTGAGGCGGTTGGCCGCCAGCACCAGGGGCAGAGCTGGGGCGGCGACGTTCAGGGGCGGATCCTCGGGACCAGCGGCACTGTATGCAGCAGCCAGGGCACGGCCACCGCTCACCCGCTCCAGCCAGGCCAGGTAGCGCTCAGCCAGGGGGTGGGCGAGCGGGTGGTGCAGCAGCAGCGGCCGCCCCTGGCCCGGCCCACAGGCCTGCCGCAGCTGCTCAAGCTCCTGGCACAGGGCCCGCTGCCAGCAGGGCCAGGCACCGAGAAAGGGCAGGCGCCGCACGCGGGTGTGGCGGCGCCAGTGGGCGGCGATGGCGGGCACGTCATGGCGCACATGGCCGCCGGGCAACA
>CAMDLO010000083.1 GCA_945901765.1 Cyanobium sp. NIES-981 | reverse complement strand
AGGGCTTTCTGGCGAGCGTGTTCCAGGGGGTGAACCGGGAGGCCCGGGATGTGGCGGAGAGCGCCATCACCGACTTCGCGGTGACGCTCAACCGGGAGGAGAACCGCTGGCTGCTGGTGGCGGGCAACGACCAGCTCGATCAATGGAGCACGAACACCACCCACCGCAACCTCTGCACGGGCACCTTCGTGAACAGCAAATACCAGGCCAACACAGCGGTCGCCACCAGTGCCGATCGTTTCAGGCGCAGCGCCACCTGGCAGAACCTGATCAGCGACGACAGCAGCCGCCAGTTCCTGGTGGAAGACGTGACCTACCGCTACGAAGACCGCACTGCCGGCTCGGAGCGCACGGCTTACAACTTCAACACCCCCAACGCCAACATCCCCACCCACACGGTGCGCAGGGCTGCTCTGCAGGGCGGCACGCGCACCTTGCTGCGGGTCACGATCCAGGGGCGGGTGCAGCGCAGTGGGCAGACCAGCCAGGCACGGGTGACCCGGGAATTCGAGGTGGTGCCGAAATGCTGCAAGCGCTCCTTCGGCCGCCATTCCGGCCTGGGGGTGGGCGAATCGGATCCGGCCTGGGGCACCGACCCGGTGCAGGAGTGTCCGCTGGCCTTCGATGACGGCATCGGCCGCGGCATCATCGGCAGCTTGGATGGCGGTGGGCCGAGCGGCAGCAACAACACGCTCGACATCGTTGATGAATCGGGCAATCTGGTCACCCGGGCACTCTGCTGGGGGGGCAATCTCACGGGTGGTTCCGACCTGAACGGCACCCCCAGCACCGATTGCCTCAACGGCACCCAGGCGCTTGGCAAGGCTTCCAAGAGCAAGCCGGGCGTCACCTTCGTGCCGGAACCGTTCGATCTGGTGTTGCCCCGGCCTCACTTCGGGGATGCCCCCGGCGCCGGCAGCGGGTTTGACGGCGGCTGGATCGCCCGCCAGAGCGGTGTGCAGTCGGCTGCGGAGGTGGCCAGCACCTATCCAGGAGCGACCTTTGGCAACTGGGTCACCACCAACGCCGGCAAGGTCTGGCTGAAGACCTTCGCCGGTTGGCGGCTGTTCGAAACCAAGCTCGCCAGCGCACCCTCCTTCGCCAGCTGCGGCAGCGGTACAACGGATCTCGGCTTCTGCCGCAGTGAACCGTTCATGGGCAGCGCCCCCTACCCGAAGGCTGAGAGTGAGCCATTCGGCCAGTGGCCCACCGCCTTCCCCCAGCCCACGCTCACGATTACCGCCGATACGAGCATCTACCTGGATCCGGCCACGCTCACGATGAAGCGCAACGGCACCACGATGACCAACTGCATCGTCACCAGGGATCCCGGTGCCCCCTATGCGGTGGCCGATTGCCGCTTCCGCGACATCGCCTCAGGCAACCAGACGCTCAGGATCGATACCACCTACGCGATGATCAATTTCCACTTCGATAACACCAGCTACACCGGCCAGTACATGGGGGGCAACGGCAACACCACGATCCGGCGGGTGCATTGCAGCCGCAGCGGTTATGTCGGGGGCAGCTGCAACGATGTGGTCACCTGGAGTGAGTTCCAGCAGAAGTGCAATCCTGCGGCGGGATCGGCGGCTGATCCCAATTGCACCACCCGCAACGACGCCTACGACCACTCGGAGCTGTTCAACGCCTATGGCCATGGCGCCGGCTCCTTCAGCGTGCGGGGCACCGCCTCCACGGTGGGGATGAACATCTACGCACCATGGGCGTCGGTGGAGCTGATCGGCGGCGGCAACGCCGACCCCAACTTCATGGGGCGCATGTGGAGCAACAACATCTCCCTCAATGGCAACAGCAAGGTGCGCACGCCGGTGACCAATCCCTCCTTCTGCAGCAACCACCGCTGCCCGCCGCCGGCGAAGATCCCGCTGTACGACATGATCGCCCGCAGTTTCAGCCATGCTTCGGGCTTTTAGGCAGCGGCGGGAGGCTGGCTTCCGGGCTGTCCGGCCGGAGGCCGGTTTCAGTCTGGTGGAGGCGTTGGTGGCGGCGGTGGTGCTGGCGGTGGCGCTGCTCGGCTCCAGTGGCGCCCTGCAGGGAGTTTCGGGCCTGTTGCAGCGCAGCGCCGGGCATAACGCCAGCGGTCTGGCGATCGATAACGACATCTCCGAGATCAAGCGGTTGGCCAGTCTCTACACCGCCTGCCTGGTGCCCACCGGCAGCATTCCCACCGGCGCCAACGCCGGCTGCGGCCAGGGCCTCAGCCCCGACCAGGCGGCCTACTTCTTTCCGGTGAATCCAGGGGTCGCAGAGGCGAACATCACGGCCTTCTTCGCGGCCTGCAATGCCGCCAGCGCCGCCAGCCACATCACCCAAGGGTTCATCACGGCGATCAATGGCCTGCCGGCCGTGGGGGCCGGCGTGAGCCGCACCAGCGTCGCCCGGGAGGCGCCCACCGATCCGAAGAATCACAACGTGACCGTGCGCTACGCCACGGCCGATGGTTCGATTCAGCGGATGATCAAGGTGGCGCCGGTGCTGTCGGCCTGGTGCAACTGATGGGCCGGCCTGTTCCGATCGACCGCAGCCGCCGCTGGACCCACGGCTACACCCTGGTGGAGCTGCTGGTGATCGTGGCGGTGATCGGCATTGTCGGCGGCATTGCCGTGCCGACGTTTCAGTCGGTGCTGCAGCGCGAACGGGTGGGTTCTGTGGCCTATGAAACGGCGGGCTGGCTGGAGGAGGCCCGCGCCCTCTCCGCCCGCGAGGTGAATCCCGATGCCCAGGCGGGCGGTTGCGCGATTGTGCTCAGCGGCAGCCTCAGTGCCGCCGAGCAGGGCGCGGTGCTGGCCGGTCTCACGGGCTGCGCGGCCCGCAGTTCGCAGCTGCGCATCGGCGACACCTGGGGCGGCAGCTTCCGCATCGCCCACAGCATCGCCACCGGTGCGATCAGCAATGCCCCCTCCGCCGCAGACTGCACCGCCGCCGGCATCCCGGCCGGTCAGTGTGCGGGCAGTCTGGCGCTGTTCTTCACGCCGCGGGGCATGTGGTCGTCGGATTCGGTCCAGAACCTGCAGACCGATCTGGAGATCCGCATCGCCCCGGCCGACGGCGGCGGCCCGAAGCGCTGCGTGCGCCTCTCGAGCATCCTCGGCTCGATCGACATCGGTGAGGGGGCCGATGGCAATGTCACAACCGGCTGTGAGCGCTATGGCCAGCTGTAGGCGCAGCGCCGGCTTCACCCTGGTGGAGCTGCTGGTGGCCCTGGTGGCCGGCACCGTTGTGTTCGCCGCCGCCGGTTCGGTGCTGCTGTCGCAGGTGCGCAGCACGTCGAACCTGGAGGTGGCCCAGCGCCAGCGCGATAACGCCGTGCGGCTCGACTATCTGGTGCAGGTGGAGGCCAGCGAAGCGGCCGTGGTGGAGGTGGCCCGTGCCCTGCCGGACGGCTGTGTCGGCACCGGTGATGCGCTGGCCGCCTTCCGGGTGCCGCGCGACAGCGGCAACTATCTCGACACCACCACCAATGTGTCGTTCATTTACTACTACAATCTCGGTGGCAACGTGCGCCGCTGCGGCCCGCCCGTGCATCGCAATGGCGTGCTGAACCACACCATCGGCGCGGCTCTGCACGATGGCGTGGCGGTGCGCAATGCCCGGATCGAGCTGGTGAGCTGCGCGGGCCAGAGCACCAACAGCCAGCAGCTGGTGTACCGGTTGATCTACCCGGCGGGCTATGCCCCTGCCTGCTCGATCGCCCGTGCCCGCACGGTGTTCATCCGTTGAAGGCAGGCGCTCAAAGGATCAGCTCAGAGCACCTGCACCAGCTCAGAGCACCTGCACCACTTCGGCCACCTCGGGGATCGCTTCGCGCAACTTGCGCTCGATGCCCATTTTCAGGGTCATGGTGCTGCTGGGGCAGGACCCGCAGGCCCCCTGCAGGCGCACCTTCACGATCGGCCCGTCGATCTCCACCACTTCGACGTTGCCGCCGTCGGCCATCAGGTAGGGGCGCAGCTCATCCAGGTTTCGCTCCACGTTCTCGAGCGTGAGGGCGCGAGGGTCGCTGGCCGGGGCGCCGGCGGTGTCGGTGGTCATGGCAGGGGAAACGGCCAAGGATGCCCCGATCCTAGAAACGCCCGCGTCAGGGCAGGTCGTACAGCGCGAAGAAGCTGGCCGGCGGATCGGGCCGGCCCAGGTCGCGCCAGCGTCTCACCAGCTCGTTGAGGTTGCGCTCGTAGCGTTCGCGGTTGCCGCGCACCACCTTGAAGTAGTACACGAAACCCGGCACCAGGCAGCAGAGCAGCAGGCCCAGGGTGATCAGCCCCTGGCGGGTTTCCGAGGGGGGGTAAGGGAAACGGCGCCCGGCGCCGATCGCCCAGGAGAGGGCGCGCACCTGCTCTTTCTGCAGGCGGATCTGGCGCCGCTCCACCTGCACGGTGCTCTCCTTGAGGATCTCCACCTTCACGCCGCTGAGCAGCTGGCGGGCCAGCTGGCGGCGAAAGCTGAGCATGGCGCGGGCGTCGACCAGGGCCACGCGGCTGATGATCTTGTCGTTGGCATCGCGCAGGGTGTAGCTGCTGCGCCCCACCACCGAGTGCTCGAAGCTGGCCAGCCGGCCCTCGGCGAGGGCGCCCTGCTGACGGGCGAAATCCTGGGCGCCGGCGAACAGCAGCTTCAGGCCCTCAGATCGATCGACCCGCCGGCGCTCCCGTCCGGCGCCCCGCTCGCCGGCGGAAGCATCACCCGGGGATTGGGGTTGCTGAGGGTCGTTGCCGGCCAGCTCTTCTGTTCCATGGCATTGCGAACTGTAGGCAAGCCGTTGCAGCCCGGGCCGCTGCCTAGGATCAGCGCTCCTGGCGGCCCTTGTCATAACCCCTGCATGACTGACGCTCCCGTTTCCCGCATCCGCAATTTCTGCATCATCGCCCACATCGACCACGGCAAATCCACCCTGGCCGACCGGCTGCTGCAGGACACGGGCACGGTGGCCGCCCGCGACATGCAGGAGCAGTTCCTCGACAACATGGAACTGGAGCGGGAGCGCGGCATCACGATCAAGCTGCAGGCCGCCCGCATGGAGTACAGGGCCGCAGACGGTGAGCTGTATGTGCTCAACCTGATCGACACCCCCGGCCATGTGGACTTCTCCTACGAGGTGAGCCGTTCGCTGCAGGCCTGCGAGGGGGCGCTGCTGGTGGTGGACGCCAGCCAGGGGGTGGAGGCCCAGACCCTGGCCAACGTCTATCTGGCGCTGGAGAACGATCTCGAGATCATCCCGGTGCTCAACAAGATCGACCTGCCCGGCGCCGATCCTGAGCGCATCAAGGAGGAAATCGAGGCGATCATCGGTCTGGACTGCTCCAGGGCGATCCCCTGTTCCGCCAAGACGGGCCTGGGCGTGCCCGAGATCCTGCAAGCCGTGGTGGACCGGGTGCCGCCGCCGCCGGATCAGGTGGGCGAACCGCTCAAAGCCCTGATCTTCGACTCGTACTACGACCCCTACCGGGGCGTGATCGTCTACTTCCGGGTGATCAGCGGTTCGCTGGCCCGGAAGGACAAGGTGCTGCTGATGGCCAGCGGCAAGACCTACGAACTCGACGAAGTGGGCGTGATGGCGCCCGACCAGCGCCAGGTGGAGAGCCTGCATGCCGGCGAGGTGGGCTACCTGGCGGCCTCGATCAAGGCGGTGGCCGACGCCCGGGTGGGCGACACGATCACCCTGCTGAACGCGCCGGCGGCCGAGCCGCTGCCGGGTTACACCGAGGCCAAGCCGATGGTGTTCTGCGGCCTGTTCCCCACCGACGCCGACCAGTACCCGGATCTGCGCGAGGCGCTCGACAAGCTGCAGCTCAGCGACGCGGCCCTCAAGTACGAGCCGGAAACCAGCAGCGCCATGGGCTTCGGCTTCCGCTGCGGCTTTCTGGGCCTGCTGCACATGGAGATCGTGCAGGAGCGGCTGGAGCGCGAATACAACCTCGATCTGATCGTCACCGCGCCGTCGGTGATTTACCAGGTGAATATGCTCGATGGCAGCACGGTGATGGTGGACAACCCCGCCACCCTGCCGGATCCGCAGAAACGCGAATCGATCGAGGAGCCCTATGTGAAGCTGGAGATCTACACGCCCAACACTTACAACGGCACCCTGATGGAGCTCTGTCAGGAGCGGCGCGGCGAGTTCATCGATATGAAGTACATCACCACCGACCGGGTGACCCTGCACTACGAGGTGCCCCTGGCGGAAGTGGTGACCGACTTCTTCGATCAGATGAAGAGCCGCACCAAGGGCTATGCCTCGATGGAATACCAGCTGATCGGCTACCGCAAGAATGAGCTGGTGCGCCTCGATGTGCTGATCAACGGTGAGAAGGCCGATCCGCTCACCACGATTGTGCACCGCGACAAGGCCTACAACGTCGGCAAGGGGCTGGTGGAGAAGCTGAAGGAGCTGATTCCACGCCAGCAGTTCAAGATCCCGATCCAGGCTTCGATCGGCAGCCGGGTGATCGCCTCGGAGAGCATCAGCGCCATGCGCAAGGACGTGCTCGCCAAGTGCTACGGCGGCGACATCAGCCGCAAGAAGAAGCTGCTGCAGAAGCAGGCCAAGGGCAAGAAGCGCATGAAGGCGATGGGCAAGGTGGATGTGCCCCAGGAGGCCTTCATGGCCGTGCTCAAGCTGAACCAGTAGGGCGCGCTGCGCCGGCTGTGGCAACCCTGGCAGACGGATGCCTGGAGCCGATGTTGGCGTTGTCGATCAGTGTGTCGTTGTTGATGGTGTTGAGCAGCCTGTCGTTGCAGGCGCTGGTGCTGCAGGGCCGCAGCCTGGAGCTGGTGCGGCAGCGGCGCCGCCTGCAGGAGGACCGGCTGATGGCGGCGGCCCAGCAGCTGGCCGGCGCGTTGCAGCGCCGGCACCGCTGCCTGCTGCCGCTGGCGGCTGAGCAGTGGCCGCAGGCCGACTGCATCGCCGGTGGCGCTGCGGTGGCGGCGCTGGGGCAGGGGATGGCCGCCGACCAGCCCTGGCAGCTGGCGGCCTATCGGCCCCGGCCGGGGGGCAGCACCAGCGCCGGCAGCGCTGAACTGCTGCTGCGCGGCGGCGGGGCCCAGGCGGCCTATGCCGTGCACTGGCGGGCGGCGGCCGGCGAGCCGCCCCGGCTGCTGGCGGTGCAGGAGCTGGGTCTGACGGGGGCGAAGTGATGAGCCTGCCGGAGGTGTTGATGGCGGCGCTGGTGTTGGTGTGCAGCGCCAGCGCTTCTCTGCAGTTGTGGGCGTCGGGCCAGAGCTGGCAGCAGGGGGCGGAGTTGCGCCGCCGCGAGCACGAGGGCCAGGAGGCCCAGCTGCTCGCCCTGCAGGGGCGGCTCGCCCAGCTGGCGGGGTTGCCGCTGGCGGTGGATTGCGAGGCGGCGGCGGCGGCGCTGGTGCAGCAGCTGGCGGCGGAGCAGCCGGGGCTGCGTCGCCGCGGCCAGGGGGTGGTGCTGGAGCTCAGCGGCAGCGATGGCAGCCGGCGCGAGCGCTGGTACGACCCGGCCGCCTACGGCCTGTGCGCCGCGGAGGGGGGCGATGGCCAGGGCTGAGCGGGTCCGGGCGGGAGCCATGGCCGCATTCACCCTCACCGAGCTGCTGGTGGTGGTGGCGCTGCTGGGGCTGGCAGCCGCCCTTGCCCTGCCGAGCGGCCATGAGGCGCTGGCGCGGCGGCGGGTGGAGGCGGCCAGTCAGGCGCTGCTGCTGGCGATCGAGCGCCAGCGCGACCGGGCCCTGGCGGCGGGGCAGCCGCTGGCGCTGGCGCTGGCGGGAGAGGGGGGGCTGCTGGCGGAACCGGAGCTGGCGGAACCGGGGCTGCGCCTGCATCACAATCTGCCGCCGCTGCTGCGCTTCACGGCCAACGGCCTGCTGATCGATGGCGGCACCCTGGTGGTCGACCACCCGGGCAGCGCGGCGCGGCGCTGCCTGGTGATGGCGCTGCCGCTCGGCCTGCTGCGCCAGGGGGTGTACGGGGCTGATCCGGCGGCGGGGCTCACCAGCACCGCCTGCCTGCCGGAGGCGGAGCGATGAAGCGGCCGCGGCAGACGGCGGGATTCACGCTGGTGGAGCTGCTGATCGCCCTGCTGCTCGGGGCGGTGCTGGGCGGCACCCTCCTGCAGATGCTGGTGGTGGACAGCCGGGCCAGCCAGCGGCTGGGGCGGTTGCTGCAGGAGCGGCAGCTGGGTGAGCGAGCGCTGGAGCTGGTGCGCCAGGAGTTGCGGCTGGCGCGCTGGGTGGAGGGGCGGGCGGCGCTGGCGCCGGGCTGCAGCCTGGCGGGGCGGCCGGTGGTGCTCCAGCTGGGCACGGCCGCCGGCGGGGTGATCACCTATTCGGTGGGGGCGGCGCCGGCACCGATCTGGCGCGGCCAGGTGCTGATGCGCTGCGGGCCGGCCTACGACCTGACGGGTGTGCTGAGTGAGGGAGCGGTGCAGAACCGGGTGCTGCTCGATGCGCTGGTGGAGCAGCAGGGGTTGCGGCTGGAGCGGCCGGCGGCGGGGCTGCTGGCGCTGCGGCTGGAGCGGCTGGTGGGGCCGGCGCTGCCACTGCGCCAGGAGCTGCAGACGGAGGCGCCGTTCATCGCTGCAGCTCCCTGAGCGGGGGCTGTCTAGGGTTGGATGAAGGTCCTGAGTCCCCCGCAGTGACCCTTGACCTGCGCTAAGTGACCCGGAAGGCGCAGGAGGTGGTGCGCCGGCATGATCGCGACACCGGCGACCATTTGGAGCGGGTGGGCCGGATCGCGCGGCTGATCGCCGAGGGGTTGGCCGCCAGCCACGGCCTGGATGACGAGCTGATCGACCAGCTCGCCCTGGCTGCGACGCTGCACGACATCGGCAAGATCGCCATTCCAGACGCGATCCTCTGCAAACAGGGCCGCCTTGAGGCGGGGGAGCTGGCGGTGATGCGCACCCACGTGGAGCAGGGGCTGGCGGTGCTGCAGCGGCTGCTCGCCGCTGACGCCATTCCGCCCCAGCCGGCCACCGAGCTGATGGCGGCTGTGATCGCCACCCACCATGAGCGGCTCGATGGCTCGGGCTATCCGGCGGGGTTGCGGGGTGAGGCGATCCCGATCGCCGGACGGATCGTGGCGGTGGCGGATGTGTTCGATGCGCTTACCGGTTCCCGCCCTTACCGGCGCCGTGTCACGGTGGCGGAGGGGCTGGCGCTGCTGCAGCAGCAGGCGGCCGACGGCCTGCTCGATCCGGCCTGCGTGGCGGCGCTGGCGGCGCAGCAGGCGCAGCTGGAGCGGATCGTGGCGTTCACCGCAGACGCAGCTGCTGATCGCTGAACACGAGCACATCCCCGTTGTAGATCACGGCGGAGGGATTGCCGGTCACGGTGCAGATCGAACGGTCGCACGGTTCCGAGAGGCTGTAGCGGGCCCGCTCGAGCGGGAAGTGCAGGATGTCGGTCTTGGTGGTGTCTCCGGCGATCGTGCCGCCGCTGGGCCGCCAGATGTTGACGGTGTCCGTCTCCCGGCAGAGGCCGCTGCAGGAGGCGAGATCGGCGGCGGCGCCGCTGGCGCGGCCCCCGGCGACGCGGCCGGTGAAGCGGCTGGCGGGGATGGCGCCGGTGCTGCTGTGGGGCTGGAGCGTGATCGTCACCTCGTTGGCGGTGATGGCGCTGGCACGGAAGCCGCCGCTGGCCTGCAGGCGATCGAGCAGCACCGACTGGATCGGTTCAGCGGCGCTGTCGAGCCCTTTGGCGGCGTAGGGGGGGCCGCAGCGCAGCAGCTGGGCCGGGCCCTGCCAGTCGCTGTCGGGCCCCTGCAGGCGCAGGCCATAGCCGATGCGCCAGCGGCCGCCGGGGCCGAGCAGGGTGAGGGTGCTGCTGAGGCCAGCGCAGGCGGCGGGCAGATCGGTGGCCTCGCTGGAGAGCCCCTGGGCGAGGGCCATCTCCTGCTGGAGCTGCTGCTGCACCCGGCTGGTGCCGGCGTTCTGGAGGCTGCGCAGGCGGGAGGCGGCGTCAGCCTGCAGGCGCGACACCAGGGCGGCGGCACCACCGCCGAGGATCGCCGCGGTGACGGCCGCCACGAACAGCAATTCCACCAGAGTGAAGCCGCTGGCGCGGCGGCGGCTGGTCATGACCCCTCAAAGCTGCAGAGGCGGGAGCCGGCCAGCTGGTTGCCGATCCGCACCAGGCCGGCGGGCCGCTGCACGTTCAGGCAGAGCGGCTGGGGATCGCCGGGGGCGGCCAGCACGAGCTGCTGTTCCGGTTCGGCGCCGCTGAGCATGCCGCCGGCGGTGAAGCGGAAGCGGCCTGCGTCGGGCCGGTCCGGGCTGATCTTCAGGCCGGGCTGCTCGCTGACGCGGCGCAGATCGAGGGGCGGCAGCGGCACGGTGCCGCAGTTGTCGGCGCTGGCGAGCCGGGTCACCACGGTGCCGTTCAGGTTGATCTCGCAGGGGCGGTTGGCCTGCAGGGCGGCGCTGCGGGCCGCTTCGATCCGGGCGGCGAGGGCATCGGCGGCAGCGCGCAGCTGCTGGCGGCGCAGCACGCCCCCGAACCCCACCAGCAGCAC
>CAMDLO010000082.1 GCA_945901765.1 Cyanobium sp. NIES-981 | reverse complement strand
TGCGCATCGCCGCCGCTGCAGGCCAGCCCCTGGGTTACGGCCTGTTTGCCCCGTCCCTGGCCGCCGATCTCGCCCCCTGCCCCGCCTGCCGCGCCGAGCTGGCCGACCCCGCGGGCCGCCGTCACCGCTACCCGTTCATCAGCTGCAGCCGCTGCGGACCCCGCTATTCGATCGCCACCGCCGAGCCCTACGCCCGCGCCCACACCACCCTGGCCGCCTTTCCGCTCTGCCCGGCCTGCCAGCGGGAGTTCGACGACCCCACGGATCGCCGCTTCCATGCCGAGACGATCGGCTGCCCGGCCTGCGGGCCCCAGCTGCGGCTGCTGGCCCCCGATGGCGCGGCGCTGGCGGGCGATCCCCTGCAGGCGGCGGCGGCGTTGCTGCAGCGCGGCGCCATCCTGGCCCTGCAGGGGGTGGGCGGCTTCCAGCTGCTGGTGGAGGCCACCAACGCCGCGGCCGTGGCGCAGCTGCGCCTGCGCAAGCGCCGGCCCCACAAGCCCTTTGCCCTGCTGGTGGCCGCCCCGGACCAGCTGGCGGGTCAGGTGCGGATCGCGCCGGTGGAGCACGGCATGCTGGCGGCCCCGGCGGCCCCGATCGTGCTGCTGCGCCGGCGTGCCGCCGCCGACGGCCCTGCCCCGCCGGAGGCATCGGCTGGTCCCGTTCCCATCGCTGCGGGCGTGGCCCCGGGCAGCCCGTGCCTGGGGGTGATGCTGCCGGCCTCGCCGTTGCACCTGCTGCTGGCGGACGCGGTGGGCCGGCCCCTGGTGGCGACCAGCGGCAACCCCAGCGGTGAGCCGCTGTGCACCGATCCGGCCGAAGCCCTGCAGCGGCTGGCGGGCATCGCCGATGCCTTTCTGGTGCACAACCGGCCGATCGCCCGCCCTCTCGACGACTCGCTGCTGCAGGTCATCGACGGCCGCCCCGCCCTGCTGCGCCGGGCCCGCGGCTACGCCCCGGCTGCGCTGGAGCTGCCGCGCCCGCCTGCCGCCGATCGGGCTGCCGGTCAGATTGTGCTGGCTCTTGGCGGCGATCTCAAGGCGGCGCCGGCCCTGGCCCGGGGCGGCCGGGTGTGGCTGGCCCCCTACCAGGGGGATCTGCGCTCCCCTGCGGTGCAGCAGCGTCTGCATGCGGGCCTTGAGCCCCTGCTCCAGAGCCAGCTGCGGGAGGACCTGGCGGGCCAGGGACTGCCCGCCAGCGCCGTCAGCGGGCCCTGGCTGGTGGCCGATGGCCACCCCGGTTACGCCAGCGCCCAGCTCGCCGAGCACCTGGCAACCCGGCACCGGCTCCCCCTGCTGCGCGTGCAGCACCACCACGCCCACGGCCTGGCGGTGGCGGCTGAGCACGGCCTGACGGGCCCCCTGCTGGTGTGGGCCGCCGATGGCCTGGGCTACGGCCCCGCCGTTCCGGCGGCCGGTGGCCACCAGCTCTGGGGCGGTGAGCTGCTCTGGCTGGAGCGGGCGGAGGCGCCGGTTGACGCCAGTGGAGAGCCGGCCGTCGGGCGTCTGGCCTGCCTGCGACCCTGGCCCCTGCCCGGTGGCGCGCGGGCCATGGCGGAACCCCGGCGCGTGGCCCTGGGGCTGCTGGCAGAGGCTGGCTGGTTGGAGCACCCGGGGGCCAGCGCCTGCCGGGCTGCCTTTGGGTCTGGGGAGTTGCCCCTGCTGCTGGGGGCCTTGCACGCCGGCTGCAACGCCCCGCGCACCTCGTCCCTGGGTCGCCTGTTCGATGGGGCCGCCAGCCTGCTCGATCTGGTGCAGGAGCTCAGCTACGAGGGGCAGGCGGGCCTGCTGCTGGAGGGGCTGGCGCGTCAGGCGCCCCCAGCAGGGGCATGGCCGGGCTCGGCGCCAGGCCCTTGCCCCCCGCCAGCGCCAGCTGGTCGTGGGCTTGCCCTGGGCTGGCTTGACTGGACACCCCTGCTTGCGGCCCTGCTGGAGGGGCTGGCGGCGGGCCGTCCGCCGTCCCAGCTGGCCGCCGCCTGGCACCGCCAGCTCAGTGCGGCGCTGGTGGCCCTGGCCGTTCGGGCCGCCCGTGAGCGCGGCTGTGCTCAGGTGGCCCTGGCGGGCGGCTGCTTCCAGAACGCCCTGCTGCTGGAGGGCTGCATCGCCGGGCTGCGGGCGGCGGGCCTGGCCGTGTTCTGGAATCAGCAACTCCCCTGCAACGACGGTGGCCTGGCCCTGGGCCAGCTTTGGGCAGCCCTGCGCAACAGCCCTATAACGACCAGAGACGGCCCTGCCGCGCCATGTGCCTCGCCACCCCAGGGGTGATCCTGGCGATCACCACGGCAGGGCCTGCCGGGGTGGATCTCCCAGCCACCGATCACGACGATGGCCTCTGGCGCAGCGCTGAGGTGGATTTCGGCGGCGTGCGCCAGCAGGTGAGCCTGGCCTGCCTGCCCGAGGCCCGCGTGGGCGACCGGGTGCTCGTGCATGTGGGGGTGGCCCTGAGCCTGGTGCACCCCGAGCCATGAGCGACCCCCAGATCACCGTGGATGGCAACGAGGCGGTGGCCCGGGTGGCCTACCGCCTCAACGAGGTGATCGCCATCTATCCCATCACCCCCGCCTCGCCGATGGGGGAGTGGGCCGACGCCTGGGCGGCCGAGGAGCGCCCCAACCTCTGGGGGGCGGTGCCGGCGGTGGTGGAGCTGCAGAGCGAGGCGGGGGCCGCCGGCACGGTGCACGGCGCCCTCCAGGCCGGGGCGCTCACCACCACCTTCACGGCCAGCCAGGGGCTGCTGCTGATGATCCCCAACCTCTACAAGTGGGCCGGGGAACTCACGCCGGTGGTGCTGCACGTGGCGGCCCGCTCCCTGGCGGCCCAGGGGCTGTCGATCTTCGGTGACCACAGCGACCTGATGGCCACCCGCGGTACGGGCTGCGCTGTGCTCGTGTCCGCCTCGGTGCAGGAGGCGGCCGACTTCGCCGCCATCGCCAGCCGCGCCAGCCTGCGCAGCCGCCTGCCCTTCCTGCACGGCTTCGACGGCTTCCGCACCTCCCATGAGATCCAGAAGCTGGAGCCGATCAGCGATGCCCTGCTGCGGGAGCTGATCCCGGCCGCGGAGATCAGCGCCCACCGGGCCCGCGCCCTCAGCCCCAACCGGCCGGTGATCCGCGGCACCGCCCAGAACCCGGATGTGTACTTCCAGGCGCGGGAGTCGGTGAACCGCATCTACGACGCCGCCCCCGGCCAGGTGCTGGAGGCGATGGAGCGCTTCGCCGCCCTCAGCGGCCGTGCCTACCGGCCCTACGAGTATTTCGGCCCCGCCGACGCCGAGCGGGTGGTGCTGCTGATGGGCTCGGCCTGCGAGACGGCGGCCGACACGGTGGAGCGGCTCAACCGCGACGGCGCGCGGGTGGGGCTGCTCAAGGTGCGCCTGTTCCGCCCCTTTGCGGCCCGGATGCTGGTGGAGGCCCTGCCGGCCAGCACCCAGGCGATCGCCGTGCTCGATCGCTGCAAGGATCCCGGCGCCCCCGGCGAACCCCTCTACCTCGACGTGGTGGCCGCCATCGCCGAGCAGTGGGCGGCGGTGCATGGGGCCGTTGCCGAGGGTGGTCCGCCATTGCCGCGGGTGCTGGGCGGGCGCTACGGGCTGTCGTCGAAGGAGTTCACCCCGGCGATGGTGAAGGCGGTGCTCGATCACCTCAAGCCGCTGCTGGCCGGCGATGGGCTGGCCCCGGTCGATCCGGCAGTGCCCGAGCCGATCAACCACTTCACCGTCGGCATCCACGACGACCTCACCCACCGCTCCCTGCCCCTGGATCCGGATTTCGTGATCGAGGACCCCGGCACCGTGCGGGCGGTGTTCTACGGCCTGGGATCGGATGGCACGGTGGGCGCCAACAAGGCGGCGATCAAGATCATCGGTGAGGGCACCGATCTCTTTGCCCAGGGCTATTTCGTTTACGACTCGAAGAAATCCGGCTCGGTCACGGTGTCGCACCTGCGCTTCGGGCCGCGGCCGATCCGCGCCACCTACCTGATCCAGCGGCCCAGCTGCGTGGCCTGCCACCAGTGGGATTTCGTGGAGCGCTTCGACCTGCTGGCCGGCATCGAGCCGGGCGGCGTGTTCCTGCTCAACAGTCCTCACGGTTCGGAGGGCAGCTGGGTTCGCCTGCCGGAGCACCTGCGTGCCTCGATCCGCAGCCAGGGGCTGCGGGTGTTTGTGATCGACGCGGCCCGGGTGGCCCGCGAGGCCGGCATGGGGCCCCACATCAACACGGTGATGCAGGCCTGCTTCTTCGCCGTGAGTGGCGTGCTGCCGCGCCAGGAGGCGATCGAGAGGATCCGCGCCTCCATTCACAAGACCTATGGCCGTAAGGGGGAGGCGGTGGTGGCCCGCAACCTGGCCGCCCTCGACGCCAGCCTCGACCATCTGGAGGCGCTGCCCTGGCAGGAGTTGGATGCTGCCGGCAGCGCTGCCGCCGCTGGCCTGACAGCTACCGCTGCCGTGTCGTTACCCTCCAACCCCTCCCTGGCCGAGCGGCTCGCCACCGCCCCGGCCTTCGTGCGCGAGGTGATCGCGCCGATGCTGGAGCGCCGCGGCGACGACCTGCCGGTGAGCGCCCTGCCCTGCGACGGCACCTGGCCCGTGGGCACGGCCCGCTGGGAGAAGCGCAACATCGCCGAGGCGGTGCCGGTGTGGGAGAGCGACCTGTGCGTGCAGTGCGGCAAGTGCGTGCTGGTGTGTCCCCACGCCGTGATCCGCGCCAAGGTGGCCGCGCCCGAGGCCTTCGCCGCCGCCCCCGAGGGCTATCGCACCGCCCCGGCCCGCGACCCCGCCTTCGCGGGCAGCACCTTCACGATCCAGGTGGCCGCCGAAGACTGCACCGGCTGCGCCCTGTGCGTGGCGGTGTGTCCGGCCCGCGACCGCACGGAGCCGAAGCGCAAGGCGATCAACATGGCGCCGCAGCGGCCGTTGCGGGATCAGAGCCGTGGCTCTTGGGACTTCTTCCTGCAGCTTCCCGAGGTGCCCCGCGCCGATCTGAACCTGCACAAGATCGGCCAGCAGCAGCTGCAGCAGCCGCTGTTCGAGTTCTCCGGCGCCTGCGCCGGCTGCGGCGAAACGCCCTACCTCAAGCTTGCCTCCCAGCTGTTCGGCGATCGGATGCTGGTGGCCAACGCCACCGGTTGCAGCTCGATCTACGGCGGCAACCTGCCCACCACCCCCTGGAGTGCCAACGGTGAGGGGCGCGGCCCGGCCTGGAGCAATTCCCTGTTTGAAGACAACGCCGAGTTCGGCTACGGCATGCGGGTGGCGCTCGATCAGCAGCGCCAGGCGGCCCTCGATCTGCTGGGGCGGCTGGCGGGCCAGCTGCAGCCCGAGCAGCTCCCGCTCCCCCTGGCCGCGGCGATCCGCGACGCCGACCAGGGCGATGAGGCCGGCATCGTGGAGCAACGGCAGCGGGTGGCCGAGTTGAAGGCGCGGCTGCAGCGGCTGCTGGATGCCCCTGAGGCGGAGCAGGCGCAGGCTGCCGAGGCCACTGGCGACGACCGGCGCGCCACCGACAGCGGCTCCCAGATCCGCCAGCTGCTGGAGCTGGCCGACGCCCTGGTGAAGACCAGCGTGTGGCTGGTGGGCGGCGACGGCTGGGCCTACGACATCGGCTTCGGCGGCCTCGACCACGTGCTGGCGGCCGGCCGCGATGTGAACGCCCTGGTGCTCGACACCGAGGTGTACTCCAACACCGGCGGTCAGGCCTCCAAGGCCACGCCCCTGGGGGCGGTCGCCAAGTTCGCCGCCGGTGGCAAGCCCGCCGGCAAGAAAGACCTGGGCCTGATGGCGATGAGCTACGGCAGCATCTACGTGGCCAGCGTGGCCATGGGCGCCCGCGACGAGCACACGATCCGCGCCTTCCTGGAGGCCGAGAGCTACCCGGGGCCGTCGCTGATCCTGGCCTACTCCCACTGCATCGCCCATGGCATCGCCATGGCCGAGGGCATGGCCCACCAGAAGTTGGCGGTCGACACCGGCCGCTGGCCCCTCTACCGCTTCGACCCCCGCCGCGCCGAGCGGGGCGAGAACCCGCTGCAGCTCGACAGTCCCGGGCCGCGGCGGCCCCTGGCCGAGGGCCTGGAGGCGGAGAACCGCTTCCGCATGCTCCGCTACAGCCAGCCCGAGCGCGCCCGCCAGCTGGCCCGCGCCGCCCAGGCCGACCTCGACCGCCGCTGGGCCACCTACCGGGCGATGGCCGCACCGCACACCAGCCCTTCACCCCCGGCAGGCCAGGGGCCGGAGAGCCAGCCATGACGATGTCGCTCACCACCCCCGATCTCACCACCACCTACCTGGGTCTGCCCCTGCGCTCGCCCCTGGTGGTGGGGGCGGCCCTGCCCCTCAGCGAGCACGTGGAGCAGTTGCTGGTGCTGGAGGAGCACGGCGCCGCCGCCGTGGTGCTCCATTCGCTGTTTGAGGAGCAGATCGAGCAGGAGCAGCTGGCCCTGCACTGGCACGCCAGCCAGGGGGAGGAGTGCTACGGCGAGGCCCTCAGCTACCTGCCCCAGGGGGCGGCGGTGCATGAGGGGCCCGACACCTACCTGCGCCTGATCGAGCGGGCCCGCCGCCAGCTGGCGATCCCGGTGATCGCCAGCCTCAACGGCAGCCACCCCGGCCGCTGGGTGGAGACGGCCCGCCGCATCGAGGCGGCTGGTGCCACGGCCCTGGAGCTGAACATCTACGCGCTGCCCACCGATCCCGAGCTCAGCAGCGCCGCGATTGAAACCCAGGTGGAGGAGATCGTGCGCCAGGTGCGCGCCCAGGTGCGCCTGCCCCTGGCGGTGAAGCTCGGCCCCTTCTTCACCAACCTGCGGGCGATGGCCCGCCGCCTGGCGCTGGCGGGTGCCGATGGCCTGGTCCTGTTCAACCGCTTCTACCAGCCGGACATCGACATCGAGGAGCTGGAGCTGCGCCCCAACCTGCTGCTCTCCACCCCCCACGACCTGCGCCTGCCCCTGCGCTGGATCGCCCTGCTGCACGGCCGCGAGCCCCTGGATCTGGCCGCCAGCGGCGGCGTGCACCGCGGCAGCGATGTGGTGCGGCTGCTGATGGCCGGCGCCAGCGTCACCCAGATGGTGGCGGTGCTGCTGCGCCACGGGCCGGAGCGGCTGCGCGGCATCGAGGATGAGCTCGCCACCTGGCTGATGGAGCACGACTACGGCTCGGTGCGCGAGCTGCAGGGCTGCATGAGCCAGCAGCGCTGCGCCAACCCCGGCGAGTACGAGCGGGCCCAGTACCTGCGGGCGGTGCAGGGCCCCTGGCCAGGGCTGTTGCCATGAGCAGTCTTGTGGCCGTGAGCCAGGCTGTTGCCATGAGCCTGCAGGCGGCGGTGCAGGCCCTGGCGGCGGAGCTGAAGGCGATCACCAGCCGCCCCTGGACCCTGATGGAGGTGTGCGGCGGCCAGACCCACGCGATCGTGCGCTGGGGCCTCGATCAGCTGCTGCCGCCGGGGATGCGGCTGATCCACGGCCCCGGCTGCCCGGTGTGCGTGACGCCGGCGGCCACGATCGACGCCGCCCTGGCCCTGGCCCGGCGCCCCGGGGTGATCCTCTGCTCCTACGGCGACATGCTGCGGGTGCCCGGCAGTGCCAGCGGCGACGACCTGCTGGGGGTGCGGGCCGCCGGCGGCGATGTGCGCCTGCTCACCTCCCCTCTGCAGGCGCTCGCGCTGGCCCGCGCCCAGCCCCAGCGCCAGGTGGTGTTCCTGGCGGTGGGCTTCGAGACCACCGCCCCGGCCACGGCCCTGCTGGCCCGCCAGGCCCTGGCGCTGGGGCTGGAAAATCTGTATCTGCTGGTGGCCCACGTGCGCGTGGTACCGGCGATGGCGGCGATCCTGGCCGACCCGGCCAACCAGGTGCAGGGCTTCCTGGCGGCGGGCCACGTGGGCGCGGTGATGGGGCTGGCGGAGCTGGAGGCCCTGGTGGCGGCCCAGCGGGTGCCGGTGGTGGTGAGCGGCTTCGAGCCGCTGGAGCTGATGGCCGGCCTGGTGGCCTGCGTGCGCCAGCTGGAGGCGGGGCGGGCCGCGGTGGAGAACGCCTACGGCCAGGTGGTGCGCCCGGCGGGCAACCCCGCCGCCCAGCGCCAGATGGCAGAGGTGTTCGCCGTGGTCGACCAGCCCTGGCGTGGCCTGGGGGTGCTGCCCGGCGGCGGCCTGGCCCTGCGCGGCCCCTACCGCCGCCTGGATGCGCGCGAGCGCTTCGGCCTCTCCGCCGTGGATGGCCGCGCTCCTGTGGACGCAAACGGGCGTGAAGCAGCGGCTGCGGATGGACCGGCGGCCGAAGTGTGCATCAGCGGCCGGATCCTGCGCGGTCTGGCCCGCCCGCCTGAGTGCCCCGCCTTTGGGGGAGCCTGCACGCCGGAGCACCCTCTCGGTGCGCCGATGGTGTCGAGCGAGGGGGCCTGCGCCGCCTATGTGCGCTACCGGCTGCCCGCGCACGGCCGATGACCGACCGGATCCAGCTCGGCCACGGCGGCGGCGGCAGCCTGATGCGGCAGTTGATCCGCCAGGAGCTCCTGCCCCTCTACGGTCATCGCACCGGTGCGCCCGAGCCGGTGCTGCACGATGCCGCCACCCTGGCGCTGCCGCGCGCTGCCGCTGGGCTGGCCTTCAGCAGCGACGGCTATGTGGTGCAGCCCCTGGAGTTTCCAGGCGGCGACATCGGCAGCCTGGCGGTGATCGGCACCGCCAATGACCTGGCGATGGCGGCGGCCCGGCCCCGTTGGCTGAGTGTGTCGCTGATCCTCGAGGAGGGGCTGGAGCTGGCCCTGCTGCGCCGCGTGGTGGCCTCGATGGCCGCGGCGGCCGAGCGCTGCGGGCTGCGGATCGTCACCGGCGATACCAAGGTGGTGGGGCGGGGCCAGGCCGATGGACTGTTCATCTGCACCAGTGGCATCGGCAGCCTGGAGCAGGCGGCCCTGCTGCCGGTGCCGGTGGGTCCGGCGGCGATCCGGCCGGGCGACCAGGTGCTGCTGAGCGGTGATCTGGGCCGCCATGGCGTGGCGATCCTGGCGGCCCGCCATGGGCTGGCCCTGCAGCCGCCTGTGCTGAGTGACTGCGCGCCGCTGTGGCCCCAGGTGGCGGCCCTGCTGGATGCGGCTGTGACGCCCCACTGCCTGCGCGATCTCACCCGCGGCGGTCTGGCTGCCGCACTGCAGGAGCTGGCGGAGGGGGCCGGCCTGGAGCTGCGCCTCCACGAAGCCGCGGTGCCGGTGTGCGAGCCGGTGGCCCGCTGCTGCGCCCTGCTCGGCTTCGAGCCCCTGCATCTGGCCAATGAAGGCCGGTTTGTGGCGGTGGTTCCGCCGGAGCAGCTGCAGACCGCCCTGGCGGTGCTGGCGCCCCAGGGGGGGTGCTGGGTGGGGGAGGCGGCCGCCCTGCCGACGGGTCTGGTGCCCCGGGTGCTGCTGCGCACCGCCCTGGGCACCGAGCGCCTGCTGCTGCCCGAGAGCGGGGAGCAGCTGCCCCGGATCTGTTGAAAACGTCCCCGTTTGGCGGGATTGGGCTGTCGGCCTGGTGCAGGGCCGGTCGGTGGTGCAGGATCCAGAACGGAATCCGATGCACCAGCAGGAGGTTCGTTGGACCTCTATCTGCGTTGTGCGCGGCTCACGCGCAGGCAATACGAAGTGCTCGATCTGCTGGCCAGCGGCCTCAGTGACAAGGAGATCGCTGAACAGCTGGTGGTGAGTGAAGAAACCGCCAAGACCTACACAAAGCGCCTGCTGAAAACCCTGGATGTGAACAACCGGCTGCAGGCGGTGCTCAAGGGCATGCGCTGCGGCATGGTGCAACTCTGAGCATTGACTCTTCCCTGAATGTCCCCTGATGGGGGGCTCGCTACAGCCGTCAGGCAGCGCCGAGTGGCCCCGGGCCGGAATCCCGACCCAGCCACTGTTCTGGAGCAGGACTTGCCGTCATGTCGATCAGCGCATCGGTGACACCCCGCATCACGATCGCCAAGGTGCCGCGCACTGTCTGCTGGCAGCGGCTGGATACCCTGCACCACTGCCTGCCCGGCCAGTACCGGGATCCTGACGATCTCTACGCCCTGTTGCTCCGTCAGGTGCGGGCCGGCGGCCCCAGCGCCTGAGCCCGCCATAGCGCCAGTCCTCCCCCACGGCCACGGGCCAGCAGCCAGCGGCCCTCCGCATCGTCCCCGGCGGCGATCAGGGCGAAAAACGGTGCCTGTCGTTCCGGTGTCGCGGCCAGCCGCTGCCGCCACAGCACACGTTCCCCCAGCGTCAGCTCCAGCGTCTCAAAGCTGAATCGCAGCAGCGGTCGCCGCCCCTGCAGGGTGCCGTGCCCCAGGAAGCGCAGCCCAAGCCACCCGACGCGCACACTGTTGGTGAGCAGCAGCGCGTCGGCGGTTGACGATGCCGGGCTCAGCCTGAGCTGGGCCTGCAGCAGCCGCAGCCCCGCCGCCTGGCTGGTCAGGGGCTGGGCTTGCCGGTTCCACACCGCATCCAGGCGCCAGCAGTCCCGCAGCTGGGTCGGGGTGATCCCTGATCCCTGGCGCCGGCTGCGCTGCTCCCAGGCGATCAGCTCTGCGGTGGCTGGCCAGCGTGGCATGGTCA
>CAMDLO010000081.1 GCA_945901765.1 Cyanobium sp. NIES-981 | reverse complement strand
TGAGTTGCGCATTCAGCGATCAGGGTTCATAATGGATAAACGGAGCTGAGCAATCAGCTTCCAGGCAGTCATCTCCTGACTGCTCCTGTTCACCCTCCGGAGAGGGTCACAGGACCTCCTGAGTTACACCACTCGGAGGGGCGCTACCGCAGCAGGTGCAGCGCGCCACGGCCCCTCCCTTTGATCTGCAGGGTTTTCTGGCCCCGTTGCAGGAGCAGCTGGAGGCGTTGCGCTGCGGCGATCTCGAGCCATTCCTGCCGACCGCCCACCCTGCGGAGGAGCCCGGTGTGGCCTTCGTGCTCGGCCTGCCGCGCTCAGGCACCACGCTGCTGGAGCAGATGCTCGATGGCCACCCATCCGTGTGTGGCCTCGGTGAATTTCAGGGCCTCACCCTGCTCTGCCGGGAACTGGGGGAGCAGGGCATCGGTGCCGCCCAGCTCGCTTGCCTCAGCGGCCAGCGCCGCTCCGCCCTGGGCAGGGTCTACCGCCAGCCGGCCCAGCGCCTTGCCGATCGGCAGGCCGCCTGGATGGTGGACAAGTCGCTGATCAGTTGGATGTGGCTGCCCGCCATCGCCCAGGTGCTGCCGGGATCGGTGGTGCTGCACCTGCGGCGGGACCCCCGCGACCTAGCCCTCAGCCTGAGCATGGCGGCGATCCGCCCCACCGGCGCCCTGGGCTGGGTGGGCAGCCTCGATCACATTCACGCCGTGGTGAGCACCCATCTGGAGCTGGTCAGCCTGGCCCTGGAGCGGCTCCAGCTCAACCATCGCGTGATCCGGTACGAGACCCTGGTGGCCCAGCCGGAAGCCAGCCTGCGCTGCAGCCTTGAGGCCATGCAGCTGCCGATGCACGAGGGCGTGCTGCACCCCGAGCGCAACCCGCGCATCCCGATCACCCTCAGCCACAGCCAGGCCCGCGAGCCGATCTACAGCACCTCCGTGGGTCGCTGGCGGCATTACGACTGGCTGTTCGGCGACGAATGGGAGCAGCTGGTGACCCAGGTTTCTGCCTGATCCCAGACCCCAGCGGCGGCAGCCGGGTGGCGATCAAGGTTGATGAAGCCTTTGCTCAAGGCCATTGCGCAACTGGCGGATCAGGGCGAGCAGGCGCTCCCTGCTCGCGGGCAGTGGGGTGTCTTCCGGCGAGTAGCGGGCCTTGACGGCAAACTCCTGCAGCTCCAGCAACTCCTCCGGCAGCCTGGCCCCGGCCAGGAGCTGCAGGCGGGCCAGGTCGTGGCTGAGGGGCGGCTGCTGATCGGCCAGCACGATCAGGCCTTTGAGCAGATTCTCCACGCACTGCTGGGCGAGAAACCCCCAGTTCTCCTGCGCGAAGCCCGGATCCAGGCTGGCTGCCAACGACTGCTCGTGCCGCAGTGCCAGCCGCAAAATGGCGCGGGCGTCCTCCTCAGGTGGCATCAAGCGGCACCCCTTCGCGGTGGATGTGGCCGAGCACATGCCAGCGGGAGCCAGCCCATCGGCTGGTGGTGGCCGCATCGCTGATCAGCAGGTCGAGGTCCACCGGCAGCAGGGGCAGAAGCAGGCTGCGCACCCGGCGGCGCAGCTGCTTGTCCCGTTCCGGCGTGAGGCTGCCCGCCACGATCAGGAGCAGGTCGAGGTCTGAGTCCCGTCGCGCGGTGCCACGGGCGCGGGAGCCGAACAAAACCACCTTGTCGATCTCAGGGTCTTGGCTCAGCTCCGCCAGTGCTGCGCCGATCTCAGCTGCCTCCAGCCCCGGACCGAGCTGGCACCGTTGCCGGTGGGTGGGAGAAATGCTGGCCACCCCTTCAGGTTAGGCGGGTTCAGCCGCTGCCCAACGCCGGCAGCTGCGGTTCGGCCCGGCCCTCGGCCATGGCCACTTTCGGCAGGCTGAGCGCGTTGCCGTCGCCATCGAACAGGCGCCAGCCGGCCGGATCCACGTCCAGGTGCACGGTTTCGCCCGGCACCAGCTGGCGGTCGGGATCGCTGCGCACCTGCAGCAGCTGGCTGCCCTCGGCCAGGCGGCAGGTGAGCAGCTGCTCGTTGCCCAGGGCCTCCAGGTGGCACACCTCCGCCGCCAGGTTGCGGTTGGTGGCGGGTGCCAGACGCAGGTGTTCCGGCCGCAGGCCGGCGGTGAGGGTCTGGCCGACCCAGCGGCCGCTCGCGCTCGCCAGGGGCTCCTCGAGGGCAAAGCGGCGGGAACCCACCAGCAGCTGCCCCGCGGCTGCCACCTGCACCGGCAGGAGGTTCATCGGCGGGCTGCCGATGAACTGGGCCACAAACAGATTGGCCGGCCAGCGGTACAGCTCCATCGGCGTGCCCAGCTGCTGCAGCCGGCCGGCATGCAGCACGGCGATGCGATGGCCCATCGTCATCGCCTCCACCTGATCGTGGGTGACGTAAAGGGTGGTGGTGCCCAGCCGCCGCTGCAGCTCCACGATCTGGGTGCGGGTACCGGTGCGCAGCTTGGCGTCGAGATTGCTGAGCGGTTCATCCATCAGAAACACCGCCGGCTGGCGGGCGATCGCGCGGCCCAGCGCCACCCGCTGCTTCTGACCGCCCGACAACTCCTTCGGCAGCCGCTGGAGCAGGGGCTCGAGCTCCAGCATCGCCGCCACCTCGGCGATGCGCGCCTCGATCTGCCGCTCCCGCCGCGACGGCACCTGCAACGGCGCCGGCAACCGCCGGCTGGCCTGATGCAGGCTGTCCTGCAGCTGCTGCAGCGGCGTGCGCGGCCGGCTGCGCCGCAGCCCGAAGCCCAGATTTCCCGCCACGCTCAGGTGGGGATAGAGGGCATAGCTCTGAAACACCATCGCCACATCGCGCTGGGCCGGCCGCAGCCGGCTCACCGGCCGCTCGCCCACCAGGATCTCGCCTCCCGTGGGCAACTCCAGCCCCGCCAGCAGCCGCAGCAGGGTGCTCTTGCCGCAACCGGAGGGCCCCACCAGCACCAGGAACTCACCGTCCTGCACCTGCAGGTCGAGATCGTGCAGCACCGTCACCGGCGCACCGCCGCGGCGCGGTGGGTAGGTCTTGCTGACCCGCTGGAAGCGCACGTCCGCCAATTCCCGCCGTCCCAGGTCAACCGTTGGGCGCGATCCTAGGTTTGCAGCAATGCAGTTCATCGATCAGGCTCGCATCGCGGTGAAGGCCGGCCGCGGCGGCGACGGCATCGTGGCGTTCCGCCGCGAGAAATACGTGCCCGCGGGCGGCCCTTCCGGCGGCGATGGCGGCCGCGGCGGCGACGTGCTGCTGGTGGCTGATGCCAACCTGCAGACCCTGCTCGACTTCAAGTACCGCCGCCAGTTCCTGGCCGACGACGGCCGCCGCGGCGGCCCGAACCGCTGCACCGGTGCCGGCGGCAGCGACCTGGTGATCAAGGTGCCCTGCGGCACGGAGGTGCGCGACGCCCGCACCGGCATCCAGCTCGGCGATCTCACCGACCCCGGCCAGGAGCTGCTGGTGGCCCTGGGGGGCCGCGGCGGCCTCGGCAACGCCCACTACCTGAGCAACCGCAACCGGGCTCCAGAGAAGTGCACCGAAGGCAAGGAGGGAGAACAGTGGCTGCTGCAGCTGGAGCTGAAGCTGCTCGCCGAGGTGGGGATCATCGGCCTGCCCAATGCGGGCAAGAGCACCCTGATCTCCGTGCTCTCAGCCGCCCGGCCCAAGATCGCCGACTACCCCTTCACCACCCTGGTGCCGAACCTGGGGGTGGTGCGGCGGCCCAGCGGCGACGGTACCGTCTTCGCCGACATCCCGGGGCTGATCGCCGGCGCCGCCCAGGGAGCCGGCCTCGGCCATGAGTTTCTGCGCCACATCGAGCGCACCCGCCTGCTGATTCACCTGGTGGATGCCGCTTCGGAATCCGTGCTGGCGGATCTGCGCGTGGTGGAAGAGGAACTCAGCGCCTACGGCCACGGCCTGGCGGAGCGTCCCCGCCTGCTGGTGCTTAACAAGATCGAGCTGCTGTCTGCCGAGGAGCTCGAGGCACAGCGGCAGGAGGTGGGGCGGGCCACCGGTCGGCCGGTGCTGGCCGTGTCGGCGGCGGCGGCGATGAACCTGAACAGCCTGCTCACTGCCGTCTGGCAGGAGCTGGGGATCGCCTCCTGAGGCTCAGGCTGCGTTGGCACCCTGGAACGGGGCGCGTCCCGCGATTCCAGGGGCGAGTTGCCGGCCCGTCAGACCGTGCCGGCAACCCAGCGGCTGAGGCTCAGTCGTCGTACACCAGGCACTCGGGGGCTTCAGGGTTCATGTCGCAGAACACTTCCAGCGGCGAGGGGTCGTGGCTGTCTTCGGGGTGATGGGCCTTGTACTCCTCCAGACCCTTCAGCTCGCCCTCCAGGTGACGCACCTTGGCCTCGTCACCGGCAGCCTTGGCGGCCTCGATCTCAGCCTTGTCCTTGCTGATGTGCTCGTCGATGGTGTTCATGCGGATGCCGGCCGATGGGGGCCCGGAACGGTCGGGCCCACCATACGGGCGTCGGCTTAGCGGGTGGAATCCTTTTTGGCCGGTTGACGACACGGGCAGTCCCGCAGGGGGCATTTGTGTGTGAATCCCCACGCAGAAACACTCACTCCGCCAGCTCGCTCAGTTCCAGCCAGCGCTCCTCAGCGGCCTCCAGCCGGGCATTGAGTTCAGCCAGAGCCCGTGTCAGGTCCTCCAGACGGGTGTAATCCGCGCCTGCGGCCCCCAGAGCCGCCTCCAGCTCGGCCCGCTGCCCTTCCCAGGCAGGCAGATCGGCCTCCAGCCGGGCCAGCTCCCGGGCCTCCTTGAAGCTGCGCCGCCGTAGCCGCTCCGGGGCGCGCCGCGGCGCTGCCGTGCCGGCCGGCGGCGGCGCCGCCGCCGGCGGCCGCTCGACCTGCTGCTGCTGCTCCAGATAGGCGCTGTAGTTCCCCTCGAAGCGCACCAGTTCGCCGCCCTGCACCACGAACAGCCGGTCCACGCAGCGATCGAGGAACCAGCGGTCGTGCGAGACCACCACCACGCAACCACGGAAGTCCTCCAGGAAATCCTCCAGCACGGTGAGCGTCTGCACATCAAGGTCGTTGGTGGGCTCGTCGAGCAGCAACACGTTCGGCGCCTCGATCAGCAGCCGGCAGAGGTGCAGCCGCCGCCGCTCGCCGCCCGACAGCCGGGCCACGGGCTGGTGCTGCTGGGCCGGCGGGAACAGGAACCGCTCCAGCAGCTGGGAGGCGCTCAGGCTGCTGCCCGCCACCTCCACGGTGCTGGCCGCCTCCTTCACCACATCGATCACCTTGCGCGGCCGGCCGGCCGCGTCCTCGGCCTGGATCAGCACCTCGCTGTGCTGGTCGAAATAGGCGAGCTTCACGGTGCCGCCCAGCTCCAGCAGGCCGTCGTGGCAGGCCGCCAGCTCCGGATCGGCGGGCCTGGTCGCCAGCGCCGCGATCAGGTTGAGGAGTGTGCTCTTGCCGGAGCCGTTCGGGCCGATGATGCCAACCCGGTCCTCCGGGCTGAAGGCATAGCTGAAGCCCCGCAGCAGGGGCGGCAGTCCGGCCTGCCGGGCCTGGGGATCGGGCCAGAGGCTCAGATCCTCCGCATCGATCACCCGCCGGCCGAGGCGCCGCTGGTTGCTGGCCAGGCTCAGCTGGCCCTTCTGCTGCCGCACCGGAGCGTCCTGCAGCGCCTCGATCCGCTGAATCCGGGCCTTCTGCTTGGTGCTGCGGGCCTTCGGGCCACGGCGCAGCCACTCCAGTTCGCGGCGCAGCACACCCCGCAGCTTGGCCTCGCTCGCGTCAGCCGCCGCCTCCTCCGCCGCCTGCCGCTCCAGATAGGTGCCGTAGCTGCCGCCGTAGGCCCGGGCCTCGCCCCGGTCGACCGCCACGATCCGGGTGGCCACCCGGTCGAGCACGTAGCGGTCGTGGGTGACCAGCACCAGGGCGCCGGGGAAACGGCTCAGGTAGCCCTGGAGCCACTGCACGCCGTCGGCGTCGAGGTGGTTGGTGGGCTCATCGAGCAGCAGCACATCCGGTTCGGCCACCAGGGCCGCCGCCAGCGCCAGCCGCTTGCGGTAGCCGCCGGAGAGCTCCCCCACCGGCCGGTGCACATCGCGCACCCCCAGCCGCTCCAGCACCTCGCGGATCTGCTGCTCCAGCCCCCAGGCCTGGCTCTGATCCATCCGGGCGTTGAGCCGGCCCAGCTCCGCCAGCAGGGCCTCCTGGTCCTCACCCCGGTCGTGGGCATGGGCGAGGGCGTCGCTCACCGCCGCATAGCGCCCCAGCAGGTCCATTTTCTCGCCGCTGCCGGCGAACACCTGCTCCAGCACCGTGAGCCGCGGGTCGAGCTGGGGCTCCTGGCTCACCAGCACCACCCGCGCCTGCGGGGCGGTGCGGCGCTCCCCGGCGCCTGGGGGCTCCTCGCCGGCCAGCACCCGCAGCAGGGTGCTCTTGCCGGCCCCGTTCGGGCCGATCAGACCGAGCCGGTCGCGTGGCTCGATGTGCAGGTTCAGGTCGGCGAACAGGGTGCGGATGCCGTAGTCCTTGCGGACCCCCACCAGGCTGATCAGGCTCACGCGGTCGCGGTGCGGCGCTGGCTCTCCAGGTAAGCAAACACGCTCTTGTCGCCCACGTCAGCGGCGGCGGGCATCGGCAGCTTGCGCAGGCACAGCACCAGCAGCAGAGCCGCGGCCACCGCCAGCAGACGGCCCGCCAGCGGCGGCGCCAGCAGGCCGCTGAGGTGGCCGAGCAGGGCGACCGGCAGCAGCAGGGTGAGGCCGATCGCCTCGGGCCGCCGGAAGCAGAAGAACTCCTTGAAGCCGATGCCGGCCAGGGCCGCGAACAGAGGGCCCACCGCCCAGATCCAGCGGCCGTCGGTCGTGAGGCTGGCCGCCATCGCTGCCGGCCCCGCCCGCAGCGCCAGCAGCGCCAGGCCCAGACAGCCGAGCAGCCAGAACAGCTGCAGGGCGCGATGCAGGGGCCGCAGATAGATGTGAATCCAGCGCAGGGCCAGGCCGGTGCCGGCCAGCAGCGGCAGCAGCCAGGGCCACAGCCAGCGCCCGCCCAGCAGCTGCCACTGCAGCAGCAGACCCGCCAGGGCCAGGGCAGCGGTGAGCAGGCTGAGGCGGTAGCCCAGCACTTCCAGCTCGTCGCGCCGGCTGATCGTGAACGGCCCGTAGAGCCCCTGCAGCACGGGGCGCTGCACCGCCTCCGGCTCAGGCGGTGGGGCGGGGAACGGGTGAGGGGGCTGGGCTGTCATCGCCGCTCCGGCCGGGACAGGGCTCCACCAGTGTGGCCAGGGGGGGGCCGGCGGGGACGATGCCGGAAGCGTGCAGGGGAAACAGCGCCCCGAAGTAATCGCGGCGCCAGGCTTCGGCGTCGCAGCTGGCCGCCACCCCGGGCAGGCCGAAGAAGCGGCGGCGCCAGGCCCACAGCGCCGGCAGCTGCCAGAGCGGGCGCCGGCTCACCCCGAACAGGGGCGCGTAGACCAACTCCAGCCGGATCAAGGTGGGGAACAGCTGTACATCGGCCAGACTCAGCCGCTCGCCGGCGAGCCAGGGCTGGCGGCTCAGAGCGGTCTCTGCCCCCTCCAGGGTCGCGAACAAGGCCGTCTCCGCCTGGTCGTAGGCCGCCTGGTTGCGGGCGAAGCCACAGCGGTACACCCCGTCGTTCACCGCGCCCTGCAACCGCTCGCGCCAGGCGGCCGTGGCAGCCGCCTGCCCAGGTGGGTCGAGATCCAGCGCCTGGCCCGGCCAGCGGTTGAGCAGTTCGATCAGCCGGGCGCTCTCCCCCAGCAGCACCTGGCGCTGCCCGCGGGAATACAGCACAGGCACGGTGGCGCGCGCGCCGGCGGCGGCGCCACTGCGGGCGTAGAGCTCGCGCAGGCTGGCGCAGCCCTCGAAGGGCTGGCGGAACCGCCAGCGGCCGGCCTGGGGATCGGGTTCGACCACCTCCAGGTCGATGCTGGCGCCGAGCTGCCGCAGGCTCCACACCAGCCAGGCCCGATGGGCCCAGGGGCAGCTGCGGCCCACGATCAACACATGGGCGGCAGGGCGGGCGGCGTCATGCGGCAGGGCGGGCACCGCCGCGAAGCCGGCCGGTGGACGGCGGTAGTGCCCGGCCGCATCGGCCGGGCCCAGGCCCTCCATCAACCGCAGCCACTGCCAGTGCCAGGCGGCACGGGCGCCGCGCACCAGCCACGGGGGGGGATTCAGGAGCGCCACCTTTCGGACTGCCGTGAATCTGGGCCGGATCGGGTTGAAAATCCAGGGGCCGCTGCCCCTCAGGCCCTTGAACCCCCTGCCCCATGCCCCAGCCGTGCTGGTGGTGGCCGGTACCCACGGCAATGAACGCAACGCTCCCTGGCTGCTGCGGCACTGGCAACAGCAGCCCGAGGCCCTCGCCAGCGCTGGGATGGCGCTGGAGCTGGTGATCGGCAATCCGGCCGCCTACGCCTCCAACCAGCGCTATCTCGACCGGGATCTGAACCGTTGCTTCCAACCGGCGCTGCTGGCGGATCCCAGCACCACCAGCCTGGAGCTGGAGCGGGCCCGGCAGCTGCTGGCCCGCCATGGCCCAGGGGGGGAGCGCCCCTGCAGCGTGGTGTTCGACCTGCACAGCACCACCAGCGCCATGGGCAATTGCCTGGTGGTGTACGGCCGCCGGCCCGCCGATCTGGCCCTGGCCGCGGCGATCCAGGCCCGGCTGGGGCTGCCGGTGTATCTGCACGAGGCCGATGCCGCCCAGCGCGGCTTTCTGGTGGAGCGCTGGCCCTGCGGCCTGGTGATCGAAGTGGGGCCCGTGCCCCAGGGTGTGGTGCAGGCCACCATCTGCCGCCAGACCCAGCTGGCCCTGGAAGCGGGCCTGGCCGCGCTCGCGGAGGCGCGGCTTGGTCAGCTGCGGTTACCAGACAGCCTGACCGTGCATCGGCATCTCGGCAGCCTCGATCTGCCCCGCGATGGGGAGGGTCGGCCGCTGGCCTGCATCCACCCCCAGCGCCAGCACCGCGACTGGCGGGCGATCCAGCCGGGCGACCCACTCTTTCTCGACCCCGATGGCCACTGCCTGACCTACGTGCCGCCCGTTCAGGCCGCTGCGGCGGCTGGGAGCGACGCGGTGCCGGTGTTCATCAACGAGGCGGCCTACGGCGAGAAAGGGATCGCCCTCAGCCTCACCCAGCGTGAGCGGCTGGCGGTGCAACCGCAATGGGCTCAGGAGCTGGCGGCGCTGGCGGCAGGCCTCGGGGCGCCGTTGTAAATCACGTCCAACACCGTGCGGCCATCGCGCGAGACCCGCAGCTCGGTTTCCACGGTGGGCGGGGTGCCCTCCTGTTCCCAGCCCGGCACCCCGCCGCGGAACCGGAACACGAAGCCCGACGGGGTGCTGCTGATCAGACAGGGGTTGTTGCTGATGCCCTCAACCATGCAGCGGGCCGGGCGATAGGCCGTCAGACCACCGTTCAGCTTCACGCCCGCCTCCCGGGCCACATTCAGCGCCCGCTGCTTGGCCTGGGCTTCGCCGATGATCTGATCAATCCGCTCGAGGGTGCGGGTGGTGCGGGGTGCGTCCGCGGCGGCCGGAACCGGCTGGGCTGACGCAGGGAGTGCGGCAACGCCCAGCAGCAGTAGGGCCCAAAGCGTGGGGGGGCGGAACGGCATCCGAGCAATCCGGCTTTCGATTCAGCTGAGCCCGGGTTGCCTGCGCTGTCAAGCCGGGCGACGTTGCCTCAACCGCACACCAGGGTCGATTGCTCCTTGGTGCAGGGCAGATCGGTGGTACTGCCATCGGCCCAGTAGATGCGCAGGCGGTCGTCTTCACTGCCGCTGCGCAGGGTGAGCGATTTCACCGGCCCGGCCGGCGGCTTGCCGGCTTTATCGGCCGCGTTGCTCGGTGTGAGTTTGATCAGCTTCTGCTCCAGCTGCTGCAGCTTCAGATCCAGCTGCTCCTGGCGCTGTTGCAGATCCAGCAGCGCGGCGGAAGGCCTGGACTGGCATGCCGACAGCGTCACCAGTGCAACCAGGCCCAGAACCGCAGCGATCGGCTGACGCAGGCGCAGGGAACGAGACGGGGGGAGGGTGTCTGCCATGCCTGCTGGCACCGGTGGGGATGGGGCAGCTCTAGCAGCGCCAGGCAGCCATCGCCACGACAGGTGGGGGGAACTGTTGCGCGCCGACGCTCAGGCAGCCGAGGCCAGCCGTTCGCTCCAGTACACAACGGCCCCGAGGCGCTCCAGCTCATCCCGGCGGCGCCGGGCCAGATGCACGGGCACCTGCTCCTCGAATCGCTCGCCGTTGAGGTCCCAGCGCAACAGCACCAGCGGGGCGGGAAACACGGCATCGATCAGCTGCTGGCACGAGCCTGCCCAGCCCGGGCGGTCGCTGCCAGCCCCGGTGCGGCAGTGCTGACACGCAACCCCTCTTCACAAACGCCGCAATCTTCCGTTACAGTCTGGAGCGACGGGATTCCGTCCCCGGCAGCTCCTTCCCTGCGGTTCTCCGTTCCGGCAGGCCTGCCATACGTACCCGGCGCTTCGCCGCTGCTGATTCGTCAGCCGCACCCGACTCGCCACCTCTCCTTCTCTCGTTCTCATGACCACCACTCTCCAGCAGCGCTCCGGCGCCTCCAGCTGGCAGCAGTTCTGTGAGTGGATCACCTCCACCAACAACCGCCTCTATGTGGGCTGG